>JBLFXJ010000478.1:0-5205 GCA_047609825.1 Myxococcota bacterium
AGTTCGAACAATACGCCGCCAAAGCGCCGTTTGTGATCCGCATCGACGTGGTCGCGGGCGTGAAGCGGTACGTACGAGAAGGGAGCGCCCGATGAGCACACTGACCCACCGCGACGTGGAGCACATCTTCGAGTCGCTCCGCAAGGGGCTGGTGCCCGAGCGCGGCATCGACACCTTCGCCGTCGGCATCGAGAAGCAGCGCGGCGAGCTCCACCGCCAGCTCGACCTGGCCGCAGACGGGGAGGGCACCATCAAGTTCCTCCGCGGCGGCTACGGCTGCGGCAAGACCTTCACGGCGCGCCTCGCCCTGCTCGACGCCCAGGCCCAGGGCTTCGCCACCAGCTTCGTGGTGGTGTCGGACAACGATCTCAAGTTCCATCGGTTCGACGACGTGTACCGGAAGGTGCTCACCGAGCTCGGCACGTCGTCCTGCCCCCGCGGCGCGCTCGGCGACATCCTCGACCGGTGGATCGGCCACATCGAGGAGAGCCTGATCGCTGCGGGTGCTGACGAAGACGCCGAAGACTTCGACGCCAAGGTGCGCAGCCGGCTCGACGAAGACCTCGCCTCGCTCACCGGAGGCCAGGCGCCGCAGGACTTCGTCCGGGTGGTGCAGACCGTGTTCGACATGAAGCAGCGCGGCGAGATGGCCGAGGCGGGCGCCCTGATCTCCTGGCTGAGCGGCAGCGGGAACGTGGCGGCCAGCGCGAAGAAGGCCGCCGGGATCAAGGGCGACATCGGCAGCCGCGACGCCCTCGACTACCTCCGCGGCGTGCTCGAGATCGTCAAGGCCGCTGGCTACAAGGGCCTGGTCATCGTGATCGACGAGGCCGAGACCATCCTGCGAATGCGCAAGGACTCCCGGCACAAGTCACTCAACGGCATCCGCCAGATCGCCGACGCCGCGGGCGCCTATCCGGGCCTGCTCTGGCTGTTCACCGGCACTGCCGACTTCTTCGACTCCCGCCACGGCGTCGCCGGCCTCGCCCCCCTCCACGACCGCATCCGGTTCCTCAAGCGCGGGCGGTTCGCCAGCCTCCGCCAGGCCCAGCTCGAGCTCACCCCGTTCGACGCCGACCGCCTGCGCGCCGTCGCCCTCTGCCTCCGCGAGCTCTACCCCACCGCCGACCGCGCCCACCTCGACTCCCTGGTCACCGAGGGGTTCGTCAACCAGCTCGTCGCCCAGGTCACGGAGGGGTTCAAGGGCGACGTGGGCGTGGTGCCGCGGCAGTTCCTCCGCGAGTTCGTCACCCAGATGGATCTGGTGCACGAGCACGACGACTACGACCCTACGGTGGAGTACGGCTTCCAGCCTGACGGGCTGAATCCCGAGGAGCAGCTCGCGATGGCCGGCGACGCGCTCACCCTCGGCGACGACGACGACGGGCTGGTCGCCCAAGAAGACGTGTGGTAGCGGATGGGTGGGCCACGCCGACGCTGGAGCCGTTCCGTCCCGCGTGGAAGCGTGGTCGCGCACCCCGCTGTGCGCGCACTGCTGTCGCGCGGCGACCCCGGCACCCAGCCCCGACGTCACATCGTCGCCGGCACTGAGCTCGTGGCCTACTCGGCCACCCGCGTGCACATGAAGCGGGACGCGTGGGAGCTGCTCTCGCCCGATGGAATCCTGGTCCAGTGGATTCGACCCAAAGGGGAGGCGCCGTGGGCCATCGCGCTCTCCTATGCCGAGCTGCTCGACGTGTTCGGCGAGGTCAGGGAGTCGGCGTCGTGGGACGCCGTCCGGTGCTACCACTTCCCGTCCACGCCGACCGCTGCGAGCGCGTTTCGGGTGCTCGGGGCGGGCGGCGAGCCGGCCGCGCCGGTGCGACGCCGCCGCGGCGCGGAGGGCGGCGGTGTCGATGCTCGGCCAGCCATCTCCCGGGTGGTCGTCGAGCCAGTGGCCATCGACGACGCGGTGCGGCGCGTGCTCACCCACCTCCGCGCGCACGGCAGCCTGAATGAGGCCGAGGTCACCCGCATGGCCGGTGGTCCGCGGGCGTATCGACGACTGCGGCTCCACGTGGAGGCGACCGGGGCGCCGGTGCGGCTCGATGTCACGCCACTTGGCGCGCTGTGGCGGCTGCGGGAGGGCAGCGAATGAGCGTGTTTGCCCGTTTCGCCCCCCGCCTCCAGGAGGCCATCGTCGCCCGCCTCGGCTGGACGAGCCTTCGACCCGTCCAGGAGGAGGCCGGCGCGGCCCTCCTCGACGGCTGCAACGCCGTCGTGCTCGCGCCCACCGCCGGCGGAAAGACCGAGGCGTCGATGTTCCCGACGCTGTCGGCCCTTGTGGACGATCCACCGGCCGGTCTCGCGGCGCTGTACATCGCGCCGATCAAGGCTCTGCTCAACAACCAGGCCGACCGGTTGGGCCTGTACACCGAGATGGTCGGCCTCGACCGGTTCGTCTGGCACGGCGACACCCCGAGCAACCAGCGCACCCGGTTCTTGAAGGCGCCCGCCGAGCTCCTGATGACCACGCCCGAGTCGCTCGAGGTGATGCTCATCTCCAAGCGGGTCGATGCCGCCGAGCTGTTCGCCGACCTGCGCATCATTGTCATCGACGAGATCCACGCCCTCGCCGGCTCCGACCGCGGGGCCCACCTGATGAGCGTCCTCGAGCGCCTCGCGCAGCTGTCCCAGCACGACGTCCAGCGGGTCGGCCTGAGCGCCACCGTCGGCAACCCCGACGCGATCCTCGCCTGGCTCCAGGGCACCTCGGCCCGCCCCGGACGCGTGGTCGATCCGCCCAAAGTGCCGGGAAGACGTCAGCTGCTCGTGGTTCACCGGGAAGACATGCCGGCCCTGGCCCACGACGCCGCCAAGCTGGCGCGCGGCCAGAAGAGCCTGTTCTTCTGTCAGTCGCGCGCCGCCACCGAGCTGGTCGCCGAGCACATGCGACGCCTCGGCACCGAGGTGTTCGTTCACCACAGCGCGGTGTCGAAGGAGGAGAGGCTCCTCGCCGAGGAGCGGTTCCACCACGGCTCCAACGCATGCATCGTCGCCACCAGCACGCTCGAGCTCGGCATCGATGTGGGCGACCTGGACCGGGTGCTCCAGGCCGAGGCCCCCGACACGGTCAGCTCGTTCCTCCAGCGCATGGGGCGAACCGGCCGGCGGGCGGGCCAGGCCGCGAACACCACCTTCTTCTGCGAGACCACCGAAGCCGTCACCCAGGCCGTGGCGCTGATCGAGCTGGCCAAGGCGGGGTGGGTCGAGTCGGTCGAGGTGACCGATCGGTGCTGGCCGGTGGTCGTCCACCAGCTGCTGGCCATGGCGCTCGCCGCCGACGGCATCCCGCTCGAGGAGGCGTGGGCGCACCTGAGCCGGGTGCCCGACTTCTCTGGGATCCACCGGGCGGAGTTCGAGCGACTGGTGGCGTGGATGCTCCGGGACCGCGCGCTGCTCCAGGTGAGCGGGCGCCTGGTGCTCGGGCCGCGGGCCGAGCGGCGGTTCGGCCGGCGCAACTTCATGGAGCTGTTCGCCGTGTTCTCCAGCCCCCGGAGCTACTCGGTGCAGACCGGAGCGGGGCAGCCCATCGGCACCCTGAACCAGGGCTTCGTGGACCGCCTGGTCGATGGCGTGAGCTGCTTCCTGCTCGGCGGACGGGCCTGGGCGGTGGACCGCATCCTCCACGACGATCGGCAGATCATCGTGCACCCGGCGCCCCGCGGCAAGCAGCCCACCTGGGGCGGGTATCTGCCACAGTTCCTCGGGTTCGACCTGTGCCAGACCGTGCTCCAGGTCCTCACCTCGGACGCGTCTTACCCCTACCTCCACGAGACCGCGGCAGCGGTGCTGCAGGACCAGCGCGCCGACTTCGAGGGCCTGCTCGAACCGGCGCGCGGCGGCATCGAGGTGGACGACGGTGAGATCCGGTGGTGGACCTTCGCCGGCGGTCGCATCAACTCCACCCTGCGCTACGCCCTCCAGGCGGTCGGCGGCGACTGGAAGGTCATCCCCGACAACTACCTGGTGAAGCTCCGCGCCGACGATCTCACCGAGCGTGACTTCCTCGCGGCCGTCGACCGGCTCCGCGACCCTGAGTTCTGGGAGGACGACAAGCTATGGGACGAAGTCGGAACGTCGCTTCCGAACTACCGGTTGAGCAAGTTCCAGTCCTTGATGCCGCCCTGGGTCGAGCGGGAGATGCTCGGGTCCTACCTGCTCGACGTCGCCGGGGCCTGGCGCTGGCTGGGGGGCGGGGAGGGGGACGCCCCCGTACGGGTGCCGGAAGCGCTGCGTCGCCGTCGCGCCGACGAGAGCGACGCCCCGCCACAGCGGCCAGATCCCGATGGCGGCGAGCCGAGCGTGCGGGGACAGCTCCCCATCCGATGGGTGACCGACGACGCCGGCTTGCGGCAGGCCTGCGCCACGTTGTCCCAGTCATCGGTCGTCGCGCTCGACGTCGAGACCACGCTCCGCAACCACGTGCTGTGCCTGGTTCAGCTGGCCTCAGCGCACGAGGTGTACCTGCTGGATGCATTGGAACTCGCAGACCTCGGCCCGCTGGGCGAGCTGCTCGCGAACCCTGACGTGGTGAAGGTCATCCACAACGCGGACTTCGAACGGTCCGTTCTGCGGAAGTACGGGATCACCATCGACAATGTCGTCGACACCCTCGCCAGGTCGCGCGCCCTGCGCCCCGAGGCCACCGGGGGTCACAGCCTGAAGGCCGTCTGCGCCCGAGAGCTCGGGCTCGAGATCGACAAGGGGCCGCAGGTGAGCGACTGGACCCGGCGTCCGCTCACCACCCGCCAGGAGGCATACGCGGCGTTGGATGCCGAGGTATTGCTGCAGCTGCACGATCGGCTCTAGCGCTTCACCTCTCCCCCCAACAACCCCTCCACCCGCCGCACCGCCGCCCCCTCGATCGCATCCGCCATCCCGCCATCCTCCACGGCCCCCGCCAGCACCGCCGCCCCCACCACGGTCACCGCCACCTCGAGCGCCGCCTCCACGCCCTGTGCCCTGAGCGCCGCCACCAGCCCCTCCAGGTGCGTCGCATACGCCCCGCCCTCGCCCGACCGCCGTACGTCCACGGGATGGGCAGCCAACGCGCAGTTGTCCAACACCTCCGTGCGCCGCGCCGGTTCCAGGTACGAGCGCAGCACGTCGCGCACGCCAGCTGGACCCGCCGCGTCGCGCACCTCGGCGATCAGCCCCGGCTCGAGCGCGAGCACCTCCGCGACCAGGGCCCGCTTCGACGCG
>JBLFXJ010000479.1:0-5196 GCA_047609825.1 Myxococcota bacterium
GCTCCGGCTGAGGAACAGGTCGATGCCGAACGCGGGCACGTAGGCGGCGAGCGACTCGCCGCCGGTGAACGCCGACCGGGTGATGCCGAGCCCCATGGACCGGATGCTGTTGAAGATGCGCGTGCCCGTCTCGGGGCTGTTCTGCGACATCACCACGACCTCGGCGTACGGGCTCTCGCCGGCCGGGGTCCTCGCCTTCAGCTCGAGCAGGGCGTGGACCAGGGGCATGGCGGTGCCCGGCGCGAGGGGCGCGTCCTCCCGCTCGAGCATGTGCTGGCGGTAGGCCGACATTCCCTGTTCGCGGAACACCTGGTCGGCCTCGGCGAGGTCGAACAGGGCGGTGGACGAGATGCCGACCACGAGGGTCTCGGAGAGGTCGACGGGCATCAGCGCTTCCTGCGGGTCTTCTTGGGAGCCGGGTTCGCCTCCCGCTCGGCGCGGATCCGGTCGAGGAGGACGGAGGCGGGCTCGTCGGTGGGGTCCTGGGGGACGAGCTCGCCGCGGAAGGCCTTGGCGAGGATGGCTTGGTCGAGGGTGTTCAGGCGGCCACAGAGGAAATCGATCTCCTTGGACATTGAGTCTGTCGCGTTTCTGCTCCCAGCAATTCGAACAACCTCTCGCTGTTCGGCCATGCCGCACAGCGGCACCGGCATCAATCTGAAGTCCCCGACGTTTACGCCTTGGAGCGCTACGCCCTTGGTCTCGCCGCTCATGAAGGCCTGGCACCCGGGCGACTCCACCGCCAGCTTGAGCCATTGGTTGAAGATGCCGTTAGCCGGTGAGAATCGCAGGACGTGCTGTGTGATGTTGCCGCCGGCGAGATGTGGAGGCACCAGCGCCACTCTTCCAATTGTCCCGTCCTTTGAAACCAGGAGGTCGCCCTCTCGGAGGGTTGCTCTGGAGAACTTCGCCGCCCTCTCCGGATTGCAGTGCTTCAGCGCGTCGAGGGACAGGTCCCCAGATGTGATGTCCATCACTCGCACCATAGGCACGCCGCCGGGATGATGGGGCCCGCCCTTGATGATGCCGTAGATGATGGGTCGGCCCGGTCCGGCCAAATCCGCAGCCCTCGCCCAACACCACCCCTCCGGCAGCTCCGGCAACCCCGCCGCCTCCGCATCCACCGGCTCGGGCGCCGCATACTTCTTCTCGGCCTTCGCCGTCGCCGCGGCCACCACCTTCGCGTCGTCGGCCGGCCCCCAGGGCTTGCCCGCCTTCGCCGCCTTCGCCTCGGCCCGCGCGCGGGCCTTGTCGGCGGCGGCGGCAATCCACCGCACCTTCCGCTCGGCCCGGATGCGCTCGAGCAGCACCGAGGCCGGCTCCACGTCGGGGTGGTTCGCCCGCCAGTCTGCCGTCAGGTCGCCCCGGAAGGCGGAGGCGAGCACGGACTGGCGGAACCGGTCGAGCAGGGCCGGGATGGCGTCCAGGGCCTCGCGGGCGCGGCGGGAGCGGGCCTGGAGGGCGTCGATCTTGGCGACGATGCGGCGTTGTTCGTTGAGGGGGGCCAACGGGGCCGACCGCATCTTCGGCTGCGAGATGTTCCGCATCGAGTTGCTGGTACCGGTTGCTCGATCCTCGAAGTGCTCCCGCACGGCGCCGGTTCTCAATGCGCTCAAGAGATAGCCAGGATCTGCCGCAGGAGTAGGGTCGAGCCGGAGGGTCTTGTCGCAGAGAATGAGCTCCGGGTGGTCCTCGCGCACCAGCACGACCGCTCCGACCAGCTCAACGGTATTCGCCCTGGAAATAAGCAAGTCGCCGGCTCTCGGGGTGGCAATGCCACTGGTGTCGAAGGAACCTGGCAGTGCCTTGTTCTCCCTCGCGTTGAATTCCCGCCAGGAGACGGCGCTGACTTTGAGCCCGCCCTTCTCACCTGGTCCTGCTGGACGACCAGCCGCTTTCGGGCTCTTGCCCGGCTGAATGCCGTGCAGGACTTGTCCCAGTGTGGTGGAGGTCCAGCCGAGTGGGAGCTCGTCGTGGTCACTCACGCGGACGCTGCCACATCATCACTCGCCAGAATCTCTGTCAACGCCCCCATCTCCTCCATCGCCACCCGCAGATGCTCCAGAATCTCCGCCGCCACCACCTTCGGCTCCGGCAGGTCCTCCGCCCGCTCCACGCTGTCATCCCGCAACCAGCTCAAGTCCAGGTTGTCGTCCCGCTTTCGGATCTCCTCCCGCACCCGGCGGAACGTGAGGTTGATGCGCGGCGCCGTGACCCGTTTCCGCCGGGGGAGGGAGTGCTCCCAGAACCGCTGGGTCGCGCCGCCCATCAGGAGCAAGCTCCCGTGTGAGAGCGACACGCACACGCGATCGAGGTCGGTCCGCTCGCGGTGTCGCAGCAGGAAGTCGCGCTCGGCGCCGAAGCTGAGGCTCGCGATGAGCGGGCACTCGCCGAGCTCCGGCTCGTCGTCGGCATGCCACGACACCGTGTCGTGGCCATCCCGGTACAGGTTCGCCAACACGGTGTTGTAGTACACGCCCGTGTCCTGCTGCAGGCGTCGCCGGATGTCGAGCAGGGTGGGCGTCCATGGAGCAGGTACCATGCGGATTCCAGACCAGGTGTACACCAGGCCGTCGTCGGCGAACCACTGTTGGTGGCGCGGCAGCGGATGCTCCTTGCCGAAGATGCGGATGCAGTCCTGCCGCCACGGGATCTCACGCCGAAGCGCCAGGAAGATCCCGTCCGCCGCGCGAGACGAGTAGAAGCCGGGCCTGAGCCGCACGTCAGCGTCTGCGAGACCCAAGGACCCGTCCGTGTGGCCCGTGGAGAGCAGGCTCAGCTGGGTGGACATCGGTGGTCCACGAGCTCCCGCAGGTCGAGCTCCTGCCCCGCAATCCGCATCCGGCCCGCGCCGGCGACGATCTCCGTCGACCCGCTGAGCCCCGTCACCAGCGACGCCCGTCCGCCAGGTTCAACGCAGACCTCCAGCCGCTCCACCACGGGGTCGCCCGCATAGGTCATCGTCCCGTGGTGCACCTCCACCAGCGTGCCCACCCCCGGCCTGCCGAGCCACAGCGTGCGGCTGCCGGAGTGGCTGTCGAGGCTGTGCGGGAGCAGCAGCCAGCCGGGGTGCGCGCCGACGAAGGCCCGCGCGTCCGCGACGGTGAACGCCACGTGGTGCAGACCCGGCCCGCGCTTCGCCAGCGCTCGGGCATAGGGTCCATCCGTGCCCAGCGCCTGCAGCAGCAGGAGTCGCCCGGGCTGGTCGTCGGCCCCGAGGTAGACCTCGCGGGTGCCTTCGCCAGGGAAGTCCTCGATCGGCCCGGTGGGCAGGCCGAGCGGCGCGAGGTGGGCGAGTGTGCGCTCGAGGGAGCGAACGAGCAGGGCGACGTGGTCACAGGTGGGCATGCGGGGGTTTAGCGGATCTGGGTGTACCCGGCCGCGCCCCTTGACGCGCGGGGGCCGCCGACGGCAGCCTGGGCGCGATGCTCGGCCTGCTCATCGATCCGCTGATGGAGGTGGCCGAGCGGGGCGGACAGGTCCGCATCCCCACGTCCACCTACCAGTCCGTGACCCAGCAGGCACCGGTTCCTGGGACCGACGCAACCGACCCGGCATTCACTCCGCGTCAGGCCTCGGCACGCTCGATGAACGCCGCCAAGGCGTCGCACAGGGCCTCGAACTCGCGCGGGCCGAAGCCGGAGCCCGAGAACAGCCAGTCCCGGTGCGGGGGCTTGCGGGTGGGGGCGTCGAAGTGGCCGATGATGTCGAGGTGGTCGGCGCTCCATGCGCCCACCAGCTCGCCCCAGATCTGGGAGCGTGCGGGCACCATGCCGTCGTTCGCTCCGTCCTCCAGGAAGTGTGCGCCGGCCTTGGCCAGCCGGTCGCGCACCGGCCCCTCGAGCTCGGGTCGGTAGGTCTCTGGGAGGCGGCCTGCCAGGCGGTGGAGCTGGTTGTACAGGCTGCGGGAGGCGTGATGGCCGACGCTCGTGCCCGCGCCGACGGCCGTGCGGAGGCTGGGTGCGGGGGCGGCGGTGACCACGCAGCCACGGGCCACCTGCGGGCGGGCTCGGCCCAGGGCGTTGATCAGCTCGACGCCTTCGGGGCGGAGCTGGGTGAGCAGGGAGTGGTCGGACACCACGTCGTCGAGCAGCGCCTCCACCTGGAGCTGCCGGGCCGGGCTGAAGTCGGCGATGAGGTCGGCGTGGAGCTGCTGCGCGAGGCCCGCGGGAAAGACGCGGCCGGGGATGAGGGAGGCCAGGCCGGCGCGGACGCTGTCGGTGATGGGGCCCACGCGGATGACGTGCAGGGCCGAGAGCGAGAGCAGCCGGAGGAGTTGTTGGCCCTGTGAGCTGGAGAGCGCGGCGGCGAGGGGGGCGCCGCGGTGTGGGGTGGCGAGCGAGACCACGGACCGGACGCGGGAGGCGAAGGGCTCGACGGCCACCGAGGTGGGCAGGCCGACGCCCGGCGTGAGCAGCATGCGCGCGTCCAGGCCGCCGGTGGAGTGCCCGATGAGGTGGAGCTTGGCGCGGTCGTGCCCGGCCGTGGCCGCCATGACTTCGAGGAGCCGCGCCGCCCGCGCCGAGAGCGATGCGGTGGGGCGGGTGTGCACGTCGTGGATCTGCATCCGCATACCCCGGGCCGCGAGGGCCTCCTCCAGGGCGCGGTGCAGGTGGTCGAAGTACCGGAAGTCACCGATGTCGGCGAAGCCGAAGAAGCCAGGGATCAAGTACAGATGGCTCGGGGCCGTCATCGAGTGCTCACGGGCTGGTGGCGGGCGGAGTCCACCGCGAGGCGCGGGGGCTGGGGTGGTCTGGGCGGGTGGGAGGTGAACACGGCCACAGGGTAGCGCCTCGGGGCCTGGCGCGAGCGGAGGCTGCGGCCTCTACCTGCATGATCTGGTGCCGGACCCATCCTGTTCGGTGCCAGACCCTGTTGCGGGCCCGGGGCCGCGTCGGTGCCCGACCCCCCGCGGCCCCCCGGGCGCTGGGTGCCAGACCCCGCGCGGACCCGGGTCCGCCTGGGTGCCAGCCGCGCTGCCGGACGCCCGTCTTCACCCGGCCACAGCCGATCCGCGTCCGACACCCGTCCAGCGGCGCCCCGGATTCACGCCTCCGAACGCCCAACCCCCACCGCCCCGAATCTCCACCCACCCCACCCCGCCTGGCCCAACACCCCCGCTGTCGCCCGGACCCACGGAAGCGAAGGTGCCGTGCAAGTGGGGGGGACCCCAGACGCCGCCAGCAGGGGACTCCG
>JBLFXJ010000480.1:0-5152 GCA_047609825.1 Myxococcota bacterium
GCGGAGCGAAGACGACGGCCGATAGGCCAACGAGACCCTCGGCTCGACCCGCCGACGTTCCCCGCTGCTGGGATCGACACGTGTGTAGCTTGAATGATGCCTTGGCCGAAACGATCCGAGCCCGCGCAGCTCAACCCTGTGGCCGTCGCAGAGCCCCTGCTCAAGGCTATCGAGCACCGTGGACACCAACTGGACCGCTTCGGCGCGAGTCAGTCCGTGTGTACGAACCAGCTCACGCGCGAGTCCGGTGCGGGTCAACGGCTCCGGGCTCACAGCGGCGTCTGCCCTCGCTCGGCGGCCGCGCGCGCGCGCCTGCGTTTCTCGGCCTCGGTGAGAGTGGACTCATCCTCGGTATCCGCGTCCTCGTCGTCGGGGGGCGGAGTCGTCGCCGGCGTGGTCGGACGTCCCGTTGGACCAGACTCACCACCGGTCGCTGGCGTCGTCGAGACGATGAGCCGCGAGAGCCACGGCTTCACGTCTTCCATCACCAGGATCATCGGGCTCGCCACGAACACTGTGGAGTAGGTGCCGAAGATGATTCCCAGGAACATCGCGAACGCGAAGTTCCGGATCACGGGCCCGCCGATCAGGATCAGCATGGTGATCGCGAGCACCGTTGTGACCGATGTGGCGACCGTACGAGTGAGCGTCTCGTTGATCGACACGTTGATCATCTCGGCCAGATCGCCCCGACGATACCGATCCCGATTCTCTCGGATTCGGTCGTAGATCACGATCGTGTCGTTCAGCGAGTAGCCAACAATGGTGAGCAGGGCGCCGATCATCGGGAGGTTGAACTCAAGCTGAGCCAACACGAAGATGCCCACTGTGAGCGAGACATCGTGGAACAACGCGAGCACGGCCCCAGGCGCGAAGCCGATGTCGAACCGAAACGCGACGTAGATCAGCACCAGACCCAGCGTGGCTGCGATCGACACGAAGCCCTGGCGCCGCAGCTCACCGCCGACCTTGGGGCCGACGGCGTCGATGGCCAGCACCTCGAAGGGTCGGCCGCCCATGGCCTCCCCGATCCGCTCCTGAATCTGGTTGGCCAGGCCAGACGCCGTGATCACGAACATGCCTTCGTCCTTGCCGTCCTGGACGCTCAGCCCCGGGATGCCCTTCACCGCAGCAGCCACTGCCTTGCGGTCAGCGACCTCGTCTACGGTGGACACCACGAACCGTGCGCCAACTTCCGCATCGGACGCGATCTCCTGGATCCAGTCCGGACCGAACGCGGCGACCAGCGACTGCTCCACTTCCGCTTGCAGCTCTGCGATGCCGAATGTCGCGTCCTGGATCCGGATCGCGAACTCGTTGTCTTCGGTCGAGCCGACCGATTGGACAGCGTCATCGCCGAGGCCCATCGTACGGAGGGCCTCCCGGACCTCCATGATCGACGTGAGGTCCGGCTGGCCATCTCCTGGCGAGAACTTGATATGGATCTCGGTGCCACCGGTGAAGTCGATGCCCCAGTTCGGTCCCACCCCGAAGAACAGCACCCAGGAGGCGATGACCAGGATCAACGAGACCGACCCGGCGACATAGCGCCGCCCGACGAAGTCGATCTCGAGCTTGTCGAGCCAGTTCTTGATGAACTCCACGGGGACCTCAGATACGCAGGCGAGCAGACGAGCTTCGGGTCGACAGCTCGAGCAGCGTGCGGGTGACGAACAGGGCAGTCACGAGGGTCGTGACGATGCCGATGAGGAGAGTGACCGCGAAGCCCTTGATCGGACCCGTACCGTAGGAGAACAGCACCACACCCGCGATTGCGGTGGTGATGTTGGCATCCAGGACCGCCACGACCGCCTTGTCGAAGCCGACATCGACAGCCTTTCGGGGGTGGACACCGAGCCGCAGCTCTTCTCGGATGCGCTCGTAGATGATGATGTTGGCATCGACCGCCATACCGATTGTCAGGGCGATGCCGGCGATACCGGGCAGGGTGAGCGTGGCGCCGAAGACGGCGAGCGCCGCGAGCACGAGCAAGACGTTCACCACGAGCGCGATGTCGGCGACGATGCCGGCCCGTCGGTACCACAGCAGCATGAACACCAGCACGATGCTGCCGCCGACGACCGTCGCGATGCTCCCCTTGCGGATGCTGTCCTGACCGAGGCTCGCACCGACCTGCCGCACCTGGGCCAGCACGACCGGCGCATCCAACGCGCCGGTCCGCAGGACGAGCGCCAGCGTCTGCGCATCCTTCAGCGGGTTCATCGACGCGCCCATCTCGATGCTCGCGGCACCGCCGCAGATCGGCTCACGGATCTGCGGGATCGAGCGCACTCGCTCGTCCAAGATGATCGCGAACTGCTTCTGCACGTTCGCCGTGGTCACGTCGCAGAACACCTGCGATCCGCGCGGCTTGAACTCCATCGAGACGTAGGGCTGGTTGTTCTGGTCCCAACCGACGCGCGCATTGTTCACATCGTTGCCGGTCAGCATCACATCGGCGAACAACACATACGGCGGATACTCACGGACGAGCTCGCCGTCGGCCTGCTCTGTGTACTGGAACATCACGATGCGGTCTTCGTCGAGCCGCTTGGTGGTCCACAGCCAGTCGTTCATCAGCATGTCGTCTTCGAACTGCTCGGCCGGCAGCGCCCCCTCAGCGGCCTGGACCATCTGCTCCCGGAGCAGGTCGTCGAAGCCGTGGTCGCGGAGCCGGAACTCGAGCATCGCCGTAGTGCCGATGGCGTCGACCGCCTGCTGCACGTCGACCAGGCCCGGGAGCTGGACGTTGATCCGGCCATCGCCCTTCTTGACGATGGACGGCTCCTTCACGCCGGTCTCATCAACACGCTTGCGGAGGGTCTCGAGGACCTGCTCCACTGCCTGCGACTCAACGTCGGCCACCCTCTCGGACTGCATCTCGAATGCGTGCCGATTGCCGTCCGAGGTGCTGTACACGTACTGCGAGAGCTGCTGCAGCATGTAGTCTTGGACGTCACCGAGCGGGACCTCGGTCGTCACCCAGATGATGGGACCGACGCGGTCACGCCGAACCTGCTCGAACACGAGACCGTCGGTCTTGGCGCGCTCTCGCAGGAACGTGGCGTCGCGCGTGGCCTGGCCGAGTACCGCCTCCTCGAGCACGACCTGGAGCGTGAGGTCGATGCCGCCCTGGAGGTCCAGCCCGAGGCTCATCGCGGTGTTCGGCAGCATGCCCAGGACCCAGTCGGGGATCATGGACGGCGACGCCACGGCGACGTCAGGTGCCTCTTCCAGCCCGACGGGGGCTTCGGGGCGGGGCGTCAGGCCCGCGCCAACCGGACCGGAGGCGAGCACCGCAGCAGCATCTCCGGGATCGGTGGTGAGCCACGTCACGTCGCCGGACGCCGCTGCGACGGCGACAACGGTGCCATCCACATCGACGAGAACCAGCGGCACGCCGTCTGGGAAGGCCCCCTTCCAGAGGATGCGCGTGGACTCCCCAGCGGCGACCGAATCGACCCGAACGGGAGCGACTATTGTGCCAGGAGGTGGCGCACTTCCCGACAGTCGGGTGAGGCTCTCAGCCGCGGACGCGAGGTCGACGCCAGCGTCCGCGAGCAGCGTCGCCAGGTCGCCGGGCAGCACCGTGCCCTCAGGCGCCTCCGGTGGCGGCTCCTCGGTCGGGAGCAGCGCGGCAGGTGGGAGCAGGAACCGGACCAGGCCCGGCAGCGCCGCCAGACGACGAACCGACGCCTTGTCGCCGCCAGGGCCGACCCGCACGACTACGGTACCGCCTTTGGCATGCACCTTGTCGGTCGGAACGCCCGCCGCAGCGAGACGACCACGCAGAACCTCGGCGGCTCTTACCGAGTCGCCGCCAGCATCCACATCGAACACGACGTCGAGGTCAGGACCCGCCTTGGACGGTGCCTCGACCTGCCCCGCGGTGTTCCCGAGTCGGGTCTCGATGTCATCCTGAAGAATCGTCGGTGCAAGTACATACAGCGAGCCGAGCACCATGGCTGCGATCGCCGAGAGTCGAATCCAGTAGACGCCTTCCACCGTACCTCCCGCCGTCAGCTGGCCGGCGTGGCATCCGCGCGACGTTGCACGGCAGCCTTGTCGAACGTCACTCGAGTGCGGTCTGCAACCTCGAGTACCACCGTCGATTCCTCGACGCGCACGATGCGGCCGTGCAACCCGTTTGCCATGACCACCTGGTCGTCTTTTGCGAGGCCCTTGAGCAGATCGTCGTGTTCCTGACGCTCCTGCATCTGCGGCCTGATGATGAGGAAGTAGAACACGCCGCCGATCAGCAGGAATGGGATCAGTGATTCCATGTGTCCTCGCACCTCCCAGCCCGCTCTCGCCCATTGGCGCGAAAGGGAAACACGCAGCACGGTTTGGTCAAGCGTCGAATCGCGACGCCTCCCCGAAGCATTGAGCCTCGGTTACCAGAGCCGGCGGCGGTGCGAGCTATCCGCCCGGAGACCAGGATGCCAGCGCCGTCCGACCTCGAGGCATGGGACTTCCTCCTCCCTGAGGAGGCCATCGCCCGCCATCCGACGGCACTCCGCGACGGCAGCCGGTTGATGCAACTACCGCTCGGTGGAGGCCCGTGCGTCCACCACAACTTCGCCACACTGCCGGACTTGCTCCGGCCGGATGACCTCCTCGTGGTGAACGACACCCGTGTGATGCGGGCCAGGCTCACCGCCCGGCGTCCAACGGGGGGCAGAGCGGAACTCCTCGTGCTGGAGTTCAACGATCGGACGATCAAGGCGTTGGCGAAGCCGTCGAAGAAACTCCGCATCGGGCAGCGACTCGAGCTGAGCGACGGATCGGGCGCGCGCGTGCTGACCGCGGCAGTAGAGGGCGTGCTCTCTCTCGAGCTGGACGCCCCCGCGTACGAGGTCATGGACCGGGCGGGCCAGCTTCCGATCCCCCCCTACCTGAAGCGACAGGAGGCTCCATCCGATCGGGATCGGTACCAGACGGTCTACGCCGGGCCCCTTGGCTCTTCCGCCGCACCGACTGCCGGGCTCCACTTCACCCCCGAGTTGCTCGCCTCACTGGCGACACGAGGCGTGCGCCGCGCCCACGTCACCCTCCATGTCGGCCTGGGCACCTTTCGGCCGGTCCGCCCGGAAGACCTGGAGCGGGGTTCATTGCACGCCGAGCGCTACGTCGTGTCTGAGGCATGTGTCGC
>JBLFXJ010000481.1:0-5133 GCA_047609825.1 Myxococcota bacterium
TGGGTTCAGCGTGTGGGTGGCCTGTGCCACCGGTGAGTTGGTCGAGGTCGACACCGGGTCTGGTGAGATCCTCGCGAGCTTCCAGCTCGAGCCCGACCTGCGCGATGTCGTGCGCGATGGCGACTACCTGGCGGTCAGCCGGTTCCGTGCCGCGCAGGTGCTCTGGGTCGAGCCCGAGACCGGCGCGATCGTCAGCCGCAATGAGCCGGAGGCTGTCCTCCGCACCGGATTCGAGGGCCAGCTCGAGCCGTTCGAGCCCGCCGTGGCGTGGCGCATGCGGTCCGTCGGGGGCGGCGGCGTGGCCCTCGGTCACCAGCGCGCGATGGCGGGCGACATCCCCGAGGTGGTGGGCGGCAGCGGCGAGCAGCCGGTGTATGGCCAGCCCACCGGCTGCACGAGCCTGGTGCACAGCGTGATGAGCACGCTGAGCATGGAGGGCGGCCGCTGGTCGAGCTTCGCCATCCAGGATCCCCTGCCGGTCGACCTGCGGGTGGCCGGCGACCGGGTGGAGATCCTCTCGGCGGCGTCGAACGAGACCTACCCCGAGACCATCCGGCGGATGAACGCGGGCTGCGACCAGTCCGGCACCTTCACCACGGGCACGGGCACTGCGGTCGCGTTCGTCGACACCGCGGCTGGCCGGGTGGTGCTCAGCCGCGCGCCCCTGGCGCTGCACATGGCCGGTGGCGACCTGCGCGACGCGCTGTTGCTCGCCGACCGGGCCGATGACATCACCGGATTCACCCGATTCCACGAGGATCCGGCGTTCGGCGTCGCCTGCGCATCCTGCCACCCGGAGGGCCACGACGACGGCCGCGTGTGGAACTTCCGCACCCGCGGCAAGCGTCGCACGCAGACCCTCGCGGTGGGCCTCGCCAGCCTCGACCACCTGCACTGGGATGGCGAGTTCGACAGCATGGACACCCTGCTCAGCGACGTGCTCGTCGAGCGCATGAGCGGGGGCACGGCGGTGCTCACGCCACAGGAGCCGTCGCAGATCGTCCGGTTCCTCGACCGCACCCCCCCGCTCCGCGGCGCCCACCGGGCCGATGAGCAGGTCACCCGCGGGGCCGAGCTGTTCTGGTCGGATGCCGCCGGGTGCGCCGAGTGCCACAACGGGCCGGCCTATTCCGACGGCCGCTTGGTGAACGTGGGCACGGGGATTCCGGCGCGCACGCCGAGCCTGCTCGGCGTAGGCCAGCGCGAGGTGTGGATGCACGACGGCTGCGCCACCACGCTGCACGAGCGGTTCGACGAGGACTGCGGCGGCGGCGATCTGCACGGCCGCACGAGCCAGCTGGACGATGCCGACATCGACGCGCTGGTGGCCTACCTGGGGACCCTGTGATCCATCTGGTGCTGCTGCTCGCGTGCGGCAGCCCGGATGGCGGAGGCAAGCGCGGTGGGTCGAACACCGCGCAGCCCGCCGTGGATCTCGATGGGGACGGTCACGCCGCCCTGGTCGATGGCGGCTGGGACTGCGATGACGCCGATCCAGCGGTCCACCCCGACGCCGACGAGCTGTGCAACGGCATCGACGACGACTGCGACCTGCTGATCGACGGCGACGACCCGACCCACCTGCCCGAGAGCGGCACTGCCTATTGGGAGTTCGACCGGGACGGCGATGGGTTCGGGGCGGGCATCGCCAGCTATGCCTGCGAGCCGCCCGCCGGGGCGGCGGTGGGTCCGCACGACTGCGACGACAACGACCCGATGGTCAACCCGCGGATGTCCGAGACCTGCCGGGCCGGCGACGACGACTGTGATGGGCTGGCCGATGAGGCCGATCCGGATCTGCCGCTCGGTCAGCTGCGGCCGTGGTTCGAGGATGCCGACGGGGATGGCTGGGGCGACGCGGATGGCGCCGTGGTGGACGCGTGCAACCCGCCGGAGGGCTTCGCGGTGCTCACCGGCGACTGCGATGATGGCAACGCCACCGTGTCGCCGGATGGGCACGACGCCTGCGTTGACGGGTTGGATCAGGACTGCGACGGCCACGAGCCCAACGCGTGGGGCATTCAGGTGACCAATGCGTTCACCGCTCCGTATGTGCTGCTCCCGGAGGACCTGAGCGAGAGCTCGTTCACCATCGAGATGTGGGTCCATCTGCCCGTGGTCGTGTTGCCGGCGCCCCTGCTGTCGTACGACCACCTCCAGGTGTGGTTCGTCGGCGGGCGGCTCGAGCTGCTGTTCGAGGACGGCAGCTTCGAGGAGGACGATACGCCGGCGGCCATCCGAGGCGCGCTGCACCACGTCGCCATCGCGTGGGACGACCCCGCCGACACCATGCGCGTGTTCGTGGATTCGGTGGAGCGGATCGCCGAGCGCTCGAGCCAGATCCTCCCGCTCGAGCCCCGCCTGTTCTTCGGGCGCTCCACCGAGGTGGAGGGGGCGCAGGACGTGATCATCACCCAGGCCCGCCTGCGGGTGGGCTCGATCCCGATCGAAGGCGCGCCGCTCGAGCCCTATCTCAGCGCGACCGCCGACACCCTCGGCCTGTGGCACCTGGACGGTGGCGTGGGCAGCGTGGTGGGCGACGAGTCCGGCAACGGTCTGCACATGGTGGTCGACGGGAGCGCGTGGGTAGAGGGGCCGTTCTGTCCGGCCGATGACGGCTGACGCCGGTGGTGCACGCGGCCCACGCCGCCACAGCGATCCTGCGGGCGCAGTGACGCCCGCGGATCAGCTGCGGTCGGCGAACCAGGCGCGCATCGGCGTGAAGTAGTGGGTGTCCCAGCCTTGCAGGTAGTTCGCTACCTGGGCGGGCGGCAGGCCGCTGTGGTCGATGGTGATCTGGGTGCCGCCCTGGACCGCCTCGAGCTGGACGACGACCCGAGAGTCAGCGTCCGTGGGCGCGAACTGGCTCGTGCGCCAGCTCTGGACGAAGCGCCGGGGCCGGTCCATCTCGAGGGTGGCGCCCTCGATGTAGCCGCCCCAGGCCGTGAATCGTGCACCCACCTTGGGCGAACCCGTGGCGTCGGCGCCCGTCATGTCGGTGTGGGAGTCCCCGTCGAGCCAGGCATCGAACACATCTGCGGGTGCGGCGGGGACGACGGCGGAGGTGTGTAGCGAATCGGTGGGCATCGTTGCTCCTGGCGGTGGGTGGGGGACGGCGGGATCAGACCCGGCGGAGCTCGTTCTAACTCGGTTGTGAGCCCGCGATAGCCGGCGTCACAACATTGTCGCGGGCGGCGCTGGCGTTCGTTGTGCGCGTTCTGGACGCGAAACGCGGCCATGTTGCGCACAGTGTGCGCACGCCTTGCAGTTGTCCTATTACGAGCAGCGGGGACCCCATCCGGGGACCCCTGCGCGGGGGCGTGAGTTGTGCCAGCATGGGCTGACGCGGCGACGTTCTCTCTGCGATGCACGGTGATGTCAACTATTGCGAGTACTTGTGGCAACTATGCTCGTTACCTAGATCGCAAGCCCTCTTCCAGTAGGTACTGGCCCGAACAGGGTCCGGCGAGACGCCCCTACCCTTAGCGTACATAACGCCCAAGTTGTAGCAGCCTTCACCGTGCCCAAGGTTACAGGCAATCTTGTACAGCTCCGCCGCCCGTGTCGCGTCTATGGTAGCGCCTCTGAGGCGATCGTGAGCTTGGCCCAGCAAATTGCAGGCGTTGGCAACCCCGCCGTCGCACGCAATCTTGTATAGGCGCGCCGCTCGCGAGCCGTCCTGCGCAACGCCCTCGCCAAGCGCGTAAAGGGTGCCAAGGGCGTCGCACGCTTCTGCTACTCCGCCGTCGCAGGCCATCTCGTACAAGTTCGCGGCCCGCCTGCTGTCTTTCAACACGCCCGTCCCAAATTGGTACTGGACGCCCAGGTTGTTGCAGCCGTGGGCGGCCCCGCGATCACAGGCCACCTTGTACAGTTCCGCTGCCCGCCTGTTGTCCGCTGGGAGGCCCTCTCCAAGGTCGTACGCGAGGCCCAGGTTATTGCAGCCTTGAGCAGACCCGTCATCACACGCCATTCTGAACAGCTCCGCTGCCTCATCGTTGCTGGTCGTGACGCTCTGAGCTAGTGCTAAGCAGCCGTTGGCATTCCCACCCATACAGGCGAATCGATGCATCTCGATCGCCCGCTTGCACCCTGCACCAGACCCAAGGTCACAGGCCGATTTGTACGCCTCTGCGGCCCGCATTGCGTCCTGCGCGTCGACGTCCGCGTTGTCGTAGATGAGGCCCAGGCTGTGACAGCCTTCGGCACTCCCGCCCTCACAGGCCTTCTTGTACAGCCTCGCGGCAAGCGCGTTATCCTGCGTGACCCCTGCGCCATTGTCGTAGAGTAGTCCCAGATTATTGCAGCCGGGGGCGAACCCTCCTGCACACGCGAGCCTGTGCAAGCTTACAGCCTGTGAATCGTCCTGCGTGACGCCCTCGCCAAGCGCGTAAAGGGTGCCAAGGCCGTCGCACGCTTCTGCGACTCCGGCGTCGCAGGCCATCTCGTACAAGTTTGCCGCCCGCGTGCTGTCTTTCATCACGCCCGTTCCGTCGTCGTACATGACGCCTAGGCGTCTGCAGTGGCCTACTGTGCCTCTTCCACAGCCGAACCAGAGCATGGTCAAGCTCGTCCGCTCGCTCTTCGATGCCGAAGCCAGCGGCACGGGTCGGGGCCCCAACCTTCCTGCCAGCGCCTCACCTGAGAACGCATTCTCCACGAGGTCTGCACCGACATCGACCGTTCCGTCGAAGCCCTCGGAGCGGCTTACACTGCCGTTTGGATCCGCGGGCTGGGGCGTGGGGGCCACAGGGGACGCTGGCTCTGTCGCTGTTCCCACTTGTAATGTTGACATTGGCCGCACCTTGTATCCAACGCCCAACTGACCTACGGGACCTGGGGAGCACTCCTCGCCAACGGACGCGGCCTCCCTCTCGGATGTCGGTAGTGGAACGGAGGTCGCCCGCTCGGTGCACTCCTGCTCGCTGACCACCGCAAGTAGTACCGCCTGGACCACGTACCAGTCTGACAGACCTGTTGCAGCCGCGTGCCGAGCCAGGTCTAGCGCACAGTCCTCGTTCGGCTTCAGGCTTCGTCCTTCGAGTTCGGTGACGATCGGATCCGCGTATGTGAGCCGCTTGTACCGCATGCCCTCCGCTGACGCGGTCACCAGGCCCAGTGGGATCCGAGCAC
>JBLFXJ010000482.1:0-5116 GCA_047609825.1 Myxococcota bacterium
CTCGGGCCCGGTGATCTTCCAGTAGTGCAACCCGCGGTAGCCGTGCCGCTTGTGGAACTCGAGGAATGCGGGGTTCCCCGGATACCCGACCTTGCCACTCCACACCTGCTCAGACACATCCGGGCAGCGCGCGAGCACCGTGACTCCGGTGAGCGCGTCGCCCTCCACCACGCGGTGGGGCTCGAGCTCGGACCGCCACGCGAGGCCGGTGTCCCAGTCCGCCTGACCGGGCAGCACGGGGTGCATGCTGTCCCCGTCGAGCACCGCTCGGGCGACGGCGCCGGCCACGAGGTGGGTGTCGACGAAGAAACACTGGATGCCCTCGTCGGCGAACAGCGACGCGACACCTACACGGTCGCGCTGATCACCGTGCAGGGCGATCGGCGTCCAAGGTCCCGCGGAGCGGTAGGCGCACTCGGGCAACCACGCGGCGGTCGGCGTGATTCCCATCCGGCTCGTCGTGGTGGCGACCCCCGCCCGCACCTGAGCCCTCGCGC
Source organism: Myxococcota bacterium (assembly GCA_047609825.1). GTDB lineage: Bacteria > Myxococcota_A > UBA796 > UBA796. The sequence continues at coordinate 498 of JBLFXJ010000482.1, forward strand.
AGGCATCGTGCAGCATCAACGGGTGATACCCGTGAGTGGCGTTCGATGTCAGGAGTCCGATGGCGCCGGAGCGCACATGGGCCGCCAGGGCCCCCGGGAGATCACGTCCGAGGGATTCGAACCGTTCGCGCTGACCTTTCAGATGGGCCGCGTGCCGGTCTGCGAGCCAGCCGAGGTGAGGATCGCTCCGCCGCCTGAAGTCAGCGGCGTCTGACCGAGCGCGCTCGATCTGCTCTCCCAGCCACGCGATGAGGCCGGTGGTGAACCTCGGGTGGGCGAGCTGCTCGAGCAGAACAGGCGTCAGCCCGACCGTCCACCCGGGGGAGATACCCTCCTCAGCGAGCACATCGAGCACGCCCAGCAACGGCAACCAGGTCTCGGTCGCCGCCTCGAACAGCCAGTCCTCGCCGTGGGGCCAGCGTCCGTGGTGCAGGACCCATGGCAGGTGTCCATGGAGCACGAGACAGAATGCGCCGGCAGCCATTGGGCCTCCCAAGTGGCGACTCACCTATCGCGTGCCCTCTCCAAGGCGAAGCTCGACGCTGAACCTCGCGCTGTCCCCTTCCCACAGAACCACGGGCCACCACGGGTGTATGGCGAGCGCCTGGAGCCCCACGCGCCACTTGCCGCGCCGCCGGTCGACCGTTGCCACTGGATGGTGCCACAGGTTGGCGGGAGGATCGAACTTGAGCATGAGTGGCATGCCGCCACCGTGCAGATCCACTCGCTCGACGCCCTCAGATGCCCCAGCTCGCGCCGCCGACCGCGTGCCGGCTGTCCCGAGGTCCACAACCAATCCTGAGATGTCTCCCGGAGTGAGGTCCACGCATCCCAGCAACCGGGTGCGGAGGGGCTCGATCGCGCGGTTGGCCACCTCCCAGGTCACCCGCACGGTGCGGGTGGCGCCGATCACCGCGATCTGTTTGTGGACCCGTACCGTCCGAACGCCGTCCCGGTCTGCGACCGGACCCGTCCTCGCCAGGCGTGCCACCGCAGCGCCGTCACCGCGCGGCTCGGCGCTCACCACATCCCACGCGCCGAACCAGCCCGGCTCGTCCAGGCGCCCGCGTCGCAGATCATCCTGACGCACACCATCACCGATGAACAACTCCGTGAAGCTCGCCCGTGGGCGCCGATCCCAGCCGACCGCGCGCTCCAGCGCCGCTTCCGCCCGCGCCCTGCCGCCGGTCGGCAGCGACCCGAGGAGCGTCGGGGGCTCATCCCAGTCCCCACCGGCGAACAGTGACTGCGGCATCTGGGCGTGCACTGGACGGGGCGTGCGGGTGACGGTGTCCACGAGGTTGGTCCCTGCGCCTCGATGCACGAGCTCGGTCACGCCGCCGCCCACGACGGGGTCCACCACCACCTCCAGCTCGGGCGTGGACAACACCAGCTCGGCAAGGCCGTCTGCGTCGACATCGACGGCGCGAACCGTCGCACGGACTGCGGCCGCGCCGAGCGCCTGCTCGGCACGGATCAGATCCGACCAGCACCGGCGCCGCACGGCGGGGTCCAGCGCGCCGCCACCGTCGAACTCCAGATAGGCCGCCCCATGCTGGGCGCGATGCAGGTAGCGGCGGGCCTGCTCCGCGCGCCCGTCTTCCTCCGAGCGGCGCACCCGGACCGAGACGCGCAGCATGCGCTTGTGCAGGCGATCCGCGGCATCGCACCGCAGCAGGTGCTCTTCGGCCGTTCCGATCTCCGGTGGCGCCCACCCGGGGACGTAGGCCCGCCTGAGGTGCCCTTCCACCAGCGACGAAGGAGGCACGGTCTGGAAGGCGGCCCGCCCGATCAGCCGCGCTACGCCTGCCGGTCCCCCAGCCGCACCCACCCACCACACCGACGCCCGATGACCCTCGGCACGCCGTCGGTCGAGCAGCACCTGCATCGCCTCCGCATCGCCGGTGGCGGCAAGCGCACTCCCCTCCTCATCCACGACCAGCAGCCGCAACGCGTGGCCGTGGCGTTCGGTCACCCACGCTACCGGCGCCCGATCCAGCGATGCCGCACGTGTTGCGCGATCGGACAGTGGCACCCACGCCACCCCTCCACGCACAAAGGCGGCCGGAGCCTCCGGAGTCCACAGCCCATGCGGGAGCCAGGCGCCCGTGGCCGTGACCCCAAAGGTCGCCAGGACGGACGTTCGCGCGCGCTTCACCTGGGCGACGAGGTCGCGCTCGGGGATCAGCGGCGCGATCGGCCCGTGGCCCACGGCGGCCAGCAGCTCCAGCCGCCCCGACCGTGCCAGCGCTCGGATCCGGTGGATGGCGTCGGGACGATGCTCGCTGAGGTCGGCGATCCAGTCGCCGCCGAGCGCGAGGCCGAGCCGGAGCCCGGGCGCGCCCTCGACCACGTCGAGCAGCGGGAGGAGCACGGTCCGCCATTCGCGCTGACACGAGGACCGGGATGATCCGGGCGCGCGGTCGAGGTGGACGAGCAGACCGACCTTCAAGCCGTCCACCAGGCCAGATCCGGATTGCGGGGACGCTCCACCTCCGCTGGCCCCCACCGGTGATCACCGATTCCCAGTCGGATGCTGCACCGTCGCGCGACCGACGCACGGACCACGATGCCGGATCCTGTGTGCGCGGCTGCCACGCCACCAATGTCGGCGGTCGCCCCGCGCCAATCCGGGACCTCGAGATCGACCCCCCCGACTCGGAGCTGGATCTGTGCCTCCGCGGCTGCGCCCGACAGCTCGACCCACAACCATAGGGTCGAATCACGGTCCCACCCGAAGCGCACGCCTCGAACACTGCGCCCGCCACGCGCCATGGCTCCCTCGGGAAACCTGAGCTGACCCGCACCCTGCCATGCCCACCAGGTCGGATCGGCCGAGAGGCGCGGCGAGATGAAGCCGGTGGGCGGCGACACGGCCTCGTCGATCCCGCACAACGGTCGCCCGACGCTCGCAGGTACGGCCACTCCGATGGCTCGCCAAGCCGCTGCCACATGCGCTCGGAACAGGGCGTCGAAGTGACGTGCGTAGGGCGTGCTGAAGTCCTCCCCATACCACCATGTCCAGTCGGACCCTTCCGCGGCAAGCACGTGGGGCATCGCCGCGTCTCGGTGCGCCTCACTCCCACACCGCTGCACGGCTCGACGCACCGCCGCCAGCATCCGCCATGCGGCACGGTCGGTCGGGTGGCCGATCCAGATGTGGAAATCAGCCCGGATCCACGACCCGGTGTGCAGGCGTTTCACCCGACCGACGGTGGGCTCGCGGGCTGCGACGTCGAGGGTGACTGCCCGCACCTGTCCATCACGGAGGCCGCGATACAGCGCCTGGCGGAACCCGGCCCCCGCGTCTTCGAAGGCCTCCCACGGGTTCTCCCCATCGAGTGCGACGGTCAACACACCCCCAGGCGCCCGCTCAGCGACGGCGCCCAGAAGGTCGCGAGCGGCGTCGTCGGGGCGGGCCGTGGCGTACCTGAACCCGACCCGGTCCGACAGCTCGTGATCGCGGAAGAACCCGATCATATCGTGCCCGAGGTCCCAACCCCCGGACCGCCTGGCATGGCTTCGATCGCTCCGCTCCAGCACGTCGCCATCCGATGCCAGCCAGCGGAAGCCTGCGGCAGCAGCGATCTCCACGACCTCGGGAGAGACCGAGCCCTCGGACGGCCACAGGCCCATGGGTGCGCTCCCGGTGAGGGCCTCGACCCGCTCGCGGGCGTCGACCAGCTGGCGCATCGCGTCTTCCGGGAACGCGAACTCGACCTCGTCGGGAAGGTCCGGCATGCACCGCCGGGCGTGTCGTGCGTCGACGAGCAGGGGCAGGATGGGATGGAAGTAGGGCGAGGTGGACAGCGCCGGCTCGGTCGCGCTCACCAGCCTGCGCAGCTGGTCGGGCAGCGCGACCAGCACCCTCCGCTGAACATCCAGGAGCATGGCCTTGTCTGCCTCCGAGTAGCCATGCCCGCGGGCCCGCAGGGCGTCGATGGCCTCGTGGTCGCGACACGCCGTGGCGCCGAACCACTGAAGCACCGACCAGACCTGGAGGTCGCGCAGGTCCTGGGTGGACAGGCCGTCCCCGCCCAACACACGCCGGCGCAAGGACCACCAGCTGGGGTGCGGCCTCGCCATCGCCTCGTGGCCACCCGGCAGCTCCGCCGCCGCTCGCTGCGCCTGGGCGGGAGTGAGGTCAGACGCCGGTACGACCACCAGATCGAGGTGATCATCGCCTCCACCCGCAGCGTAGTGGAGGAGTTGGTCGAGCAGCGACGGGACGACATTGACCGTCATGGCCACGTCCTCCTCCGCGAGCTCCACGAACAGATCGCGGTACCCCCTGAGCGCGTGCATCCGCACCCAGGGCATCGTTGGACGCCCCGTGAGCGGATCACGGTAGTCGGGCTGGTGGAGGTGCCAGAGCACCGCCAAGCGGGCGCCCGTCATGCAGCGCTCACTGCGCGCCCATCAGGGAATGATGTACAGCGTGCGGCGAGACAACACGATGCTGTCATCGGCGATGAGCTCGGAGTCGAGCTCTTCGGTCATCGCGCCCGGAACCTCGACGATCTGGCCCTGCACGGTGAGCACGAACGTGATCGGCGTGCCCGCCTGGATGTCGTAGTAGGCGTCGGGCTCGATATCGAGGATGTACCCCTGCGGGTCGT
>JBLFXJ010000483.1:0-5113 GCA_047609825.1 Myxococcota bacterium
CGGGCCCCGAACTGCCGGCGGTGTTGCGGAGGAACATGGAATCGCTCGCCGTGAGGATGCCCTGGGGTGCCTCCTTGGTTGGCCCCCGGATGCTACCTGCTGGGCGGGGGCCGGGACGTGACGAGGAACTGGCGTGCTGGGCGTCCCGAGAGGTCTGGGGATCTGCAGCAGAGGCAGCCCGAGCGCTCGAGGCGACGCACTGTGCACAGCGCATCCGACCCGCTGGATGCGCGCTGGATACCTGGCCCCGCATGAAGCTGGACCAGCTCCGCACCTTCCTCGCCGTCGTCGACCATGGCTCGTTCACCCGTGCCGCCGCGGCCCTCGACGTCAGCCAGTCCACCGTGAGCCTGCAGGTCGCCACCCTCGAGGGCGCGGTGGGCGCGAAGTTGGTGGACCGACGCCGGGGAGAGGCCTTGCTCACGCCATCCGGTCTCGTGCTGGAGCGGTATGCGCACAGCATCCTGGCGCTGGTGGACGAGGCGGCGGGGGCGGCCCGGCTCGAGCGCGAGGTGGCCACGGGGCAGGTGCTGCTCGAGGCCTCCACGATCCCGTCGGCCTACCTGTTGCCCGCCGTGATCGCCAAGTTCCGCGCGAAGGTTCCGGCGGTGATGGTGCGGCTGCGTGCGTCGGACTCGGCCAGCGCACAGGCGGCATTGCTCGACCAGCGGTGCGACTTGTGCGTCATCGGCAGCGAGCCGTCGGACGCCCGCATCGAGTACCTGCCGGTGGCGCGGGACGAGGTGGTGCTGATCGGTCCGCCGGGAGCCCCGGCGCGGCTGGCGTCGCTGGATGGCGTACCGATGGTGTTCCGCGAGCCCGGGTCAGGCACCCGAGGGGCCGTCGCCCACCTGCTGCCGGCCCGCGCGGTGGTGGAGGTGGGGAGCACCGAGGCGGCCCGACGATGCGTGCTCGAAGGCATCGGCTACAGCTTCATCTCGCGCATGGCGGTGGAGGATGACCTGCGCGACGGCCGCCTGCAGCTGGTGGAGCTGCCGGGCACGCCGGTGCAGCGCCAGGTGTTCGCCGCTCGGCTGCGCGGCCTCACCCCGACCGCGGCGGCGCGGGCCCTGTGGACGGCGTTGGTCTCCCCCGCAGACCCCGTCCTGGACTGAGCATCGAAAAAATCGATGGCTGTCACCCGTCGTATCGATGCACAGCCGTGGTGACCCGTGCGGCGGTTCCCTATGCTGCGCCGCATGACACACATCCACCCACTGCTTCGTGTCGCCGCGGTGTGGCTGGCGTTGATGCCCGCGGCCCATGCCGTGGACTGCAACACGCTGCCGAATCCGGTGTACTTCCCGGCCACGACCCTGCTCGAGTCGCTGCTCGCCGATCTGTCGCCGGTGCTCGCGGACCCGGCCCTGGTCGGCGACGACCAGATGACCATCGTGCACCTGCCGCTGTCGTCGTGCATCACGTACGACCTGCACCGCAACCAGGAGCCGCTCACCGGCAGCGCCATCTACTACCTGCCCGATGGCACGCAGGAGAGCTGCGACATGCCGGTCGGCACCGACATCCGGTCCGACCTGTCGGCGATGGACGTGGGCGGCGCAACCTGCCTGGGCGGTGAGACGCCGCCAACAGATCTGGTCGAGTACCCGGCCCACGTCGAGACCCTCGGGTTCGTGGTGCCACGCAACTCCTCGCAGACCGCGATCACGGCCACCGAGGCCTACTATTTGATGAAGTTCGGGGGCGAGGCGGGCAAGGAGGTGGCCCCCTGGATGCAGCCCGACTTCGTGTTCGTGCGCAACCCGGGGTCGAGCACCCAGCTCACGGTCGGCGCGAACATCGGCGTTCCTGGAACGCTGTGGAATGGCAGCCTGCGCGGCCACGAAGGGTCCAGCGATCTGCGCGACGCCGTCATCGCCGAGAACTCCACCGGCAATGCCGAGCAGGTCATCGGCATCCTGAACAGCAGCAAGTGGGAGGCCGCGGTCGACGACATGCGGGTGCTGGCGTTCGAGCCGTTCAATGGCTGCCAGGGTGCTGTGTTCCCCGACTCCACCTCCACCTCCCGCGACAAGCGCAACGTGCGCGACGGTCACTACCCGATCTGGACCAACCTGCGGTTCATCGTTCGGGTGGATGGCGCGGGCAACGCGGTCAGTGACAACGGCGCTACGTCCGCTGCCCGGGCGCAGCGATTCGTCGATCTGGTCACCGGTACGGCCGAGATCCCGGCGCTGAACGTGCCCGAGGCGGTCATCGGCACCGGGAACATCCCGCCGTGTGCGATGCAGGTGAAGCGCGACGTAGATGGCGGCACCATCTCGGCCTTCGAGCACCCGGCGCCCTGCGAGTGCTTCTTCCTCGAGCAGAACGGCGTGGCCAGCGCCTGCGCCACGTGCACCACCGATGACGAGTGCGGGGGCGGCGTCTGCCGCTTCGGCTACTGCGAGGCGAGGTGAACATGACTGTCAAGCCGCTCCTGCCGGGCCTGTCTGGCACCGTGCTCGCCATTGCCAGCGTCGGCCTGCTGATCTCCTGCGGGGGAAAGAACGGTGGAGACACCTCCGACTCGGCGCCTGTCACCTCTGACTTCGTGTGCGACCCGGTGGGCGCCGACCCCGTGATGGGCGGGCTGCTCAACGCGCCGCTCGAGGCCGATGTCGAGGTCGTGTGGAAGGAGCCCCAGCACCCCGGAGCGCCTGGGCCTGCCGACCTCCCGTGATCGCGGTGCTCGCCACCCTGGCGGGGCTGTCACTCGCCGACGAGCCGCCCGAGACCCCGGGCACGCTGCTCGGCGGCGTGAAGGTGTCGGGGTTCGCCCAGATCGACTACCTCCGCCGGCAGATCTCGGAAGACGAGCTGTCCGACGGCACCGGGGAGCTGTTGAACGAGGACCGGTTCCTGCTCCGCCACGCCCGCATCCGGGTGGCCAAGGACTGGCGCCACGTGGGCCTGTTCAGCGTCACCGAGCTGTTCGCGGGCGGCAGCGTCGTGCGCCCCATCGGGTTCGACATCCACGCGCAGGTGCCGGGGAAGGACCCCGACGATCTGCCGCCGGTGCGAGTGACGGTCGGGCTGTTCCCGGTGCCGTTCGGGTTCGAGAGCTTCGGCCAGACCGATGACCAGCGGTTCTTCGGCGAGCGGGCGCTGATGACCTACGCCCTCATCCCGGGCCGATTCGACCTCGGCGCGGCCCTGTCGGGGCACCTGTGGGCCATCGACTGGATGGTCGCCGTGCAGAATGGCGAGCCCCTCGAGAGCGGGCCCTATGCCTATGCCGACCCCAACGCGGCGAAGGATGTAGCCGCGCGGGTGCGCATCTCCGGAGCCTTGGTCGGTGGACTGCACGCCGCGGCCGCAACGTCAGTGCTCACCGGCAAGGGGTTCAGCGCGGGCACCCGCCCGACCAAGGACAGCTTCGAGTGGCAGGACCTGAACGAAGACGGCCGGGTGCTGGTGTCGGAGCTGGTGCCGATCCCGGGCTCAGCCGGCCGACCATCGCGCAACTTCGACCGGTGGGGGCTCGGGGGCGACGTGCAGGTGTGGGGCGAGCTGCCCCGGCTCGGCGAGCTGTTGGTGGTTGGCGAGGTGGCGGTCGCGGTGAACCTGGACCGCGCCGTAGCGCCCGCCGATCCGGTCCTCCTCGGCCGGGATCAGCGCAGCGTCGGGTTCCTGGTGGCGGCCACGCAGGAGCTCACCCCGCTGTTCACCCTCGGCGTCCGGTACGACCAATACGACCCGAACCGCGACGCCCTGGAGCTGTTCGACGGCATCACCGTGGTCACCCGCCGGCGATTTCAGACCGTCACCTCGGGCGCCAGCCTGAACCACCACATGTCGGAGGCGGCCTGGGCGCGGCTCCTGGTCGAGTACGCCGTTCAGCAGAACTCCCTCGGCCGCGACGCCGCCGGTCGCCCGGCTCAGCTCGACAACAACACCTTCCGGATGCGGGCACAGGTGGTGCTGTGAGGTGGTCCTGGCTCGGGCTGGTGCTGCTCGGCTGCGAGGCGTCCCCCTCGCTGTTCGGTCCGGGCCTGCACCTGCAGCTCCGGGTGGCCGATGCGCAGCTTCATAGCGGGCGGATCCGCGGGGGAAAGGGAGGTCCGGAGGTGTCCCAGGTGCTGCGGCCGCAGCCCGAGGTGGCGCGGGGCGATGCCACAGTGAAGCTGAACGGCCGACTCGCGCCGGATGGGGTGGCGCTGCACATCCAGGCGGTGGGCGACCGCGACCACTGGGTGCTGCCGGCCAAGGGCTATGACTTCGTGGTGGGGGACGAGCTTCAATACAGCGCCACCCTGGAGTTCTCCCACGCCATCCAGACCGATGAGCTGGTGGTCCGGCTGGCGGCCGCCGATGAGCGCGGTCGGCTCGGCCCGGTCACCGAGACCACATTCACCCTGCTTCCCGATGCGCCCCCAGCCCGGCTCCTCGTCTCCCTCGGGTGGGACGCCCCGGTCGACCTGGACCTGTACGTGGAGGACCCGAACGGGGTGGTCATCGGGACCAAGAACGTCAACGCGCTCGAGCCGGTGCCCGGGGTGGTGGTGTCGCCCGAGTCCGCGGCCGCGGGTGCGCACCTGGTGGTCGACGCGAACGAGGGCTGCCGCATCGACAACCTGAACCGCGAGGACGTGGTCTGGCCCCTCGCCCCGCCGCCGGGGCGGTACCGGGTGTATGCGCACCTGTTCTCTCCATGCGACGCCAGCTTTGCGAACATGGAGGTGGCTGCACAGCTCGACGGTGAGCTGCTCGTGCGGGCCGGCGCCACCCAGTACGCGTTCGACGCCCGGAATCATCCGGCGGACGGTCGGGCGCCGGGGTTGCTCATGGCGACGTTCGACGTTCCGTGAGCGGGTGGGTGGCGATCTGGCTGGCTGCGGCCGTCGCGCAGGACCTGCCGATGGAGGAGATCGTCGTGGAGGACGACGCCGTCGTGCCGCGAGACGAGGCGGTGGAGCTGGTGCTGGAGGGTGAGGCGGGTGCGCGGGTTCCGGGAGTGCAGGGCGACGCGCTGAAGGCCGTGCAAGTGCTGGGCGGGGTGGGGCGTTCGGCCGCCGGTTCGGATGGGCTGGTGATCTGGGGTGCGGCCCCGCAGGACACCCGGCTGTACATCGACGACATCCCGGTGCCACGGCTGTTCCACCGGGGGGGC
>JBLFXJ010000484.1:0-5097 GCA_047609825.1 Myxococcota bacterium
GACCCCCACATTGAGCACGGGAGCGAGCATGGTTGGAATCGAAGTAGGGGACTGGCCCAAAATAAGTTGTGCAGCACCGAGAGGGCTCCAGGGAGTCCAGGGCAAGGAGGATGACGGAGGGGAGTGCGTGCTATCCCGAGGGAAGACGACGCAGAACTGGGCTTCCCGGGGCACTCGAATGCAACAATCTATTTTGGGCCAGTCCCTAGTAGGTGCATCGGTGGTCGTGCCAGGGGTGGGCGTCGGCACCATCGAGCGTCGCGAGCTGCAGAACATCGGCGGCGAGACGGTGGAGCTGTTCCACATCGATCTGGGCGACTCCTGCAGGATGATGGTTCCGGTCGCCCGCTTCCAGAGCCTCGGGATCCGCGCCACGATCAGCGCAGACTCCGTGCCCACCGTGTGGGCCGCCATCGAGGCCGCCGAGGCGCCCGACAAGCGCGCCCACTGGAACAAGCGCAAGCAGCGCTTCACGCAGACCCTGCTCGACAACCGCGCCACCGACGTCGCGGCTGCCCTCGGCGAGCTGATCCTGGTGAACGCCCGGAAGGGTCTGTCGTTCAGCGAGCGGTCCCTGCTCGACAAGCTGAAGCACATCGTGTTCGGTGAGCTCGCGGTGGTCACCGGCCAGCCGGCCGGGGCGCTCGAGACCCGGCTGTCGGCCATGGCCGCGTAGCCGACCGGCAGACGACACCCTCAGGGCAGCGGCTCCCCCACGAGCAACCGTGTGCGGTCGAGCCCTGCAGGAGCTTCCGGGACTGCGCTCAGCCGGCGGGGGAGCGCTCAGACCACGCCGCCAGGCCAGCGAAGCCGAAGAAGCTGACCTCGGAGACCAGGGCCAGCACTACCACCGGCACCTCGGCCGGCGGACCGAAGGCGAACACCGTCTGGGCGACCACCAGGACCCCGGTCAGCGCCGCCAGCCGACCCAGGCCCCGCCCGGCACGCGCCAGCCAGGCGGCGCAGGCCACGAGCAGCAGGACCTCGACGCCGTAGGCGAGGACCGGCCAGCTCCACAGCCCCAGGCCCACCCGCGGCTCGGCCCCGAGACCCAGGTGCAGATCCGGCGTGTGGACCAGCAGGTCACAGAACCAGTGGGAGGCCACGGCCAGACCCAGGGCGAGCCCAGCCCTCCGTCGGCCGCCGAGCGCCAGCGCCCCGCCGAGCACCACAGCCCAGACGCCGGTCATCAGCAGCGAGTGGCTCCAGGGCATCCACTCCAGGACCAGCGCCTGGGGGCCACCCACGCCAGGCTGGAGCGCCACCCGCTCCACCCCCATCGGCGCGAGCAGGAAGAACAGCACGTCGACCGCCTGCACGCCCAGGAAGAGGCTCCACAGCGGCACCTCGGGGAAGCGCTCCCGGAGCAGCAGCGCCGGCGCGTAGTGGCCTACGAACATGGAGGGGCGGAGCCCAGGGGGTGGGCCATCCGCAGCTCGCGCAGGCCGGTGCCGCCGAAGTCGACGGTCTTGTCCGCACCGTCGAGCTGCCAGTCGTGGGCGCCGTAGAAGCGCGTGGCCCGCTCGTTGTCGGCCAGCACCCACAGCAGCGCGCCGCCGTAGCCCTCGGCGTCGAGGTGGCTGAGCGCGATCTGGTGCAGCGCATGGCCCATGCCGGTGCCCCAGTGCTCGGGATGCACGTACAGCGCACCCAGCTCCCCGAGGCTAGCGTCGCCGTCGCGGGACCTCAGCACCGAGGCGAGACCCTCGACGCGGCCCTCGACCTCACACACCCAGGTGCGGGCGCCGGGCAGGGGCTCGGCGAGGATCGCCTCCCAGCGCCGAGCGCGCTTGGCGACCGTGTAGTTGGCGAGGAAGGCCAAGGGCACGATGCCCCGGTAGGCCCGCTGCCAGGAGGCCACCTGCACCCGGGCGAGTGCCCGCGGGTCCGCGGCGGTCGCCAGCCGAACGATGGGGGTCGTGCTCATCGGGCCTCCTGATCCCCGCCCCTGTACCTCACCTCCGCCGCGGTGGGCCGCAGATCTCGCGACGAGGGGCGGGTGTTCGTGGGCGTGGGCCTCAGCCGCGCCGCCAGGGCCCTCTAGATGCGCTCCGCGTGCTCCCGCTCCTCCTCCACCAGCTCGTCGATGACCGCGCGATCGGCGCCATCGAGACCCTCGCGCAGGCCCTCGAAGAAGGTCACCGAGGCGAGCTCGAAGGCCAGGGCGAGCTCCAGCGCGGCCACCGCATCCTTGCCCTCGACCGACTGCCGTGCGGCCTCGGGGCTGGGAAAGACGCGCTTGTCGGCCAGGGAGCGCATGTAGGTGGTGTAGTGAGGACAGGCAACACAAGGCCACTCTCCGGTGCATCAGGGACATCCACCCCTCTCGTCCGCTCCTGCGCTCCGACGGCGGAGAGTACCTGTGGCATCGGGGCCACCTGGACTTCGAACTCGCCCCGGCCGAGGCCGTGCTCGGCACGCGGTCGGACGACGGCTTCGGAGCCGCGGTCGCCGACGCGGACGGCGACGGTGATCTCGACGTGTACGTCACCCGCTACAACCTAGCCAATGCGTTGCTGTTGAACGACGGGCGCGGTTGGTTCGTCGAGGCGAGCGAGGCCCATGGGCTCCCGCGGCTGGCCCATCGCAGCGCGTCGGCCGCTTGGGGCGATGTGGACGCCGACGGCGATCTGGACCTGTTCGTGGCCGGCCACGGCGACCTGCGAGAAGACATCCCGTATGTCGAGCTCGCCCCGGGGGAGCCCAGCCAGCTCTTCGTGAACGACGGCGCCCTTCGCACCCGACGACAACGCCCTCGGCCTCGACATCGCGGTATCGGGAATGGGCCTCGCCGTCGCCGACCTCAACGGCGACGGCCAGCTCGACTTCCTCGTGCCCGCGTGGGTACTCCCGCCCAGAGCTCGATACCTGGATCGACTACAGCGCCGCGCTGGGTGTGGCGCCGGTCCGCGAGCGCAACCCCACCGTCGGCTGGGGCGCTCGGTTCGCCGACATGGACAACGACGGCGACCTCGGCGACCCGTGGTACGAGAGCACGCCATGCGTGCGCATGACCGAGAAGTGGCTCGGCACCTTTGCAGGAGGGTTTGGAGCCTGCGGCCTCTCCTACGACTTCGTGTTCACGGAACGGGACACGCCCGTCAACGGCCTCGCGCTGGCAATCATCTGGACGGGCGGCTTCGAGACGCACGCACCCTTCTTGTACGAGCCGGACCTCGTGAGCTCCACCGAGTTCCTGATGGAGTACGAGGCGGATGGCAGTCGCGCCGAGGGCCGCCTCGCGGGCAAGACGTTCACCATGGAGACCTACACCATGGACGACCAGCTCGGCTGCGTCTTCGAGGGCACGCTGCAGGAGTAGTCGGGAGTGAGGTGGGGCGACCGGTCACGGAGCGTGAGGACAGCACGCACCAGCACTGGCACAGCCAGGCCCACTCGGCGGCGGGAGCCCAGAGGGCGAGACGATGATCAGGGCCAGAACGGGATGTGACCGAAGTAGCCCTCGCAGGTGTTCAGGCAGTCGTAGAACGGCGTGCATGTGGGGTCGTCTCGACACGCCCAGGCGCCGGTCACGCCACACGTGTGGAGATTCCCGGCGACTTCGTTTCGAACGCAGAGCTTGCAGGCAAGGTCTGGCGTGCCACCCTCTTCCACGCAATAGTCGGTGCACTCATCGATGCACGGCACACCCCCCTCGTTGAGGGACGATGTAGGGCAACCGCACTCCCGCGCGAAGTAGAAGTCAGCTAGCTGGTCCTCCGTGGGGAACTCGCCTTCGCAGCAGCTGATGCACTCCTCGAGCTCCTCGTCGCCACAGGTGACCGAACCGCCTTCGCCCTCGGTTGTCGACGTATCCGCGCTCGTCGGCCCAGCTTCGGTCGAGGCCGGAGCGGATCCTCCGCGGCCGCTGTCGCCTTTGTCACCGCCACACGCCGATATGACGAGCAGCGACATCCCCATCGCCGCCACGGCCCATCCCGCACCCAAGACACGAAGCATTGCCCCCCCCACCATTGCATCCCGGAGACAATGCCATCACTCTGACCGACCCGCAAGCAAACCATCCACTCTCGCCGAGGCGCGAGAGCCGCTGGCTGGCGCCCAACAACGTCGGGTCCGCTCGCGTCACTGCATAGGGACTGGCCCAAAATAGATTGTTGCATTCGAGTGCCCCGGGAAGCCCAGTTCTGCGTCGTCTTCCCTCGGGATAGCACGCACTCCCCTCCGTCATCCTCCTTGCCCTGGACTCCCTGGAGCCCTCTCGGTGCTGCACACCTTATTTTGGGCCAGTCCCATACATCGTCAGAATACCCCTGCAGCTCCACAGCATCGGCGTCATGGCGCCCGCTCGGGCTCAGGCACCGGGATGTGGGCGTGGCACCACAGGACCCACGACCACAGAGACGTCCGCTGCGGCCACCGGACCATCGACGCTGGCTCGGAAGGCACGTTGGACTCGAGTTCATCCAGGCGTCTCGGTGCGCTGCACCACCTGGTGGGCGGGGCAGAGAAGCTCCCGGGCGGCGAGATGGGGGCCGGCCGGCATGACGGAAGGCTTACGGCACGGCAGCCTCTCCGTCGGACGGAGCGGCGTAGGTATCGGCCCCCCGGAGCATCTCCCACATCGTGTGGCCCACGCTCTCACGGGCACGGTAGCCGTGGTCCTCGGCCGGGAGCTGCACCCAGCGCACCGTGGCCCCGAGGCCCTTCAGCGCCGCGTACATCCGCTCGCTCTGGATCGGGTACGTGGCGCTCCGGGCGAACCGGGGTGCGGCTGCGGCCCGAGGTGTTCGTCCTCCGGCTCGCGAGCCTGCTGCTGCCGCCCGGGGTGAACCGGGTGCGGACCTTCGGGGTGTTTGCGCCGGCCTCACCGCTACGCCGGCACGTCGTGCCCCAGCCCCCGGAGGACGCCGTCTCCCGCCCCGCTGGGCGGTGGATTGGGCGGCGGGTGCTCCGGCTGTACACGTTCGGGGTGGACCCGACGCGGTGTCCCCAGTGTGGCCGAGCCATGCGGACGGTGGCCACGCTGCGCGACCCCGTCCGGGCGTTCATCGCCCTGCGCTGGCAGGTACGGGGCGCCCGCGGGCCCCCGAGGTCGGCGGTGTGCGTGGGGCCGTGAGGGGACGCGACAGCGCA
>JBLFXJ010000485.1:0-5096 GCA_047609825.1 Myxococcota bacterium
GTCGGGGTTGCAGATCTCCGGCATGTCGGGGTTCACGTCGGCGCGGTCGTCGTCGCAGTCGGTGTTCGCGAACCCGAACCCGTCGGGCTGCTGGCAGGCGAACAGCTGGTCGCGCAGGGTGCCGTAGCCATCGCCGTCTTCGTCGCGGCCCCAGGCGGTGAGGGTGAACACGTCGATGTCGGGGTCGTCTTCGTCTACCAGGCCGTCGCAGTCGTCGTCCAGCGCCTCCTCGCCGTTGCAGATCTCGGGGCGCGCGGGGTTGATATCGGCCCGGGTGTCGTCGCAATCGTCCCCGCCATAGTCGGCGTTGAAGAAGCCATCCCCGTCGGCATCGCACTCGGCCTCGCACTCATCGTCGTCGCAGTCGATGCGGCCGTCGGCGTCGTTGTCGCGGCCGTCGTTGCAGATCTCCGGGCAGTCGCCATCGCAGTCGGAGTCGTCGCAGTCCACCCGGCCGTCGGCGTCGTTGTCGCGGCCGTCGGCGCAGTTCTCGTCGCACACCGGGTCGTTGCAGTCGTCGTCGGCGCAGTCCACGAGCGCATCGGCGTCGTTGTCGCGGCCGTCGCTGCACACCTCGGCGCAGGCGGGGTCGACGCACTCCTCGTCGAGGCAGTCCACCTTGCCGTCGCCGTCGTTGTCGAAGCCGTCGCCGCACACCTCGGGACAGCTGCCGAAGCAGTCCCGGTCGTCGCAGTCGATGGCGCCGTCGGCGTCGTTGTCCCGCCCGTCGCCGCAGTTCTCGGGGCACAGGCCGTCGCAGTCGTCGTCGAGGCAGTCGGTGAGCCCATCGAGGTCATCGTCGGTGCCGTTGGTGCACACCTCGCCACAGACCGCCGCACAGTCGGGGTCGGCGCAGTCGGCGAGCTCGTCGAGGTCGTCATCCTCGAGGTTGTCGCAGATCTCGGCCGGTGGCTTGTCGTCTCCGGGCTGACTGGATTCGCAGCCGGCGATGGCGATCAGGAGCAGCAGTGACATGCGCATGGTTCCCCCACGCACCTGTCATACCCGTAGTGAGGGCTGCTCGCTGCCGACGTTGGCTCGCGGTCACGGTCGCGGTCCGGTCACCCGTCGTGCACGCTCCACCTCTGCTCCGCCAACGCGTCGATGGTCGCCTCCACCGCCCCCCGCTCGGCACCCTGCACCGTCACTGCATCCGCCCCGAACTCCGCCCGGAACCACGCAGCCGCCCTGTCCTCCAGATCGGGGTTCTCCTGCAGCACCTCCCCCTGGAAGGCCAGCCCGCCGTCCACCCGCTCCGCACCCCAGTCCACGCCCGGGCGCACCGTGAGCGTGTCGCCGGACCGCTCCACATGGAGCACCGGCGTGGGCCGGGGGCGATCGATGCGCCGCACGTCCGCGTCGACCTTCAGGGTCTGTTGGACCGTCTCGATCCTCTCCCGGGACCATGCCTGGTGCCACGGGATGCGGTCGCGCCGGCTCAGCGCGTGCCTGAACTGGCGCGTGGTCCACAGGACGTGCTGCGGCCGGACATCGGTCTGCCGCTCGGCCAGGCCGAGGGTGCCGTGGAACACCACATCCGGAGGCACCTCCCGCTGAGCGCTCAGGGCGCGGACAGCGTCGGCGGGGGGGGGCGTCGGCCGCGGTATCCAGGGCGGCCTGCGCGAGCGCGTGCACGCTGTCGGGCTCGGGCTCGAGGCCGCGCTCCACGGCGACCCGCAGCACCTGGCTGTCCGGGTCGGTGGGGAAGTCGCTCGCGCCGGCCCGCGCCACCGCATCGTCCAGGCGGCCAGCGAGGGCGAGGGCGACCACGTGCTGCTGGACGATGATGTGCCCATCCTGCACCTGGCCGAGGGGGAGGCCGTCCAGGAGCCGCGTTGCGGCGTCCCAGTTCTTGTGCAGGAAGTGACGTTCGGCGAGCGCCACGCGCAAGCGGGGGACGGTCTTCGCCCGCAGCCGCTGGGCCTCCGTCAGGGGTAGGTCGGTGTAGCAGAGCGCCTCGATCAGGTCATCGTCGGACACGCCGAGGGATGCCGGGTCCTCACCGTCGGCCTCCATCCGGTCGGCCAGCGCGAAGGCGTCGGCGACGACCCTGCCGTGGGCTTCGGTGTCGATGGCGAGGGGGCGGTCCGTGAGGTGGTAGTCGAAGGGCGGCGGTGCCTCCGAGCCGAGGCGGGTCAGGGACGGCCCGGTCGCGCTCTGCAAGACCACCCACACCGGTCCGCCGCTCAGGTCCTGGACCACGCCAGCCTGCCGGAGGTCGAACGGGGTCTCCCACAGGAGCTCGAGCGCGCCGTCCGCCAGACGGTAGGTGGCCAGGCGGGACCAGCCTGGACGCTCGCTGGCGACGAAGATGCGCTCGCCATCGCAGGCGAGCAGGCCCAGGGCGCCCTCGGCTGCGATCGGCCACTCGCCGAGCCGATCCGGCTCACCGCCGGTGGGGTCGAGGCGCCACAGCTCCACCTTGTCTGCGGGCGGGTGGGTGCGTGCCCCGAGGACCAGCGTGTGGCCCTCGGGCCCGCGCGCGAACGCGAATCCCGCCAGGCCGATGGCCGACAGGCCGAGGTCGCGTACGGGCGCGAGACGATCGTCGCACTGGGTGGCCCGCTTGCGGCGCTTGGTCACCAGGCCATCGATGCCGGGTATCTGGTACAGCGGGTAGGGCACGTCGCGGGTCCACTCGACCGCGCCGGTGCCCGGATCGACAGGGACCCACTGGCGCTCGTCGCTCTGCGGCTTCCACCAGATCCACGACGCGGTGGCGATGAGCGGGCCGGCGGATCGGACCTTGCGGGCGAGACGGTGGACGGCCATGGCCTGGAAGGTGGGCAGATCGACCTGGATCAGCTGGCCCTCGATGCCGATCCACGCGGAGTCTCCGTGCACAGCCAGGGACGGATCATCGAACGTGCGCACGCCCAGGGTTGCGCTGCGGGTGACCACCGAGTCGGCCCGCCGGACCTCGATCAGCTCGACGGCATCGCCGACGCCGCTCACCAGGTAGGTGTGGCCGGACCACACGTGGGGTCGGGGGACGCCGTCGACCAGGGCCTGGGCCACCACCCGGCGCCCGTGGCCACCCCGGAACGACCAGTGGTCGGTGGCGTGGCGGGCCGCCTGGGTCGCCAGCCATGCGCGAGAGGCCCACCGTGGCGATCCGGTGCGCTGCGCCTCGGCCCTGAGCATGCGCACACGGGTCCACGGTTCGGCGTCGACGAGGGCACGCTCGAGGGCGCGCCCGGCCTGCTCCGACGCGAGCGCGCGCTCCAGCTGCGGGTCACCTCCCACGGCGGCGAGGAGGGCGGCTGCACCGTCCAGATCACCGGCCTCCAGTGCCGTTTGCGCGGCGGCGAGCCCGTCGGATCGCTCCCGCGCTCGGGCAGCATCCTCGGCGGCGTCGATGGCGGCGAGCCGTGCGGCGGCGGCGGGCAGGGCCTCCACCACCGCCCGATGGGGCGCGATGAGGGACGCGGCGTGCAGGGGGGCGTCCGCGCGGGTCGACTCCAGCGCGAGGGCGACCGCGAGGAGGTGGTCGGGCTGGCGGGTGAGCGCGCGGGGGAGGTCGCCCGCGAGCCAGCGGAGCCACCCGTGGTGTCCCGTCAGCGTCGACCGATCCGAGGGCGGCAGGTCGAGCCACGCCTTTAGGGCGTGCACCGAGGGGTCGGCGAGGGCGCGATCGACGGCGGCGACCTGCTCCGCGTGCTGTGCGGCGGCGGCCTGGGACCGGAGGTGATCGATCCGCCTGTCGAGCCCGGGTGCGCCCGCGTCCCGTGCGCGTTGCAGCTGTCGCAGCGCCTCGGCAGCCTGCCCCGCGGCCTCGGCCCGGTCCGCGGCGGCGATCCGACGGGCCGTCTCCAGCGCGCCCTCCATCTGCTCTACCCGGTCGAGCTGGGTGCGCGGCCACGGGTCGGGCGCCAGCGCGGCCTCGGCCTCGGCGAGGACCGCGCGGGCCGCCGCCGGATCTGCGGCGTCCAGTGCTGCCCCCAGCCTCTCCTGCCAGGGCCGGCGGGCGGAATCCCGGGTGCTGCGCAGGGAATCCTCCAGGTCGAGCCAGGCCTGGCGGCGGCCCGGATCCGCCGCCCGCCCCCGGTTCAGGTACCGGAGCACATCGCCGGGCCGATCCGCTGCGCCACGGGCCAGGGTCTCCCAAGTCTCCCCCGCCCGATCCCCGGTGAGCCCGTGGAGCAGACGCTCGGCCTCCTGGTGGGCCCCGACCGGGCTTCGGCCAGCGCGCGGAACACCCGCACGGTGGGGTCCCGCCGCGTGGCGGGAGGGAGCGCAGCGGCGAGGGTGCGGGCGCCGTCGAGGTCGCCGAGCATCTCGACGAACAGCTCGATCGCCTGGCGGGCCGCTGCGACGGACCCCGCACGGGCGGCGCGGCCGAATGCGGTGGCGGCCCCCTCGTAGTCCCACGCCTCCAGGGCCGCGCGCCCGTCGGCGAGCGGGTCGCTGGTCGGCGATGGGGCCTCGACCACTGGCGTCTCGGCCGGCTCGATCCCGTCCAGCCGCTCACGGACCAGGACCCGAACGTCGTCGTCCAGTGCGGTCACCGGGACGTGGGCCGCGTCGCGCCCGTCGGTGGGGCACCGGAGCAGCACGAGGTCTTCGCCATCCGCCACTACCTCCACGTGCGCCGGGTAGTCGCGCAGCAACCGGCTCTGCAGGGCCGCCTTCAGCCGGTACCGCTCCGCCTCCTCCGCCGGGGGCAGGCGGCGATCGGTGGGGTTCACCCGGTGCACGGCGGTGACGAGGTCGGACAGACCGGCCGTTCGGGCAGCGAGGAGGGCGCGGATGCGGTCGAGGGCGTGCATGGGGGCACCGTAGCAGCGCGGGGGGGGGCTGCGGCGGTGCGCACGGTTGGTCCTTGCCGGCGCCGTCACCGGGCGGCACCTGCTTCGCCCACGTTTCCGACCTGACCTGGGCGCTTGCGACGTGCTCCCCCATGCCCCCCTTCTGCCCCTCCACCGCCGACGTGTCACACTCCATGCTGAACGGCGCCGACGCCAGCGCCACCTCCCGCCCCGCCCTCTGCTGGCAGTGACCCGATGACCCCACGCCCCCCGTGCCTGCTCCTCCTCTTCGGACTCGCCTGCGCGCCCGAGCCAGACAAGGCCGACACGGGCGGGCGTGCCTCACCG
>JBLFXJ010000486.1:0-5074 GCA_047609825.1 Myxococcota bacterium
ACCCTCGCGACGGCCGTCCGTAACACCGGCCACGGCCCGCGGGTTAGGCGAGCGGTACGTGCTGACCATCTGGCCCCTCTTGGTTCCGCTCCTCGGCGCATCACCCGCGCTCGCCACGACGATCGATCGTGTGGTGGTGGTGGTCGACGACCAGTTGGTGCTGGCATCGGATGTGCGAATCGAGGAAGCGATGGGCCAGCTCGACGTGAGCCCATCTCCATTCTGGGCGCACGACCGCGCGCCGGCAGAGCAACGCTTGGTGGAGGCCGGCGTGATCCGCGTGCTAGCGGCCGACGTGTCCCTGTACCAACCCTCTGAATCCGCCGTTCGCGCTCGCGCCGAGGCGGTGCTCCAGCGCGCCCCCGGTACGGCCGGCGCGAGGGAGGCGTTCCTCGCTGATCTGGGGCTGGCCGATGACCGCGGCCTCGCAGCGGTGGTGCGACGCCGGATGGTGGTGGAGCGCTACCTCGCCCGAAACATCCAGGAGACGGGTCCTGCGTGGTCCGGTGCCTTCTCCAGCCTCATCGACCGACTTCGCGGGCGCACCCGGATCCGGGAGATCCAGGAGGCAACGTG
This sequence comes from Myxococcota bacterium, assembly GCA_047609825.1. GTDB lineage: Bacteria > Myxococcota_A > UBA796 > UBA796. The sequence goes on from JBLFXJ010000486.1 coordinate 577, forward strand.
AGACGAATCACGCGCGCAACGGCGTCCGATGCCGCCGTGGTCCACGCGCTCGATCGGGTGGCCGCCCACAGGCCATGGTCCGAAGGATCGCTCACCAGCACGCTGGCCCTGAGCACCACGACCGCGTGGCTGGTGTTCGACGGGGACCAGCCTTCGGCCTATCTCGTGGCCTCGGTGGTTCATGGCGAGGCGGAGATTCTGACGCTCGGCACACACCCCGCTCATCGACGCCAAGGATGTGCGGCCGAGCTGCTCCGGCATGCGGCCGACCACTGGGGGGTCGTCGGGGTGGCGCAGGCGTTCCTCGAGGTCCGCGCCGACAACGCTGGCGCGATCGCGCTGTACAGCATGAACGGCTGGGTCCCAGCCGGTACCCGATCCCGCTACTACTCCGACGGCTGCGACGCCGTCGTCATGACCTGGGAGCCTTGATGTTGACCCTGCTCGCGATGCTGTGGACCGCGCAAGCGGGCTGCGATCTGACGGCGCCACCGGATGCGCCGTTCCAGGTCGAGCTCCACACCGAGCTGGCCGTCCAGCTCCTTGTCGAGATCTGGGTACACCCCGACGGAGAGGCCTGGGCGGGCACCATGCTCGACGCGCTCTCGGCTCGCTCACTCCACGGATCCGTGGTCGTGCCCTTGCCGGACGGCGAGGTGTCCGCAGAGCGCGCTGCCCTGCTGGCCAAGGCCGCGCTCGCGGGACACGAGATCGTGCTCCTGCTGGATGCTGAAGAGGTCCCCCGAGACGCGCTACTGCCGACCCGGCCTCTGCGAAAAGCGGCGAACGCCCTCGGTGACCTCGCGGACACAAAGATCCGTACGGCAGTCGCGCCCATGGCCAGCAAGCACACCGAGCCGCTGCTCGGCCAGGCTGGGTTCCGAACCATCCTCACCCGCAACGGCCCGGCCACGGGCACGCCGCGCCCCGCAAAGGTGTTCGAGGGGCAACCGCGCATCGGCGTCGTGGTCCACACCGGCCCGTATGCTGGGGACTGTGGGCCATCCTCGGTGAGCCCAGTGTGGACGCCGGCTTCCGCCGATCGGGTCAGCCAGGCGATCCTCGGCGCGGCTGCGGGCGGCGCACCGGCGGTCACGCGAGCCGCAATCCTGGGAGTGCGCAGCGAGGCGACGGATGCGGACGTGCTCGGTCGATGGCTCGACGAGGTCATCCTCCCCGCCGGCGTGTCCGTTGTGCCGCCATCCGCTGTGCGTGAGACCGCCCTGCACGCGTTCCGGAAGGGCGTGTCCGTCAACGTGAAGCCATCGAGCACGTCGGGCCGCCTGGTGAAGCGGTCTGACGCCTTGCTGGCCGCCGAGGCCCTCGCCACGGTGGAGACACTCCCGCGGGAGCTACCCGGGCGACTGAATCCGACCGAGGCGTTCTACGCATTCACGCTGCTCCTCACCCAAGAGGTGGAAGACAACGTGGTCCGGGTGGGGTCATTGCTCGGGCCTCGCACAGACGCGAAGTCCGTGCTCAGCGGGCCGGTGACGCTGGCCGCTGAGGACGTGCGGGCACTGGCGAAGGCGCTCCGGGCGGAGTGGCCCGACGAGGTCCCAGGGGCCCTCGCCATCGGCGGGCAGCTGCTCACCGCATCGGAGCTGCTGCTCGCGTTCGCGAGCACGGTGAGAGGCGACGCGCCAGCCGTCGCGCGACCCGTCGCACCGGTGGACCCCAACGCCGCCGGGCTGGGCTGGGGAGCATCGGCGCCTTGATGCGCTATTCCGGCTCGAACCGAAGGGTACGCTGAACCGGCTGATCGACGGCCATGCGATCGAAGGTCCACCGAGCCACGTCGCGCGCGAGGCAGGCCTCGAACTCGGCGTCCTTCATCTGGAGGCCCTCGGCCACCGCGTTCTTCACGCGACCCGCCTTGGTGACCGTGAACTTCACCCGCCACCGGCCACTCAGGTTCGGCTCTGCCTTAAGGCGCTGATCGTAGCAGCCCTTGAGCCGCGGGATCTGAGCGCTCATGTTCTGGCCGACAGACTTCCGGATGGCGTCTGGGTCGGTGAGCACGTCTCCGCGGCGCGCGGCCGTCACCTCACCCACGCCGGACAGCCCGATGCCTTCCGCGCTTGGCCGGCGACCGATGGTAGGCCCGGTCGATGGCCCCACCGACGGACCGGTGCTGGCCACGCGACCGGCTGGCCCGGCATCGAGGTCGGGTCGCGGCGTAGCAGCCTCGCCCTGCGGCACCGGCGTAGCGGACGGCTTCGGTGCCGGTCGCGGCCCGGGCTTGGGGGCGCCGGAGGCCGTAGCTTCAGCGTCGGTAGCCCCGCTTTCGGTCTTCGCTATGAGCTGATCATTCGCCACGATCGTCGGCTCAGCGAAGTCATCCAGCTCATCGAAGTCGAGGACGACGATCTCGGGTTCCGGCGTGAGCATCACGACGACTGCCCCGGCCCCGAGGCCCAGGACGAGCAGCACCAGCAGCGCGACCGGCACGAGCGAACGCATGCCAGCTTGGCGACGATCGGCCTCGACCTGCTGGGCGATGACCTCCTCACCTGGGTTGGTGGGGGCCTCCTCGCCTGGAATTTCGGCAAAGCAGCTCGTGCAGGGACCGCCGTAGATGACAGTGTCCTCCGAGACTTCCTCACCACAGAACGGACAGTTCGCCACCAGGGCTCCGGAGTCGGTTGTCGCGGGATGGAGCACTATAGCAACCCCAAGGCAGACGCCCCACCCGCGGATTGGCGCCCATGGCGCCCTCGGGCGATCACGTTGGTCACGGCGGGATCACCCCGTACAGCGTATCCAGTGTGCCGACCGTGATGTTCGACCATGCGTGGAACAAGGCACCCGCCATCACATCTCCAGTCTTCGCGCGCATCCAGCCGAAGACGAGGCTCGGAAACACGATGAAGGGGTGCCACCACTGGAACGTAACGACGGAGTGCCCGATGGCGAACAGGCCGCAGGTGATCACCAGCCCCCAGCCAATGTCCGCTCCGAGAATCCGCCAGCGCGGAGCGAACACCTCGTCCAGGCGGGTCTGCATGTACCCGCGATAGAAGAACTCCTCCGGGATCGCGACGAACACCAGATGGTATCCGATCAGCTGGAGCGGCTGGCTTGGCCAGGTCCACTGGAGGGTGTGCCCGAACACAGTGGTGTGCCACAGGTGATAGCCGAGCACGAACGGGACGAACACGACCGCGATCGCGATCGCGTTCAGCCGCAGTGCCTCGCGCCAGAGCGGCCAGTCACCCAGCGCTGGGAGGGCGAGCGGGTAGTCCCAGCTGTCGACTCCGCGCCAGCGACACAGCGCGACGGGTGCGTACATGAACAAGACCGGCACCAGCACCCGAACGAACTCCGGCAGCCCGGCCGCCCCCTCGAGCCACAGCACGCCGCGGATCAAGATCAGAGTGACCAGCCAAAGCACGACGATCTCGCGCGCGACCCGCCGCTGAACATCGGTCACGGCAGTCGCCGCACACCGAGATCGCCCACCCTCAGCGCATCCAGCTCAGACGACGCCCAGACCCGCGCAGCCTCGGCGACCGTGCTCGCGGGAGGCGAGTCGCCCAGGCCCAACGGGAGGGCCGCGATGCCTGAACACCCCGTCTGGGCCTCCAGCGCGGCCAACAGGTGATCGAGATCATCGCCCGGCCGCACGACGTGCAGCAACACGCGCCCATCAGCAGTCGCCGCTCCCGGGAATTTGCGCGCCAGCGTGCGCAGTGCCGGCGCCGCGACGCCATGCCGCTCGGCGATCGCCAGCGTCTCGCCGACGGTGCCCAGGGCGGACGAGCGGAGCACCAGCAGCGGCTCCTCATCACCGGCCCGCCCCACCGCGGCACGCGCAGCGGCCACGGCAGAAGAGCGATCCGCACGCGCGAGAACGGACCGGCTGCCGGCACCGTGAGAGCCCAGGCCTCGCCGCCCGACGTACCGGCCCACCACCCCCGCATCCGCCATGATCGCGGCGAGATCCGCGTCGTCCATCGGCGTTGCCCGGGGCAGGCAGGCGGCGATCGCGTCGGCAGGTGGCTCGAGGAGCAGCGGCGCGTCCAGCGACGCCCCCGTGGCACCAGCCCGGTACAAGGCGGCACCGACGGCGAGCAGCCCGAAGCCCGGCTCCGGCGGCACCCAGATCCCGCGCACGTCCTCGAGGGCAGCCACCGAGGCCACGAGCCGGGGATTGTCGAACACCGCACCGACCAACGCGACAGAGCCCGGCGTTCCAGCGACGTGATGGGCCACCCAGGCCACGATGGCCCGCTCGAGGTTGGTGAGCACCGACGCGGCGGCATCGGGGGCCGGGGCATCCGCGAGCGCCCGATACACGCGATCCTGCATGCGGGCGGGCCAGGGGTAGCGCCGGCGGGACAGCCGCGGCCCCTCGGCGTGGAGTTGCTCGTGCAGCAGCTTCAGCAGCTCGCGGCTCGGCTTGCCCCGCGCGGCCAGCGCCCAGAGCCGTTGGTGCTCCGTCGCCCAGGACAGTCCGATGGCGGCACAGCACCGCTGGAGGTGCACGTGTAGCGAC
>JBLFXJ010000487.1:0-5070 GCA_047609825.1 Myxococcota bacterium
CCGGATGTGTGGGTTGGGGCGGCGGATGGGAGTGCGGTGCATCGGGTGACCACGAGCGACAGTCCGGAGTGGCTGCCGCGGTGGGTGCGGTGAGGAGAGGCGCGGGGCTTACGCACAGCTCACCCCCCGGCTGACAGTCGTCCCTCGACCTGCCACACTCCACCGAGAGGCTGGATGTCTGCGTTGCTCCTCATCCTCGCGTGCGCGTCCGATACTGCGGTCGGCCAGCTCGTGATCAACGAGGTGATGGCCGACAACGACCGAGCGTGGCCCGATCCGGCCACTGACCCAGAGTGCCCGGCGTTCCACGACCTGATCGAGCTGTACAACGGGTCGGACCACGCGCAGGACATGGGCGGCCTGTACCTCTCGGACGACCCGGCGAACCCGCTGCAGTGGCGCCTGCCCAGCGTGCGGATCGAGGCGGGGGCACACCTCGTGTTGTACGCCTCCGGTGAGCCGAATCGCGGGTCGCTGCACGCCCCGTTCGCGGTCGACAAGGACGGGGAGACGCTGCTGTTGACCGACCCTCTCGGTCGGCCGCTGGACCGGGTCGAGGTGCCGCCGCTGGCCGTGGACGAGAGCTGGGGGCGCACCGGCGATGGCGCGGATCTGTGGCGGCTGCAGAGCGCGCCGTCGCCCGGGTCGGCCAACGACTCGCTGCCCGACGACCCGTGCCTGGTGCCGGGTCGGGGGTTCGACGACCACTCCGTGCCCTGCCTCGGCGGCGTGGCCAGCTACCACGCCCTCGCGGATGGAGGGCCCGAGGTGAGCGCCCTGAAGTTCGACGTGGTGCACTTCCAGGACGATTCCGAGCGGCGCGCACTGTTCCTCGACACCCGGTTCTACTCGCTCCACGATGAGTGGTACATCTTCCGGATGCTCAATGGCCGGTCGGTGCCCGGCGAGACCGTGCATGCGCCCTACCCGGGTCAGTTCGACAGCATGGACGCGATCACTGACTGGGCGTGGGGGGTGGATCTGGCCGCATTGTTCGACCCGCACGTGCTCCGGTTCACCGATCGGGACCGGCTGACCTCGGCTCGGTACTACGAGCTCGTGTTGAACCCTCCGCGGGCCATCGGGGCCGGAACCCTGGTTCACGTGGCCGCGCGGGAGGATCTGGGTCGACCGGAACACTGGGCGTTCGAGCTGGAATACGCAGATGTGGCCACCGAGGCTGATGTCGGGCGGTTCTTCGATGCCCTGGAGGCGGGTCTGCCGCCGCCCATCGCCGACAGCCTGCAGTGGTTGGTGCGCTCGCCGCAGCAGGAGGCGCTGGGGGCTGAGCTGGAGCGGGGCGGCGGGCCGTATGCCGACCGGGTGCTGCGCTACTCCGAGCTCGCGGCGCCGGGGGAGGTGGAGGTGTACCGCGCCGGCCTCGTCGCCGGACGGGTGCGCGTTGTGCCCCGGGGCGAGGACCCGCTGACCGACGCCCAGCCCGACGACATCCTGGTGCTGGCCGAGATCCCCGACTTCCTGCCGCCCTGCGCGGCATTGATCACCACCGTGCCGCAGACGCCGCTCGCCCACATCGCCCTGCTCGCCGAGAGCCGTGGAATCCCGAACCTGTTCGCCAGCGACCTGGGCTCCGACCCCCAGTGGCGGGACTGGAGCCGGTCCCGGGCGAAGATCGCGTTGGACGTGCACGCAGACGGGTTCGACGCTGTGTCCCTCACCAGCGACGAGTGGGTCACCTGGCTGTCGCTGCAGGGCGAGTCGGTGCCGGAGCTCCCCGAGGTGGACCCGTCAGCGCTGCCGTGGACGGTGGACCTGCGGGCTGTCGACCCGGCTGCGATGGGGGAGCAGCGGGCCGGCCTGGGCGGCAAGTCGGCCGGGTTTGTCGCACTGCTCGACACGCCTGGGGTGGACGTGCCCGATGCACCGCTCGCCGTGTCGGTGCGCGCCTACCACGCCCACCTGGACGCGATGCCCTGGCGCGATGCGCTGCTCGCAGCACCCGAGCTCACCGACGACGGGTCGGCGAGGCTCCGCTACCTGCTGGTGGAGGGTCGGGACCGGTTCGACGACGCCTACCCCCGGCGGTCGGAGGCGGCCCTCGCCGACGACTGGCTCTCTGGGCATCCCCCCGGCGATGCGCTCGGCGACCTCGTGCGTGTAGGCGGGGTGCGCGAGGTGCTGGGGACCACCCCGATCGAACCGTCGATCCTCGATCCGGTGGTGTCCGCCATCGCCGACCAGAGCGCTGAGCTGGCCTCCACCCAGGGGCTGCGGTTCCGCTCGTCGAGCAATGTGGAGGACATCGAGGGGTTCAATGGCGCGGGCCTGTACGACTCGGCGACCGGATTCCTCGCGTCGGGCATGGACCCGGAGGGCCGGACGGTGGAATCGGCGCTCCAGGTGGTGTGGGCGTCGTATTGGGGGTTCGAGGCGGTGGAGGAGCGGCATCGTGCCGGCGTGGACCACGGAATCGGCGGAATGGGCGTGCTGGTGCACCCGCGGTTCGACGACACCCACGAGCTGGCGAACGCGGTGATCACGACCACCCGCCTGCCCGACGGCCACAGCGACCGGTGGGCAATGGAGGTGAACGCCCAGATCGGTGCGATCAGCGTGGCGAATCCGCCGGTCGATGCGTGTCCGGCGGTGCTCCCGGAGCGGGTGCGGGTGTCGGCGACGGAAGACGGGGAGCCGCGGCTGGAGCGGCTGGCGGCGTCCACCGAGGCGGCGGAGGTGCTGAGCGATGCAACACTGCTCGCGTTGTTCGAGGACACGACCGCCGTGGTGGACCGGTGGCTCGACCTGGAGAATGCCGAGCTGGAGCCGGCCCGGCGTCGGAGCACGCTGCGGCTGGACCTGGAGACGCGGGAGATGGCGGACGGGTGGCCGGCGCGGGTCGACGGGTCGTCGGATGGGCCCCGCCAGGTTGTCAAGCAGGCGCGCAGCCTGGAGCCGTCCACCACCCATCTGCCGGATTCCGCTCGCTGGCTGCCGGCGCCGGTCGACGTGCTCGCCCGGGCCCGCACCGTGGAGCGGGTGGACTGCGACGGCGCCTCGGCGGAGGTCGTGGTGCACACCGTCGCCACCGACCGCCAGATCGCACCGGACATGGGCTACGCCGACACGCCGCTGCTGGTCTCGCTGGAGGTGACGCTGGGCGCCGCGATCCCGTCCCTCGACCTGGCGGAGGGTGACGTGGTGGCGTTCGGGCACCTCGACTGGGATGCGGTGAACGGTCCGCACGCCGATCCGTGGTCCGTGGCGTTGACCCTGAACCCCGACGCGGTCGAGGCCACCGGGTTCACCGGGCTCGCGCTGGACGATGGTGGGCTCTGGCTCGAGGCCGGCGACCGGTCGGCGCTGGTCGTGCTGGATGGGTGTGTGGTGCACACGGTGTGGGCGTCGCCGGAGACGTGGTTGGCGGACCGGTTCTGAGGTGACGGGTTGGTGAGCTCGCAGGGTGGTCGGAGCGTACGTCGGAGGCTCGATGCGCGTGCGTTCTGGCGCCGCCACGCCAACGGCACCCAGTCATGCACGGTCATGGACCACCAGCTCGGCGCAGCCCATCCTCTCCCTGCAACCACTCGGGAGGGCGAGATGACAGGGATCGCGATGCTGGCGGCTTGTGGCGGGGAGGAGGGCGTCGACAGCGGCCTGGGCCGCGGGGGTGAGGCGCTGCACAATGCGGAGTGCCTTGCAGTGCATGCGACCATCGATGGCGGCGCGGGATTCCAGCGAGAAGTCCGATAGCGACCCACCCCGAGGAACGAGGGGTAAGCTCGCGAAAGGACGACGAGCGGCTGAAGCCGAAGGCGTGATTTCGGCGTGCCCGGCGACACGGTGCCGCAGCTGGGCATCGACCCGGGCGGCACAGGCCTGCGGGTCCGTCGGTCCTGGTCCACCCTGTCCGACGCCGAGAAGTCCCAGGTGATCGACGCGTTCATCGCGCTGAAGAACACCCCGACGGACTACACCAGGTTCTGCGACCCCGGCGTGGTCGACGCGCCCGACCTCGTCTCGTATGGCAAGAACAAGTACGACTACTACGTGGAGGCGCACTACGCCGCGTTCGTGTCGATGGACACCGACGACATGGACCACATGCAGATGGCCCACATGGGGCCGCAGTTCCTGCCGTGGCACCGCTACCTGCTGCTCCGGCTCGAGGCCGACCTGCAGGAGGCCAGCGGCGACCCGGAGTTCACGCTGCCGTACTGGGGCTGGGAGGACTGCGACGAGGATCTGGAGGCCTGCTCCGCGGTGTTCGACGCGTTCCTGGGCTCATCGGGGTCGTGCGACGCGGATGACCAGGCCGTCACGGGGCAGCTCGTCGATGGGGGGCAGTTCACGAAGAACATCTGGACCGACGCCGGGCTGACCGACGCGTTCACCACCGGGAGCCTGCGGTGCTCCGACGCGCCGCTGGAGCGGGCGGTGAGCTGCGATCGCGACTCCCCCGCGACGGTGGACGACATCACGGCCATGTACGACCGCGTGGTGTACGACACGGCGCCGTACGACAGCTGCAGCACCGACGCGACGGTGTCGTTCCGGCAGTAACTCGAGGGCTTCCGCATCGACGACACCAACCCGTTCTGCATCATCGGCGGCTGTGAGATGCACGGCGCGGGTCACCAATCTCCCGTTAAGCCGACGCTTGGTCGGCTCGGTCGGCTGAGATTTTAGCGCAGGGAACCTGGGCTTTTGCTCGACCTCCGTCGCCTCCCGTCGGTCGGAATACGTGGGCGGCGACATGGCGAGCGGGGGCGCGCCGGTGAACGATCCGGTGTTCTTCCTGCACCACGCCAACGTGGACCGCTTGTGGGCCGAGTGGCAGGCGGCGAACATCGCGGCCGGGCGGGCGACGGACGTGGGCAACTCGGAGTACCCCGAGATGTGGCGCGGAAAGCTGTTCATCTTCGAGGACGTGCGGGCCGACGAGATGTTCGACCACCTGGGGCTCGGGTACGGCTACGACACGCAGCAGGGTCGCTGAGGGGGCGGACCCGGGCCCTACGTGTCAACAAGGGTGAGACACAAGCCGCCTCGAGTTTACTGAGCATGGGCATGCAGTGAGACCCGTCATGACAACCCCGATCGCGAAGCCCC
>JBLFXJ010000488.1:0-5053 GCA_047609825.1 Myxococcota bacterium
AGCGCCGGGTGGAACGCCACCGCCGAGCTCCGGACCGTGGACGACGGCCGCACCCTGTGGACCGGGGCCGCGCGCCGCTCGGCGGAGTCCACCGCCGTCAGCCGAAGCTACGCCGCCCCCCCACGCGCCACGCGCCACCCGGCGAGGGCGGTCGGGCGGGTTCTGGGCGTGATCGGCGGCGGCCTGCTGGGCTGGTCCGCGCTCGGGTATGCGCTCGCCTACTCACCGAACGCCGACAGCGTGCACGTCCAGCGCCAGGCTCGAGGGACCGCCATCGCGGGTGGCTCGCTGCTCGTGGTGGGGGCGCTCGGAGGTCACCTGGCCTGGTGGGATGGCGCCCGGGGCGTGCGCCCCGCTGCACCCGAGGACGTGCTGTGTTCCGGTGAGGGGCTCGCTGCTCCGTCTGGGGGGGATGCGCTGCTGCCCGAGCTCGCGCACGACCTCGTGTTCGCTCTGGATGAGGAGGGCGTGCGATGACCGCTGTACTCCTGGCCCTCTCGCTCGCGGTGGCGGCTCCACCGGATCTCCCGTCCAGTCGGGACGCGGTGGCGACGCGGATGATGGTCCAGGGCGGGGCCTTGGTCGGTGTGGGGCTCGGCACCACCGTCGCCTCGTACCGCCTGGCCCGGAACGAGGACCAGCTTCCGCAGTCGCTCGGCCGGCCAGGGATGGCCGTCGGGTGGGCGGTCGTGGGCATTGGTGCGGTCAAGCTCGGCGTTGGCCTGGTCCACAAGGTCGCCCCGTCCCCTCGCCTCGCACTCACCCCGACCGGCAACGGCGTGCGCGTCTCCGGGCGCTTCTGAACGGGAGGAGAGATGCCGCTGCTGCTGTTCCTGCTCGCCTGCGGACCGTCTCATCGGTTCGACGGCTGGTTCTTCGACGACGAGGCCGCGCTGCAGGCGGGGGGGCCCTCGGGTGAGGGTGACCGGCGCTTCGTGGACCGGTTCATCGACCGGTCGCGCTACGACGTGGCCGCCCGCAAGGGCCGCACCACGCTGGTGGTCGGTGATGGGCGCTGGCGCCAAGGGGCGGGGTGTACCGTTCCGGAGTGCGACAACTCCCTGGTCTTCGAGTACCTGGGGGAGGTCCGCCAGCCTGTGTGGGGCGGCTGGACGATCCGCGAGCGCAGCGGAGACAACCTCGAGATCGACGTGGTCGGGTGGTACGGAGACATCGGGGTCGGGGGCACCTTCCAGGTGGCGAACGCGCCGGGCGAGCCCGACTCCGGCGGGCGCGACACGGGGACCCGGTCCACCACCACGCCGACCGGGGGCGGCACCACCACCGACCCGACCCGTGGCGTGGTGAGCTGCACGGGCGAGCTCGAGGTCACGTTCCAGTGCACCGAGATCCCCGCGGACTCCACGGAGGCGGCGAAGGACGCGTTCACCGAGCAGTGCCGGGGCGAGGGAAACATCGTCGGCGACGGGTGCCCACGTGGGGGTCTGTTCGCGGCGTGCAATAGCGTCGCCACAGAGGTGCGCGGTGAGCCCCTCGTGGCGGATATCCTGTACTACGACGGCTTCTGCGATGTGTACTACTGGCTCGACCTCGAGGCCTCGTGCGATCAGAACGGCGGGCGCTACGACGGACCGGCCGGCGCCTGCGGGTAGCCGCGAACGCTCGCGGCGGCCGTCACAGGCACGCGAACGCGTCGCACACCGCGGTGGCGTCCGCGCCGTAGTCCACAGGACCGTATGGGAGGTACACGTCGTGGGGCAGGTTCGTGTCCAGGCCGTCGCCCAGGTCGCAGCGGAGCGCCTCGAAGTGGCCGGCCCAATCCAGGTATATGCCGCCTCCGTCGTCGTCCGAGGTGTTGCGCAGGATGGCGCCGCCGACGCACCGGGCCGTGCCATCGGCCACGTACACGGCGCCCCCGGACACGGTCGAGCGCCCGTCTGACACGGTAGTGCCCGCACCCAGCTCGAGCTCTGCACCCGCGCCCACCCAGGCAGCACCTCCGCGGGTGGCCACGCCGCTCCGGATCGTCGTGTCGGTGACCACCAGGCTGCCGCCGTCGAGGGCGAACATGCCGCCGTCGCCCGCGGCGCTGTCCCACTGGAGGAGCCCGCCGTCCAGCGTTCCAACCGCGCCGTCCGTCAGCGACCACAGGCCGGCGCTGTCCGTCGCGACGTTCCCCCAGGAGGTGAGGTCGGAGGCGTCCAGAGTTCCGCCGCTGAGGGCGATGGCGCCCCCGATCTCGGCCCAGTTCTCGGTGAACGACAGGCCCGACGCGATGACCTCGGTCTCGCTGAAATACAGCGCGCCGCCCAGATCTGCGGTGTTCTCGACGAAGGTGCTGTCGCTGATGCTGACCTCGGCGTTGTACACGTAGACGGCGCCGCCGTTGTAGGCGTCGTTGCCGTCGAAGTGGCAGTCTCGGATCGTGAGCGTGCCGTACTGCTGTCGAACCGCCCCGCCGTAGACGCCGCCGTGGTTGTCCTCGAACCGCACCCGGTCGAGCACCACCTCGGCGCCGAAGCCGAGCACGTTCAGGGCTGCGGCACCCGAGCCGCCGTCCCCGTTCCGGAGGGTCAGGCCGCGGACCTCCAGGCGAGACGGGGGCTCCTCCAGCAGGACCACCTTGTGCGCACCCTCGGCGTCGAACACCACGTCTGCCGGATCGTCGGCGATGCCCTCGATCACCAGCTCGTCACTCCACGAGAGCAGGTCGCCGGTCCACACGCCCGGGCACAGCGCGAGGCGGCCGTTGCGGCTCATGCCGTACGCCGTCACCCGGTCCAGCGCATCCGTAGCATCTTGGGGAGGCAGGTCGTCGTCGTCGTAGAAGAAGGTCGCCACCCGGGGCTCCTCGGCCAGGCCCGCGTCGCAGTCGTTCGGCACCCCGTCGCAGACCTCCATCGCCCCGGGGTACACGCCGGGCCGGGTGTCGTCGCAGTCCGTGCTCTCCGCGGCGGTGCCGGGCGGGGCCTCGCAGGCGTACACCACCTCCGCGTCACCGGCGAACCCGTCGCCGTCGCCGTCGGCGTCGGGGTACCAGGGCGTGGCGGAGAGCGGATCCAGACCCGGATCGGCGTCGTCGGCGAGGTCGTTGCAGTCGTCGTCGATCCCGGCATTGCACATCTCGGGAGCGTCCGGGTGTACGGCGGGGTCGTCGTCGTCGCAGTCACCGGAGATGTCGACACCGGGTGCGATGCAAACCCGCACCGGCGGGCCCTCCTCCCCGAAGCCATCGCCGTCGGCGTCGGTCCACCAGTCGCTGCGGGTGCGGTCGTCCACTGTGGCTCGAGGCCACCGCACGTCCCCGGCAGGAGCTGGGGGATGGGCTGGGGATGGGGCTGGAGCCGTCGGCCCGGTACCTGGCGCTGGGCAAGGGCAGCCGGAGCAAGTACCGCGGCCTCGCGGCGTGGCGGCATGCCTGCCTGTGGCGCGACGCGCTGGCAGAGCTGGGAGAGCGGGTGCGGGAGGCCGTGTCGATCCTGTACTTCACGCCGTATCCCAGCAATGCGCCACCGTATTCGTGGAGCCGGTCGGCCGCGGACGCGCCCGGGGTGGAGCGGTTCAAGGGGCCGCGGGAGCTGAAGACCCACGGCAAGGACGGGTGCTGGACGACGGTGCAGCGCCTGAAGGAGGAGCAGCACGCGTGGCTCTCCGACGGGAGCTGGGCGGCCGAGGTGCGGGCGCGGATCCTCCGGGTGGGCTGCCGTGAATCGCTCACCGATGTGCTGAAGCTCGAGGACAAGCCACTGTGGAAGGTGAGATGACGGAAGACCGACTGCGCCTGTGGGCGCTGGGCGCGCTGTCGGGGGACGAGCGGCGCGAGGTGACGCGGTGGGTGGTGCAGTGCACCGACCCGCAGCTCCCGGTGTTGCTCCGGGGGTTCGTGCGCGAGGCGGCCGAGGCTGAGGCCGACCGGTCGCTCCGCGGGCATGGCACCGCGTGGGCGCGGCTGGTGGAGGGGTGGCATCAGCTGCTCGACGCCGCCTCGGCCGGGTGGGCGGATGTGGACGCCGGGCTGGTGCTCGCGAGCGCGCCCGAGGAGGGGCCGTGGGCCGAGCTGGTGCCTGGGCCCGCGGTCCGGCTGTCGACCTCGGAGGAGGTGGCCGTGTACCTGGTGGACGATCGGCCGTCGGTGGTGCGGGTGTATGGATCGGGTCCGGGTCCGGGGCCGAATGCGCCGATTCCGCTGCCGACGCCAGCGCGCCGTCCCACGGCGTGGGTGGCCCGGGGTGTGCGGCTGCCGCGGGATGCGGATGTGCTCACGGAGCTGCTCGCGGCGCTCGACACGGCTGAGGTGCAGGCGTTCCGGTGGGAGCCGGCGGAGTGAATGCCATGGCCGCGGCGGAGCAGGCGTCATCGACGCGAGGCGGGCCCTCCGGGTGATTCTGTGGGAGGACCGTGATCTCGGGGTGGTGTCGCCGCCTCGCCACCTGTACCCTCCGAGGCTGGAGGGCGCGATGCGGTGGAGCTGGGTGCTGCTGATGGTCGGGTGTGGCGTGGTCGAGCTCGACCTCGGCGATGTGGCGGAGATGATCCCGACCTATGACGGGTACGAGGCGCAGCTCCAGGCGCTTCACGGTCGCTCGATCAACGATGTGGTCGACGACTGGGGCGCGCCGATGGACCAGATGAAGCTGGCTGGCGGCCACGTGGTGTACGTGTGGAAGAGCGAGAACACCGTGACCACGCCCGATCGGGTTCACCTGCGCGAGTCGCCGGATGGCAAGGCGGTCGACGGCGAGATCCACCACGGTGAGAAGCTGGGCGTGAGCTGCACCACCACGCTGCGCTCGGACGGTGACGGCATTGTGGTGAGCCACAAGGCCGAGGGGGCCGGCTGCGTGGGGTTCGCGCCCGAGTCTGCAGGTGAAGCACCGCATGTGGCTGCGGTGGAGGCCGGCAGCCCGGACGACGAGGCGGAGCCGGAGGAAGATGAGCGGAAGACCAAGAGGGGGCGGTCGAAGAAGCGATAGCGCCGGGCCCGGGTTTCGGGAAACTCCGTCCGCCCTGGCGACCAGTGGGTTTCATTCTCCTCACAATCAAGGAGAAAGGCATGAAACGCACTGTCATCACCCACCATGCGCACCGGCGC
>JBLFXJ010000489.1:0-5048 GCA_047609825.1 Myxococcota bacterium
GGGCGGCGCCTTGCGCAGCTGCGAGACCGCCTCTCGGGCGCGGTCGTCCCATGGGTTCACGGGTGGTGGGGCCGCGCCATCGTCGGTCCACAGCGCACACAGCGCAGCGGCGTCGGCGGGGCGCTCTACCCGGTTCTTGTGCAGCGCCGCGGCGATGGCGCGGTGCATCCGCGCGGGAGCGTCTGGCGCGAGGGTCTCGGCGGGCACGGGTGTGGACGACATCACAGAGCGCATCACGGTGAGCGCATTACGTCCGTCGAATGCCCGCTGCCCGGTGAGCAGCTCATACAGGATGCACCCGAGGGAGAACACGTCGGACCGCGGGTCGAGGTCGTCAGCGCCTCGCGCCTGCTCGGGCGACATGTAGGCGGGCGTGCCCATCGCGGCGCCGGTGCGGCTCAACCCCGCGGACGCCTCGTTGAGCAGCTTGGCGATGCCGAAGTCCGCGACCTTGATCGCCGGCTCACCCGACGACAGATCCAGCAGGATGTTCGCGGGCTTCAGGTCCCTGTGGATCGACCCGATGGCGTGCGCCGCTCCGGCGCCGGCCAGCACTCCACGGGCGATGAAGTCCACCTGATCGAGGGTCGGCCTCCAGCCGTGCAGGATCCGGCCCAGATCCGGTCCGTCGACGAAGTCCAACACCAGGGCCGGGCCGCCGTCCACCTCGACGGTTCCGGTCACCCGCACCACGTTGGGGTGGTCGAGGCGCGCCTGAATCCGTCCCTCCTGCAGGAGGCGCGCGCGGATCACGGTGGTCGGTACCGTGAGCACCTTGATCGCGTGCATCGAGCCGAGGTCGGTGTGCACCGCCCGGTAAACGGCCGCCATGCCGCCTTCTCCGACCAGCGCCTCGATGCGGTAGGGGCCCAGCCGTGCTCCGATGGTGGTGTTCGTCGGTGGCATCGGCGCACCCTACCCCGAAGGTGACGGGGATGAACGGAGGCTGGCCAAGCGGGTGGGCGCGCAGGCATGTAGCCTCGGGCCACGGAGGAAGGATGTCGCGAGTCATCGTCGCGCTGCTGGTCGTGGGATGTGCGCAAGACATCTCGTTCAAGGCGATCCCGAACGAACCCCCCACCGCGATCATCGCGAACCACGAAGAGGGGGACGTGGTGCTGGAGGGCTACCTCGCGACCTCCCGGGCGGTCGTGGACGATGACGACCCCACCGAGGAGCTCACGGCGCGGTGGTTCGTCGATGATGAAGAGGTGTGCGGCGACCCACCCAACGAGCTCGGGGATGCGGCCTGTGACTGGCGGGTGCCTGCGCGCGACACGGTGCGCTTGCGTATCGAGGTGCGGGATGCCGAGGGCGAGCTCGCGTCCGACCAGCTCGACCTGGGCGTGCAGCTCACGGCGGCCCCGGTGGTCGGCATCGTGGCACCGGAGTCCTCCGGCCAGTTCTACCGCAATGTTCCCGTCACCCTCACGGCCCGCGTGACCGACGGCGAGGATGGGCCCGAGGGCCTGTCGTTGGCGTGGGCCAGCTCCGCCGATGGGGTGCTCGACGCCGACGCCATCCCGGATGCGTCCGACCTGGCGACCAGCGCGACGCTCCTCTCCGAGGGCACCCACACACTGACCGCCACCGGCACCGACAGCAGCGGCAAGACCGGCGAGGCCGACGTCACCATCGATGTAGGCCCCGACAACACGCCTCCGAGCTGCGAGATTCTGTCTCCGGAGGACGGCACCACCCAGACCTATGACGCTGCCGTGCCGTTCCTCGCGCTGGCTTCGGATGTCGATGTGGAGCCCACGGTGCTCACGATCGCCGTCACCTCCAACGTGGACGGTCTTCTCGTCGAAGGCGCGCCGGATGCCGAGGGGGGCATCGACACCACCATCCGCATGACGCGCGGCGTGCACACCCTCACCCTGACCGTGGTCGACGACGCGGGCGCCGAGTGTCGGGACAGCGTCACCGTGGATGCGTCGAACTCCGCGCCGACCCAGCCTGAGGTGGAGATCTCACCAGAACCGGCCACCGCGCTGGACGACCTGCGGTGCGAGATCCTGTCCCTGTCCACCGACGCCGAGGGCGATCCGCTCGCTTACGGGTTCACCTGGCTGCGCGACGGGGTGGATGTGTCGGAAGAGGCGGTCACCACCGATCGGGAGGGCGACACGATCCCATGGGAGGTGACGGCACCCGGCCAGGTGTGGACCTGTGAGGTGCGGGCGAATGACGGCCTGGCGGATGGCCGGGCGGGCGTGGACGAGGTGGAGGTGGTGGCGCCGTCGGTGCGGCACGTGACCGCCGCGGCCACCCATGCCTGCCAGCTGGACAACGCGAGCGTGGTCACCTGCTGGGGGGGCGACGCGTTCGGCGCCCTCACCCTCACCGGTGGGCGCTACCTCGACGTGTCGGTCGGCCTGAACCACTCCTGTGGCATCACGCCGGATCAGGACGTGGTCTGCGTGGGATGGGACGATGGCGGGCGCACCGACACCAGCGGCCTCGTCGGACGGTTCACCCATCTCGCGGCAGGTGATGCCCACAACTGCGCGCTCGGGGTCGATGGCGAAGTGCAGTGCTGGGGCAACGACTCGGAGGGCCAGGCCTCGCCCCCGCGGGGCCCGTTCTTGGAGCTGGCCGCGGGCTTCCGCCACAGCTGCGGGGTGGACGCCGACAACGTCGTCACGTGCTGGGGCAGCAATGTCTATGGGCGCTCGACACCCCCCATCGGCATCGAGCTGGTCACTGTGTCGGCCGGAGACCAACACTCCTGCGGCATCGACACCGCGGGCACGGTGCACTGCTGGGGGCGCAACAACTACGGGCAGCTCCCCGCACCGGGCGGCTCCTATGTCGATGTGGACGCGGGCGAGCGGTACTCGTGTGGGGTGACGGCCGGCGGTGAGGTGGTGTGCTGGGGCGCGCTCACGGCGGTCGGCGAGGTGAACGAGGCGCCTGCCGGTTCCGACTTCATCGCGGTGGACATCGGCCGCACGCTCTCGTGTGCGGTGCATGCGGCCGGACACGTGGAGTGCTGGGGCGAGAACGCCGAGGGTCAGCTCGACGCGCCCCTCGAGTGGTGGTGAGCGGGCTCGGCGCCTCGCCTACTTCTTCTTCCGACTCGAAGCGTCGTTGTCGGTCGGATCTGGGCCGGCCGCGCGGGTGCGCTTGCGCTCCTGCTTCATGCGGATCGCCATCCGGTTGCGGATCCCGCGCACGGACTTGTCCGACGCCAGGTTTTGCTCTTGTCCGGGGTCGTCGGTGTTGTCCCACAGGATGACGCGCTTGTCGCTGCCCAGGCCCTGCTCCACATAGGTGTAGCGAGGACCGCGCAGCGCGAACCACTGGTCGCGCTTGCCGAGGTTGCTGCTCGACAACACGCTCGGCCGATCCGGCTCGCGCCCGGTGAGCAGCGTCGGCGTCAGGTCCAGGCCGTGCTTCTTCATCCCGGGCCCGTCGATCAGCCCGATGAGCGTGGGCGCGATGTCGACGCCTGACACTGGCGCCTCGATGGCCCGCCGCCCGACCACGCCGGGCCAGGTGAACCCGAGGGGCACTCGCAGGGCCTCCTCATACGGCTGGCCCTTCTTGTAGTGCCCGTGGCTGCCGCCCATTTCACCATGGTCGGCCGACAGCACGATCAGCGTGTCCTTGGCCAGCCCCATGCCCCGCAGGCCCTCGAGCAGGCGGCCAACCTCGTCTTCCAGGGCCAGGATCGACGCGTAGTACCCGTGCATGTGGTGCCGGGCGCCCGGGTCGGCGTCGCCCTTGCCGTTCTTCCCTCGGTTCGCCTTCTGGATCCATTCGGGCACATTGGGCGGGAACCGGAGGCGGTCGGCGTCCACCCGATCCAGGATGCCGTCTGGCAGGTCCTTGGCCCAGTCGGCGATGGGGGTGGTGCCGGGAGGATGAGGAGGGCCGAAGCTCATCATCAGGAACCACGGCTTGTCGCCCCCTCCCTTCATGAACTCCAGCGCGTGGTCCACCTGGTAGGCGGGCTCGAAGCGGTCGGGCGGCGAGGGGCGCCGCGGGGTGTCGTCGTCATCGGCGAAGAACACCGAGCGCCGCCAGTGATGGCCCGAGTTGTAGGCGCGCCACCAGCGGAACCCGTGTCGCCGCTTCGGTGGGACGAAGCCGGGCTTTTCGTTGTTGTCGAGGTGCCACTTGCCGATGTAGCCGGTGCGGTAGCCCGCGGCGCCGAGCTTGTCGGCCATCGACGGCAGCTCCACCGCGAGTCGGTCGCCGTTCTCCGCCACCCCATGGGCGGTGGGGTACAGGCCGGTGAGCACGGAGGCGCGGCTGGGGGCGCACACAGGATCTGCGGCGTAGGCCTTGGTGAAGTGCGTGCCACTGCGCAGCAGCTCGTCGAACACCGGGGTGCGGATGTTGGACTCTCCGTACAGGGAGAGCGACATGGCGCGGAGCTGGTCGCAGAAGAGGAACAGGATGTTCGGCCGACGCCCGGCCGCCAGTGCGGGTCCGGCGGCACCGAGTGCTGCGGCGGCTGCGGCCCCCTCGAGGAGAGAGCGCCGGCTGAGGTTCGTCACGACGACTCCTGGTCATGGTCGGGAAGGCGATCGAGGGGCTTGCCCGCGATCAGGAGCAGGGCCGGCTGCGCCGGGTGCGGGAGCAGGTCGCTGAACAGGGTGTGGACGCGGTTGTAGGCGGCGGTCTTCACACGGATTGCCGCAGCCCCGAGGGCGTACCGTCCCGGGCCGTCCGGAGTGTCGACGGTGCCGTCGGGGCGGAACACCCAGGTCTGGTCGCCGCCGCGCTCCCGGTAGGCGCCGTCCAGGCCCATGCCGGTGAGATCGTAGTCGGCGCGCCGGCACTCCTCGCCGTCTACGGTGAGCGCATAGGTGTCGCGCGCGACGGTGCTCGTGGTCTCCCGCCCGCCCGGCCAGGCGATGGAGAGCTGGTCGCCATCGAGGCGGTAGGTGCCCACCCGGTGGCCCTCGGCGGTGTGTGCGGCCCAGTCGGGCTGCACGTCGGCCGGCGGGTGGTTCGAGAATCGTCCGCGCGGCGTGAACACGAGCCACAGCTCGGCGCCGTCGAGCTGGTGCAGGAATGTGCCCTCGAGCCGGGCG
>JBLFXJ010000490.1:0-5039 GCA_047609825.1 Myxococcota bacterium
CCCGGACCGGCTCAGGCCATCGTCCGGTCCACCTACCCGTACCGGATCGTGAATCGGTACGGGCTGTTCGCCGTGATGACTGCGGAGCGTCGCGAGGTGGTGTTCGAAGGCAGCTTGGATGGCGAGACCTGGCAGCCCTATGCCCTGCCTGCGAAGCCCGGCGATCCCATGCGTCGGCCGCCCCAGGTGGCACCGCACATGCCGCGGCTGGACTGGCAGCTGTGGTTCGCTGCCCTGGGCGACTGTCGGCAGAATGCGTGGGTGCTCGCTGTCCAGCGCCACCTGGTTGACGGCAACCCGACCGTGCTCGGCCTGTTCGCAGATGACCCGTTCGGAGGCGAACCACCGCGATACGTACGCACGATGCTCTACGACTACCGATTCGCTGCACCCGGGAGCGAGGCCTGGTGGGAGCGGGACCTGCTCGGGCCCTACTGCCCCGAGATGGAGCGTCCCGAGTGAGGCAGAAGCGGCCGCCGAAGCGCATCACCGAGCGGTACCTCGAGCGCTACACCCTGTACTACCTCGAGCGCTACAGCTCGACCTCGTTCCACGTCCGCCGCCTGCTCCGACAACGGGTCGACCGGTCGTGCGCACATCACGGCGACGACCGCGAGGTCGGGTATGCGCTGGTGGACGCGCTGCTGCTCAAGCTGTCCGACCTGGGGCTGCTCAATGACGCCCAGTGGGCGGAGGATCGGGCTCGGGCGCTGCACCGCCGCGGATCCAGCCGGCGCCAGATCAGCGCCGCCTTGTCGGCCAAGGGCATCCGGGGCGCCACACAGGACCAGGTGCTCGCAGGCCTGGAGCTGGATGGCGACACGTCCGATCTCGAGGCGGCGCGCACCTACGCCCGGAAGCGCCGGATCGGTCCATGGCGGGAGGGCCCGGTAGACCGCGACGGCCGTCGGAAGGAGCTGGCGAAGCTGGCCCGGAGAGGCTTCAGCTACGACGTGGCGCGGCGGGTGATCGACGCGGACTGCGACGACCAGAGCCGCTGATACGCGCCACCCGCGGCCAGCAGGTCGTCATGGGTTCCGCTCTCCACCACCTGGCCGGCCTCGAGCACCACGATCCGGTCCGCGTCGACCACGGTGGAGAGGCGGTGTGCGACCACGATCGTCGTGCGATCGGTGGACACTCGCGCCAGCGACCGCTGGATCGCGCGCTCGGTCTCGGTGTCCACCGCGCTCGTGGCTTCGTCGAGCAACAGGATCGGCGGATCGGTGAGCAGGGCCCGGGCCAGGCTCAGGCGTTGGCACTGGCCCCCGGAGAGCTTCTGCCCGCGCTCGCCGATCATCGTGTCCCAGCCGTTCGGGAGGGCGTCGACGAACCCGTCCGCCTCGGCCGCGGTGAGGGCCGCGCGAACGGCCGTGTCGTCGGCATCCGGCATCCCGTAGGCGACGTTGTCCCGAACAGACCCGGGGAACAGGTACACGGACTGCGACACGAGCCCCATGGCCCGCCGCAGGTCGGCGAGCGCCACATCCTGCACGTCCTGGCCGTCCACGCTCACCGTCCCGCTCACCGGACGGAAGTAGCGGAGGAGGAGTCGGAGCAACGTCGATTTACCCGATCCAGTGGCGCCGACGATGGCGACGGTGTGGCCTGCGGGGATGTCGATGCTCACCCCGCGCAGCACGTCCTCCCGTCCGGGGTAGGCGAACCGCACGTCCTCGAACCGCACGTGGCCCTCGACCGTCGGCAGGGGAGCGCCGTCCGCACGCTCGACGTTCGGCTGGTCGAGCAGGTCGAGGATCCGCGCTGTGGACGCCATCGCGCGGTTGTACTGGTCGACGGTCTGGCCGAGGGTCGTGAGTGGCCACAGGAGCCGCTGCGTGAGGAACACCAGCACGCTGTACGCTCCGACGTCCATCTCGCCCGCCAGGGTCAGCCGTCCGCCGTATACGAGCGTCGCGACGAAGCCCATGACGACGGCCATGCGGATCAGAGGGGAGAATGCGGAGCTCGGGCCGATCGCCCTCCGATTGGCCACCCGATACGCATCCGAGAGCGCCCGCACGCGAGCGACCTCGCGGTCTTCGGCCACGAAGCTCTTCACCGTCTGCACGCCGCCCAGCGCGTCCGCCAGGTGCCCCGAGACGAGGGCCGCCCGCTCCCGGACCTCTGCGTACCGAGGCGCGATGACCGCCTGGAACCGGAAGCTCCCCCACAGGATGAGCGGGATCGGCAGCATCGCGAGGGCCGTGACGCCCGGTGAGACGGCGGCGAACGCTGCCGTGCACACGATCACGGTCGTGGCCACCTGCAGCAAGCTGCTGGCACCGCCATCGAGGAACCGCTCGAGCTGGTTCACGTCGTCGTTGACGACGCTGAGGAGGCTGCCGGTGGATCGCTCGCCGAACCACTCCAGATCGAGGCGCTGCAGGTGGGCGAACGTGTCGATCCGCAGCTCGTGCTGCATGGTCTGTGCGAGGTTGCGCCACCACCACTTCTCGAGGAACTCGAACAGCGACTCGAGCCCCCAGATCAGCACGGTGAGCGCGGCGAGCCACAGCAGCTGCGCGTCGAGGCTGGGGGCGCCAAGCCGCGCGAGCCATGACGTCTCGCGCTGCACCACCACGTCCACCGCCATGCCGATCAGCAGGGGAGGAGCCAGATCGAACACCTTGTTCAGCACCGATGCCGCGGCGGCCGACAGCACCGTTCGCCGGTGTGGCGACGCATATGCGAGGAGTCGGAACAGGGGAGAGCGTGTCATGGCTTACTCGCGGCGGTTGACGGCGGCGGCGGGAACGGGGAGAGTGACCCGTCCGTCGAGGTGCTGCCATGCGGAGGTGGTCGGCGGTCACCTCGTGGGCATCGGAGGGTTCATGGTCGGGTGGAAGGTGCGGCTGGCGGCGCTCACGGGTCTCGTGGCAGCCACTACAGCGTGTGGGCTCTCGGAGAAGGAGTTCTTCAAGAAGCTGTACAAGGAACAGTGTTCCTATCAGTTCGCCTGCTACGAAGGCGCTTCTGCTGCATCGTGGACCGACGAGTCCGGCTGCCGGGATGCCTACGACGCCAACGTGGACGCCGGCCGCGACTACTTCGACGGCTGCAAGTTCAAGCGCAAGGCCGCCAAGGAGTGCCTGAAGACGCTGCGCAAGGCCGAGTGCGGCCCCACCGATGGTGCGGCGATCGTCGCGGCGTGCGAGGTCACCGAGATCTGGGACTGCCTGGAAGACGGCGACGCTGGCGTATGTACGCCTGCGGACCAGTGCTGCGAGACCTGCGAGTCGGGCGAGGTCGCGTGCGGAGATGGTTGCATCGCCGACGGCGAGGCGTGCTCGGAGACTGCCGGCTGTGCATGCACCTGGACGGATGTCTGTCCCGCCGAGTGAGCGGGGCGAGCTGACACGGCTCGTCGGGGTCGTGCTGCTGGTCTCAGGGCTGGAGTGCGCCTGGCTCGCGTGGGCGGACATGGGCGAACGCCTCTGGTCCGATCAGGCCGGGGCGGTCTGGGCTGCGATGTGGCCCACGCTGGCCTGCGCCGTGGCCGGACTCGCGCTTGGCGCCGTCGCGTCTCGCGCACCGCTGGGGCCGGTAAGGGGCACCCCCACTGGCGTCGCATGGGCGCTGCTGGGGGCGTTGACAATCGTGCCGATCGGGCCGGACTGGCCTTGGGTCGTGCTGCTCCTGACCTGGGGGCTCGGCATGTTGGTGGTCTCTCGGTGGGCTTGGGTGGCGCCCGCGCTCATGGTGCTGTCCCTCGCGTCGCTCGTGCTCTCCACGCCCGCTCGGGAGACTCGCCCGGCCTCCGCAAAACGGGCAGCAGGCCCGCACATCGTGCTCGTGACGTTGGACACGTTCCGCGCGGACCATGTGGGTGCCATCGGAGGCTACCGGCGCCAGGTCGACACCCCCAACCTCGATCGGCTGGCCGCTTCGGGCGCTCTGTACACCGAGGGGGTTGCGGACGTTCCGCTCACCGGTCCGTCGCACCTGGCGCTGCTCACGGGCCAGCCGCCGTGGGAGCTCGGCGTGGTCCGCAACGGTGACCAGGCCCCAGCCGATGCGCGGTTGGTGACCCGCGCGCTCCAGGACCATGGGTACCGGACGGGCGCGTTCGTCTCGGCCAGGGTGCTGGACCCGGCGATCGGTCTGGACGCCGGGTTCGACCACTATGATCATCATGCAGATGCCGTGGCGATGGCCGCGCCAGCGACCATCCGACGAGCCCTGATCCGTCTCGGCCTGCTCCGCGGGCGGCCAGCCTCCCGGCGGGGGGATGTCACCGTGGAGCGCGCCCTGGCCTGGCTCGACAGCTCCCCGGAGCCCGCATTCCTCTGGGTCCACCTCTACGATCCCCACAGCCCCTACGCCCCTCCGCCGCCGTGGGACACTCGGTACGACGCCCGGGCCTCCGACGCGCCAGGACATCCTGATGAGGTCGCGGCCGCGCGGGAGGGCAGGGCGCCCATGGTGGACTTCCTACCTCGTGATCTACGCCACGAGATCGCGAAATATGCCGGTGAGGTGTCGTGGACGGATGCGGTCGTGGGTCGGCTCATCGATGCGCTGCCGCCGGACGCTGCGGTCGTGGTGGTGGCGGATCATGGCGAGAGCCTGGTGGAACACGGCTACCTCCTCAACCACGGCGCCAATGTGCTCCAGCCGTCGATCCGCGTGCCGATCTGGGTGCGTGCTCCCGGCTTCGCGCCAGGCCGTCGGGTGGATGCGCCGGTGCCAGCGCGCAGGGTCGCGGCCACTCTCCGGGAGCTGGCGGGCCTCCCTGCTGAAGGGCCGACGCTGGCCGATCCGCCGTCGGATGGGTGGATCGTCTCGGTGGCGCCCGGCCAACAGTCGCGGTTCGACCTCCGCCTCGACCGTCCTCGAATGGTCGCGCTACGGCGGGGTGACCAGAAGTGGGTCGTCGACGACCAGGGGCGCACCTCTCTGTACGACCTGGTGGCGGACCCGGGGGAGGTGAGTCCCGCGCTCGGCGCCGAGGGCGCGGCCACGGCAGCCCGTACGGCAGCGGCTGTCTTCCGCCAGCTCCGCGATGCAGAGCGCTCGGCGGTGGACGAGCCAGGGTT
>JBLFXJ010000491.1:0-5026 GCA_047609825.1 Myxococcota bacterium
ACATCCTGTTCGTGTTCGCCGGCGCCACCGTGGTGTGGCTGTACTACCGCTGGGCCACCCGCCACGGCGGCGTTGTGCGGTTCCGACCGCTGGCCATGGTGGGCATCGCGCTGCTCGGCGTCGTGCTCATCGTCGGCCTTGGAACGGTGTTCCCCGACTTCGCGCTGGACCGCGTGGGGGAGCAGGCGGCCTACCGGCAGGAGATGGCCTACCGCACCGAGGCGCGGTCGGCGTACTACATCGGCAACCCGCGCCAGGCGGGGCTGCTGCAGTCCATCGCGTTCGCGCCCGCCGGGATGTTCACCGCCTGGTACCGGCCGCTGGTGTTCGAGGCCCGCACCCCGATGGCGATGCTCAGCGCGCTGGAGTGCACCGGCCTGCTCGCCATCTCGGCCCTGGCCGCGACCCGGCTCGACGCCAGCAACCTGTGGCGCTCACTGTCCCGCTGGCCGTGGCTCCCGTTCGGGCTGGCCTTCGCCATGGTGTTCGGCGTAGCGGTCGGACTGGTGACCAGCAACCTGGGCACGATGGTGCGGTACCGGGTGCCGCTGCTCCCGTTCCTCGCACTCGCGCTCGCCGTGTGGAGCCTGCCCCGCGACGAGCTCCGCCGCCTGATCGAGGTGCCCCGGGGTGCCCGCGAAGGGTGACCCGGAGCGCGTCGCCGCCATAGACGGCGGGCCTGGAGGTTCTCATATGCCCGGCACCCCCGCGCGCTCCGGCCGCGCCGCCGCCGCCCTCACCCTGGTTGATGCCCTGCAGCTCCGCCTCGCCGATCGCCTCGCCGCGGTGGGCGGATCCCCCTTCGTCCCGGTGGAGTGGCTGCGCGACGAGGGCCGGCACGGGGGTGGCGTGCGGCTGGTCGCGCCCGACGGCCCCGTGTTCGACCGCGCCTCGGTGAACGTCTCCGCGATCCACTACGACGACCTCCCCGACAAGCGCCTCGCGTCGGCCACCGCGCTGTCCGCCATCGTGCACCCGGCCAACCCCGCGGCCCCGTCGATGCACACCCACGTGAGCTGGACCGAGCTGCGGGATGGCGCAGGCACCTGGCGGATCATGGGCGACCTGAACCCGTCCAACCCCGCTCCGCCGGACACCGCGGCGTTCGTCGACGCGCTCCGCGAGGCCGCCGGCCCCCACTTCGACGGCGCGGCAGCACAGGGCGACCGGTACTTCACCATCCCAGCACTCGACCGGCACCGCGGCGTCGCCCACTTCTACCTCGAGGGCTTCTCCACCGGAGACTGGGACGCCGACGCCGCCTTCGCCACCCGGGTGGCCCACGGGATCATCGACACCTACGGCGACATCCTCGACGACGCCGTAGACCGCACGGTCACCGACGCGATGCTCGCCGCCCAGCGCCACTACCACACGGTGTACCTGTTCCAGGTGCTCACGCTGGACCGGGGCACCACCTCGGGCCTGCTCGTGCACGACCAGAACGACGTGGGCATCCTCGGCTCGCTCCCCAGCACGGTCGACCGCGACCTCCTCGCGTCGTGGGCCAGCCTCGTGCCCGAGCCCCAGCCGGCGCTGGTGCGCGCCCTGGTGCACGCCATCCCCCCGACCGGGCGGATCGACGTGCCTGCGAAGCGCGAGCTCGCCGCCGCAGTACGGGCGCACTACCTGGCGAATCCAGCGGCACTCGACCTGCAGGCCCGCGGTGATGTGCTGCCGCCGACGGTCGCCAACCACCAGTAGCCGTCAGTCGTACACCGCCAGCGAGTACCACTCCGCCGTGCACGCATCGCAGTCGGCGCCGACGTAGACGTACAGCGGTCCCGTGAGGATCGGATCGGTCATTGTGAGATCGGCGCAGCGGCTGTCGCGGAACGTGGCCCGGTCGCCCACGATCTCCACCTCGATGTCGTAGTCGCCGACCATCGAGCACGACACCGAGTCGCTGCCCACCGGCGCGTAGATGTACTTGGTGTCGCAGTTCCACACGAACTTCATCGCGCCGGGCACCGAGCTCCACGACCAGGTGAACGACGGCGAGGTGGAGAGCACCACGAAGTGGTCGCTGCAGCTGGCGTCCTTGTTCAGTGACCCAAGGATCTGCGCGATCTCGTAGGTCTCGATGCTCCGCATCACCGCATCCCCGCCGGTGACGAGCAGGCTGCCGTCCACGTAGTCGAAGCCTGGCGGGTGCGACGCCCACAGGTCGGCCCGCCAGAAGTCGAACGGGTCCACGAAGCACTCGGCATCCGCGCCGTCGCAGTCCTGGTCGATGCCGTCCTCGCACACCTCCTCCGCACCCGGGAAGATGGTGGGATCGCCGGGATCGCAGTCGATCCCGCGCCAGTCCGGGAACAGCCCGGGGCCGGGCGGGTCGCAAGTGGGCACCGGGTCGGCGGGGTCGCCCGCGCCAAAGCCATCCCCGTCGCCGTCCTCGAGCCACAGGCTGGGCGGGCCCACGGTGGGGTCGGCGTCGTCGCAGTCGTCGTTTGTGGCCGCGGTGCCATCGGGGCGGCTGCAGGCATACACGAAGTCGTCCTCCGCGCCGAAGCCATCGCGGTCGCGGTCGGCGTACCACTCGAGGTAGCTGTCCTCGGTCATGTCCGGATCCGCGTCGTCCACCAGGCCGTCGCAGTCATCATCCACCGGCACGTCCGGGTTGCAGATCTCCGGCATCTCGGGGTTGATGTCGTCGCGGGAGTCATCGCAGTCCCGCCCCGCGAAGCCCCAGCCGTCGGGCTGCTGGCAGGCGAAGCGCACATCGGCGTCGGTGCCGAAGCCGTCGCCGTCCGCGTCCGGGCCCCAGGCGATCAGGGTGAACACGTCCACGTCGGGGTCGTCTTCGTCCACCAGGCCATCGCAGTCATCGTCCAGCGCCTCGTCGCCGTTGCAGATCTCCTGCCGGCGCGGGTTCACGTCGGGCCGGGTGTCGTCGCAGTCGTCGCCGCCGAAGGCCTCGTTCACGAACCCGTCGCCGTCGGCGTCGCACACCGCGTCGCACTCGTCGTCGTCGCAGTCCACCCGGCCGTCCGCGTCGTTGTCACGCCCGTCGTCACACACCTCGGGGCAGTCCCCGTCGCAGTCGGTGTCGTCGCAGTCCACCCGGCCGTCCGCGTCGTTGTCGCGGCCGTCGATGCAGTTCTCGGCGCAGCTGGGGTCGTTGCAGTCGTCATCGGCGCAGTCCACCAGCGCATCCGCGTCGTTGTCACGACCGTCGGTGCACACCTCGGCACAGCTCGGCTCCACGCACTCCTCGTCGAGGCAGTCCACCTTGCCGTCGCCGTCGTTGTCGAAGCCGTCGCCGCAGACCTCGGGGCAGCTGCCGAAGCAGTCCCGGTCGTCGCAGTCGATAGCGCCATCCCCGTCGTTGTCCCTACCATCTCCGCAGTTCTCGGGGCACAGGCCATCGCAGTCGTCATCGAGGCAGTCGATCAGGCCGTCGAGATCGTCGTCGGTGCCGTTGGTGCACACCTCACCGCACTCAGCCGAGCAGTCCGGATCGGCGCAGTCGGCGAGCTCGTCGAGGTCATCATCCTCGGCGTTGTCGCAGATCTCCGCAGGCGGCTTGTCGTCCTTCGGCTCCGGTCCACACCCGAGCACGATCCACAGTGCCAACCACGCCTGTCGCATCCTGCCTCCACGTAGATTCGAGTATACGGCGCCGTCGGCCATCTCAGTGCCCTCCCGCTCAGCCCGCCCCATTCCCGGCACACCCCGCACACCGAATCGCCCGCTGGCGCCGCAGCTCACCCTGCGCCTCCCGAGCGGGAGACCACACCTCGGTCAGGGCGAGGGGGAGACGCAGACCCCTTCGCGAGGGTACAACCGTGACACTACCCGGGCCCCGCCATGCACCGCTTCGCACTCACCCTGCTGCTCGCCGCAATCGGCACACCCACCGCGCTCGCATGCGCGCCCGCCGAGATCAACGGCGTTGTTGGCTGTGACGACGTGGTCGTGGGCAAGCTCCACCCAGGCGATTGGCCCTCGGCCATGCCCGACCTGCACTGGGTGTTCGGCCTGCTCACCCAGGTGGAGTGCCCGTACGGGTTCGACAGCTTCCAGCTGGGCAGTGAGCTGGGTGCCGACTGCATCTACGAGAATGCGCCCGGCATCCGCTGCCTGTCCGAGACCTGCAGCCCCGAGGGCTACCACGCCCCAGCTGGCCCAGGGTACTGGGAGCAGTCGGGGCCCGAAGACATCTGGCAGTTCAGCTGTCCCAGCGACGGCACGGTGCATATCGACTTCACCGATCTGGACTGCGACCTCGACTTCATGATCCTCGAGAGCGACTGCGACACCATCGGCGGGGTGGTGGCCGGATCGGTGCTCGACTTCCGGGTCAGCGACTCGGTGGAGTTCGAGTGTGTAGCCGGCGAGGTGTACTACATCGTGGTCGAGGGCTTTGGGTTCAGCTACCACGGCTTCGAGGGCTACGCCAAGCCAGCACCCGGGTGGAACCCCGGCTATTGCTTCTCCGAGTTCCCCGACTTGGACTACGGCGACTACACGATGACGATCAGCGACTGCCCCGGGGAGCCGCTGGTCGAGGACTGCTTCAACGGGGTGGATGACGACGACGACGGTCTGGCGGACTGCGACGACCCCGACTGCGTGTGTCCGGAGCTGTGCGACAACGGCATCGACGATGACGACGACCTCCTGATCGACTGCAACGACCCGGACTGCGTCGACACCCCCACCTGCTGCGACGACGACGACGATGGGTTCGTGGACGCGGACTGCGGCGGCACCGACTGCCCCGACGACGTGTTCGACTGCTGCGATGCGGAGGGCGACCTCATCCCCGACCGGTGCGACGTGTGCCCGGACGACGCCGATCCGCTGCAGACCGACGGCGACGGCGATGGCTACGGGGACGTGTGCGACCTGTGCGAGGGGTTCGACGACGACCTCGACACCGACCGCGACGGCGTGCCCAATGGCTGCGAGCTGTGCCCCGGGTTCGACGACATGCTCGACACCGACGGCGACGGCGTGCCCAACGGCTGTGACCTGTGCCCCGAGGGCGACGACGCCCTGGACGGCGACGGCGACGGCGTGC
>JBLFXJ010000492.1:0-5026 GCA_047609825.1 Myxococcota bacterium
CGGGCTCGCAGCCGCCGAGGGCCTATATCGGGCGCGGGGCCACCTGAGCGCGAGCCTCGTGCTGGTGGGAACGACCGAGCGCCCCTACGGATGGGCACCGGTCCGGTTGCTGTTGGCACCGATCCGGGCCCTGGTCGGACGCCCTCCCCCGCGCATGGTTGTGCCCACAGTCCGCGTGACGGAGGGCCCCCTCACCACCCTTGTCGAGCTGGAGGTTCGCGGCGCCGCTCCAGACGTCGATCTGTCCTTCGTCGCGCCCATCCGCGAGGAGCTCGCCGGTCAGCCCTACTCGCCGCAGCGGCTCGATCTGCTCGCGCGGGCGATCGTCGAGGCGCACCGGGCCGCGGGCTACTTGGATGCCGACGCCCGGGTCTCGGCGCAGGAGCTGGGGCCGCTGCTGGTCACCTCCACCCTCGAGGTGGTTCCTGGCGATCCCGTCCGACTCCGATCCATCGTGACGCGAGGGCTTCGCTACACCCGGCCGGTCACCGTTCGCCGCGAGGTCGATCTCGAGCTCGGAGCGCGCATCACTCCGGAAGACCTGGAGCGCGTGCGCAGCAACCTGTACGACCTGCAGACGTTTCGCACGGTAGACACGACCCTCCTGGGAGACGAATCCGCGCGGGATCTCGTGGTCGCGGTCGGCGAGCGCCCCCGCTGGGGGTTCGAGGTCGGCGGAGGACTGTCGACAGACCAAGGAATCCGCACCTTCGGGCGTGCGACACGACGAAACCTGTGGGGTCGGGCCCACCGCATGGACCTGATCGGGCAGATTGGTCTCGACTACCGTTCGGACTCGATCCGCGACTGGGTTCCCGATCTGACCGAGCCAGAGCTCCGGGCAGCCCTTCAATATACCGCCCCACGGTTCCCGCTCCGCCGCCAGGAGCTCGTCCTCGACATCCTGTTTCGTGAGCGGCGGCAGGAGCGCACCTATCGGATGGCGCGAAGCGGCCTAGGTGGCGCCCTGGACACGCGGTTCGGCAAGCACACCAACCTGCGCGCCGGGGCCCGGATCGAGCTGCGCCAGTTCCAGGAGGTCGAGTACGGCGCACTGCTCGAAGGCGAACCCTGGATTGCGATCATCGATCCCACGGCCTCCGACCCCAGCGGCTCGACCCGTGTCCAGGAGGCGCTGACGGGACTGCTTGTACACGACCTGCGGGATGACCCCGTTCAGCCTCGCCAGGGCGTGCTCCTCTCCACCAACGCGGAGATCGCGCCCGGCATCGACTGGGGCGCGCTCGGACCTGCGGCCAGGTTCGTGAAGCTCGAAGGACGCGTGTCGACCTACGTGCCGCTGCTCGGGTTCGTCCTGCGCCTGTCGGGAGAAGGCGGCCATGGGCGCACCTTCGATCCGAACACGACAATCCCCCTCGAAGACCGGTACGTGCTCGGAGGCACGGGGAGCCTACGCGGATTCGCCCGTGACACCCTCGGACCGCGCAACATCACGCCTCGCGTCGATGTGGCGTGGCCTTCCGCGATCGCGCCTGTCCTGGAATACTCGGTACGAGACGACCCGGATCGGTGGGTGCCGACCGGCGGCGACACTGCGGGCGTTGGCACGGTCGAGCTGCTCATGCCGTTGCCTGCGCTCGGGCTTCCCGGCTGGACCGGCTACAGCGCCGCGGTGTTCGCGGACATCGGCAACACCTGGCTGCTGGCGACCGACGCTCGAGCCACCAGCGAGCTGCGCCGCTACGCACCCGCGGTTCCGGCCGTGCGCGTGGGCGTTGGCGTCGGCCTCCGGATCGCCACTCCGATCGGGCCACTTCAGCTCGACGTCGCGAGCAACCTGCAGTCGGCGTCAGCGAAGGGGCGCACGCGCACGCTCTTGCGCACCGACTGGGAGGAGTCCCCCTTCCGCGCTCACTTGACCTTGGGAGCCTTGTTCTGATCCGCCTCGGCTGCCCGATGAGCTTCGGCATGCTCGAGCACCCAGCCGTCGACGAACCGCGTCCAGAACGTCACGTCCCGGAACTCCGGAGTCTTGAGCAAGGCCCGTTGGAGCGGGAGGGTCGTTCGGATGCCCTCCACGATGAACTCCTCCAGTGCCCCGAGCATGCGCCGAAGGGCGTGCTCGCGGTCCTTGCCGTGCACGATCAACTTGGCCGTCAGTGAATCGTAGTAGGGCTGCACCATGGCGTGCTCGTGGATGGCGCTGTCGACGCGGACGCCCGGACCACCTGGCTCGTGGTACCCCGTCACCGGCCCCGGTGACGGCAAGAAGGTCCACGGATCCTCGGCATTCACCCGAACCTCGATCGCGTGCCCAGAGGTCGTGATGTCCTCCTGACGCAGGCGAAGACCCGTGCCTGCCGCGAGGTGGATCTGCTCCTGGATGAGGTCGACCCCGGTGACGGCCTCGGTCACCGGATGTTCTACCTGGATCCTGGGATTCACCTCGAGGAAGTAGAAGGCATCGTCCTCCACGAGGAACTCTACCGTCGCGACCGTCTGGTACCCAACATCGCGGATGAGGGCTGCGGCGGCCTCGGTGATGCGAGCCCGAAGCTCTGGCGACAGGTTCGGCGCGGGTGCTTCCTCAATGATCTTCTGGTGACGACGCTGCAGCGAGCAGTCACGGGTGCCGACGTGGATGCCACCACCGAGCCCATCTCCGGCCACCTGGACCTCGATGTGCCGCGGGCGCCGGAGGTACTTCTCCAGGAACACCTCGTCGGAGCCGAACGCAGCGGCGGACTCGGCCTGGGTGACCGTAAACACGCGGCGCAAGGTGGCTTCATCCTCGACCACGCGCATGCCCTTGCCACCACCGCCCGCCGCTGCCTTGAGCATCACGGGGTATCCGGCAATCTTTGCGGCCACGACGGCGGACTCGATGTCTGCGACGGCACCGGCGCTGCCATCGAGCAGCGGCAGCCCTGCGCGGCGTGCGGCCGCCTTCGCCGAGAGCTTGTCGCCGAACATCTTCAGGTGCTCGACACTTGGGCCGATGAACTCGCGGCCCATCTTGCGGACGGCTGAGGCGAACTGGGCGTTCTCGGCCAGGAAGCCGTACCCCGGATGCACAGCGTCGGCGCCCGTGATCTCGACGGCCGACAACACGGCCGGCTGATGCAGGTACGACTGTGTGGCGATGGGCGGACCGATGCAGATGGCTTCGTCCGCGAACCGCACGTGCAGCGCGTTGGCGTCGGCCTTGGAGTACACAGCCACGGTCCGGATGCCCATCTCTCGACAGGCGCGGATGACCCGCAGTGCGATCTCGCCACGGTTTGCGATCAGGATCTTCTCGAACGGACGCATGCCGTCGCCTCGCAGCGGATCAGCCAGGACGGATCTTGAACAATGGAGTACCGAACTGCACCGGGTTCGCGTTGTCGACGAGGATCTCGACGACGGTGCCGGAGACCTCGGCCTCGATCTCGTTCATCAGCTTCATCGCCTCGACGATGCACAGCGTGTCGCCCTGCTTCACCTTGGACCCGACATCGACGTAGTTGGAAGCGTCGGGTCCGGGCGCTCTGTAGAACGTGCCCACCATGGGCGATTCCACCGTGAATGCTCCGTCATCGACGGGCGCCGCTGCTGCAGGAGCCGCGACCGGAGCGCCAGGCACCGCCGCCGCGGCCGCAGCGGGAGCGGCGAGGTGGGCCAACTGCACTTCGGGCGGGCCCAGTCGAAGCCGGATGCTGTGCTCTGTGTCCTTGAACGCGAACTCGCTGACGTCGTGCTCGCTGAGCAGCCTCAGCAGAGCCTCGATGCGCTCCAGATCCATGCCGACCTCCGCGCGGCGGGCTTAACCCGACGTGCCGGTCGTACCACCGTGGCGAACCCGCTGGAGCAGTCCCCGGAGCGCCAGGCCGTACCCGATGGTGCCGAGGCCCACGACGCACCCGACTGCGATGTCGGCGAGCAGACTGCGGTGTCGGAATGGCTCTCGCGCGTACACGTTGGAGATGTGGATCTCGACGAATGGCAGCCCCACCAGCGCGTCGCGTAAAGCCACAGATGTGTGCGTGTAGGCACCAGCGTTCACCACCGCTCCCACGACGCCGTCATCGATCGCGCGATGCACCGCGTCCACCAAGGCGCCTTCGTGGTTCGACTGCAGGTGCACGATCTCCACGCCGAGCGCCAAGCCCTCCCGCCGGACGGCCGCCACAACATCATCGAGTGTGCCAGTGCCGTACAGGTGCGCCTCCCGCTTGCCCAACCGGTCCAGGTTCGGCCCATTCAGCAGGAGAACGACGGGCGAAACCGTCACTGGCGACGCCTTGGGGGGAGCCTCGGCGACGGTGCTTCGAGATCGTCCAGATCGTCGAACCCACCCTCGATCGTGATCTCCACCAGCCCCTGGAAGTCACCGATCTCCTCGGCCTCGGGCGCCTCTGCCATGGCCGTGCGCGGCGGCGTGACTGGCGTCGGCCGGCGCAGATTCCGGAGCCTGGGCTTGGGCGGCCGGAGGTCCGGCGGCACCAGTCCTGGATCCATGAGTTCCTCCGACAGATCATCATCGACCGGCGCGTGGGGACCGTTGAGCAGCTGCCCCAACCGAGACTCGACCGCAGTGTCCGAACGATTGTTGGAGAGGATTCGCCGATAGGCGCGGACCGCCCGATCCGATCGACCGACTTCGACGTACCGCTCAGCCCTGGCGACGGTGAAGTACGGGTCCCGAGCCCGTTTGCCGACATCGGGAGGCGGAGCACGCAGGCGCTCCAGCGCGGCCTCGGCCACAACGTCGTCGGGATCGTCGCGCAGCCTGGCGTCCGCGCGCTTTCGAGCGTCGTCGTACCGACCCGCCCTCTCCAGCGCCAGGATCTCCACGCGAGCCAGCGACGCCGGGAGCTCCGGCACCCGCTGGCGCACGCGGGAAACGGCCTTGAGCGCTTGAGGCAGATGGCCTGACTCCAGCGCCGCCCGGGCCAGCGCCGCCAGCGCCCGGGCCGGCGTGCGGCGGGTGTTCGTGCCTCGGCTCAGCACCACGTAGGCTTCCTCCCACCTCGCCCGCCGAACCAGCTCTTCCCCGACCTGCACGTAGACCTCCGACGTGGGG
>JBLFXJ010000493.1:0-5024 GCA_047609825.1 Myxococcota bacterium
CCCAATCCACCGCCCAGCGGGTCGCGAGACGGCGTCCTCCGGGGGCTGGGGCACGACGTGCCGGCGTAGCGGTGAGGCCGGCGCAAACACCCCGAAGGTCCGCACCCGGTTCACCCCGGGCGGCAGCAGCAGGCTCGCCAGCCGGAGCACGAACACCTCGGGCCGCAGCCGCACCCCGGTTCGCCCGGAGCGCCAGGGCTGCTTGAACCGGATGCACACCCGGCCCTCGTCGTCGACCGACAGGCGCTGGAGCGACACTGGCGACGGCCTCACCGACGTCGCGGAGCTTGCAGAGGGCACCGATCCGTTTGACGCCGACACCGACGACGATGGGCTCACCGACTTCGCCGAGGTGATCCTCGAGCGCACTGATCCGACGGACATCGACACGGACGGCGACGGCCTGTCCGACGGTCTCGAGCGGGGCGTGAGCCTGCTCGACGTGCCCCTCGACACCGACCTGGCCGTGTTCTCCCCCGACGGCGATCGGGGGTTGACGACCACCGACCCCACCGACGGCGACACCGACGGCGACGGGCTGTTCGACGGGGACGAGGACCTCGACGCGGACGGCGTGTTCGATGGCGATCGGCCGGGCGTCGATTCCGACGAGACCGACCCGAACGAACGCGATTCGGACGTCGACGGGCGCGATGATGCGGCCGAGGGGGGAACCTCGGGCCGCGCCACCGACGGCGACGGCACCATCGACCCCCTCGACGAAGACAGCGACGCCGACGGGCTCACCGACGACGTCGAGGTGGCGCTGGGCACCGACCCGTTCGATGGCGACACCGACGACGATGGCCTCAGCGACAGCACCGAGGCCAGGGTCGAACACACCGATCCGACCCGCGCCGACACCGACGACGACGGCCTGCCCGACGGCGTGGAGCTCGGCTTGGTCGTGCCGGAGGGCCCCCACACCAACCTCGACGTGTTCACGCCGGACGGCGACGGCGGGGTCCGAACCAGTGATCCTCTGGATGACGACACCGACGGCGATGGCCTGCTCGACGGCGCCGAAGACACCGACCTGGACGGCGCGTGGGATGGCGACCGCCCCGGCCTCGTCCACGACGAGACCCGGGCCGACAGCCCAGACAGTGATGGCGACGGCCTGTCCGACCTGTTCGAGGGCGGCTCCGGCGGGCCGGACAGCGACGGAGACGGGACCATCGACGCGCTCGACGCGGCGGGGGAAGACAGCGACGGCGATGGCCTCACCGATGAGGCCGAGGTGGGCGTCTACGGCACCGACCCCGCCGACGCCGACACCGACGACGACGGCCTTCAGGACGGCCACGAGATCGACCTGCGGGCCGACCCCAACGACGCCGACAGCGACGGCGACGGCCTGCCCGACGGCCTCGAGGCCGGCGTGTCCGAACCGCCCGGTCCCGACACCGACCTCGCCTTCTTCGTGCCCGACGGCGACGGCGGCGACAGCGTCACCGATTCCACCGACGCCGACACCGACGGCGACGGCCTCTCGGACGGCGGCGAGGACCTGAACGGCGACGGCGTGTGGGACGGCGATCAGCCGGGCATCGACGACGACGAGACCGACCCGTGCGCCCGTGATTCGGACGGTGATGGCCCCGACGACCGCTTCGAGGGCGGCGCCGGTGGCACCGACCGGGACGGCGATGGCACCATCGACGCCTTGGATCCGCTGGACGAAGACAGCGACGGCGACGGCCTGACCGACGACGACGAGGTGTCTGCCGGCACCGATCCCTCCGACGACTTCCCGGGCGGGCTCGACACCGCGGGAATCACGCCGATCGGCGGCAAGTACCTGGGCGGGGCGTGCAACTGCACGACAGCCCCCACCGGGCCCTTGTTCGCATGGCCCCTGTTCGCGGTGGGTTTGCTGCTGGTGCGCCGCCGCAACCGCTAGGAGCTACGGCGACGACCGGGCGTGAGGGGAGTGCAAGGTGGGCATTGAAACTGCTGAATTTGCACGGTCTGCGCCGCTGTCGAATCGGCCCGACACATCAGCACGCCGGCGTTGCTCTACGCTTGGCCATGCGGAACTGCTTCTCCTTCGGCGTCCCCTTTTTCCTCCTGCTGGCCTCTGTACCGGAGGCTGACGCCCACAATGTGCACCAGCGGGAGGAGTCCCTCAGCCTGGCGCCCGTGTCGGTGCAGATGCTCGTGGACCGGGCCAGCGGCCTGCTCCCCGGTGGGCCGGGCCTGCGCGACGGTGACGTGGTGTACGTCGTGCTCGACGCGATCCCGGTGGCCAACGGGGCCACGCTGGGGGCGGGCGCCTACCTGACCGTCTACGTGCCCACAGGCACCGAAGTCGTCGGCGGGCACATCGCCGACGCCGCGGGTTCCCTGTTCGATCCGATTCCGCCTCGCCGCGCTGCACCAATCCACGATGGGTGGGGGCGGCGCGGCCAGAACGGGGACAACGAAGGGTCGCTCGCTCAGCTGTACGCCGATGTGGGTGTGTTCTACTCCACATCGCCCGCGACGCACTTCGTGCCCGACGGCATCGAGGTCGACCCCACGGGCGTGGGCGGTGGGCTGCTCGATCTGGTGGGCCTGGTCGCCCCCTACGTGTACACCGAATGGGACGAGTCGATGGTGCTCGCCTACGGGGAGCGGGGGGGCACCGCGCCCGGCATGGACGGCGAGGGGCACACGCCCTGGGGCTACGGCAGCGTCGTCGCAGGCCCGCAGACCCACTACCAGAACGACTACCGCTTCGACGGCGACGACCTGTTCGACAACGGCGCCGCGGAGGCCGTGGGGCCCTGGCACCGCGTGCGCTACCCGGGATCCGAGATCGGGTCCGGCGACCCCGTGGACGAGGAAGGAGAGATCACGAACGTGGGGGTGCCCACGGATCTCGGCGCGGCCCTCGATCTGCTGAGCCCACTGCCCGACGACACCAACGCCGTTCGGTTCTCCCTCGGCCAACGCGAGGTGCTCGACCAGGAGCGTGTGGTCGTCGCCCTCCGGGTGTCCGACGCGTCCGAGTTCGACGGCTACGGCTGTTTCTCGGCCAAGGGCACCGTGTTCGGCGGCGACGCCGCGGGCATGCAGGACGGCAAGGACAACGCCTGGCGCTACGGGGGCATGGGCTCGGCCTCGTTGTACTCCTGCTTGCACATCACCAAGACGCCGAGCGTCGACGTCGCCGACCCAGAAGACCCGATCTCCTACGTCATCGAGGTCGTGAACCTGGCCGCCGACACCCTGACCGGCATCGAGATCCGCGACGTGATCGACGAAGACAACGTCGACTTCGTCGGGGCGTCGGGCGTGTTCTCGCGGGATGGTGACGACGTCATCTGGGCGTGGGACGACCTGGAACCCGGAGAGTCTGCAGTCGTCACCGTTGACGTGGAGGTGGAGAGAGACCCCGCCGAGGAGCTCGTGCTCAACGAGGCGCGCGCCATCTGCGACGAGTGCGAGATCCCCGCAGTCACCTGGGCGCTGACCGACATCGGCCGGTATGCCGTGCTCGACAGCTACAAGACTGTCTCGCCCAGCTCCGTGCTGCCCGGCGGCACCGTCACCTACACCATCGTGATCGACAACGTGGGCACCGGCCCCACCCGCGACGAGCGGCACCACATCACCGAGACCCTGCCAGACGGCTTCACCTACGTCGACGGCACGTCCGTGATCACCGCCGGACCGAGCTGCCCCTTCGAGTCCACCGACGAGCCGAGCGGCACGCCGGAGTGGGACCCTGACCTGTCGTTGTGTGCTGGCGATTCCCTGGTCCTCACGTTCGACGCGGAGGTCGACGGCGACCAGGTCCCCGGGGTGTACGCCAACGACTACGAGTTCGACGCCAAAGACGACACCACGGGCCGCAGGACCGACGGAGAGGTCCTCGGCGTCGCCCCGGTCACCGTAGGCCTCCCGGCCCTGGCAGACAGCACCCTGGCCGCGCGAGACACCGACGGTGGCGCCTTCGAGCCCGGCGACGAGCTCTGCTACGACCTCACCGTGACCAACACGGACGGCGTGGTGGACGGCGAGGACGTGGTCGCCGAGATCGCCATTCCCGCGTTCACGGCCTTCGACTTGACGAGCGTGCTGCCGGGCGACGCCGTGGCGACCTACAGCGACGCTGGAGACGGCGGCCCGTTCGACTACGCCCCCGTCGGCGTCGACGCCGACGTCACCCACGTCCGATTCACCTGGGACACGCTCCCGATCGGTGTGGACGGCGTCGCCACGTACTGCATCTGGGTCGACACGCCGCTGGCGAACGGCACCGTAGTCGCCTCCCAGGCCGAGCTGACCGCCCTCGGTCTGCTCACACCCCTCCTGAGCGACGACCCGTCGACTCCCGAAGGGGACGACC
This sequence comes from Myxococcota bacterium, assembly GCA_047609825.1. Taxonomy (GTDB): domain Bacteria; phylum Myxococcota_A; class UBA796; order UBA796. The sequence goes on from JBLFXJ010000493.1 coordinate 4,337, forward strand.
CCACGTCCCGCACCCTCTCTGCCCAGCCCTCGCTCGAGCTGTCCACCAAGGCCGCCGACGTGGGCGTGGCGGCCCTCGGCGACCGGATCACCTACACCATCCACGTGCAGGAGTCCGGTACCGAAGCCGGGGGGACGAGCAACGTCGTGATCACCGACGTGGTCGACACGTCGGGTCTCGAGAACGTGGTTCTCGGGCCGCTTCCGCCCGGTGTGCTCGCCTCCTACGACGAGCCGGTCCTCACATGGACCGTCCCCTCACTTGGCGCCGGCGCTTCTCTGGACCTGGTGTTCGCGGCAGATGTGCGAGCGGACGCGGCTGGCTCCGTGCTGAACACGGCGGTGTTGGTCAGCGACCGGACGCCCGATCCGTTCGAGACGCCGGAAGTGGTGGTGGTCATCGAGAGCGACAGCGACGGCGACGGGCTCACCGACGACGACGAGATCGCCCTCGGCACCGACCCCTTCGACGACGACACCGACGATGACGGCATCATGGACGGCACCGAGGTCGGGGGTGGCTCCGACCCCACCCTGTTCGATACCGACGGCGACGGCCTGTCCGACGGCCTGGAGTTTGGCCTCGCAGAACCCGAGGGCGACGACACGGACCCCGCGATCTTCGTACCCGACGGTGACGGCGGCCTCACCACCACCGACCCCCGGCTCGAAGACACCGACGGCGACGG
>JBLFXJ010000494.1:0-4965 GCA_047609825.1 Myxococcota bacterium
GGCTGGCTGGCGATGCTCGTGGTCTGGTACATGCTCGGCCTGCCGGTCGGGCCCGACAGCCCGCTGATGCTGTGACCCTCAGTCGCAGCGGATGTCGGTGATGAACCAGGCCTCGCCGCTGGCACCGGAGCAGCACGGGGTGCGCACCTCGCCGCTGGGCTCGTAGCACCAGCAGGTCCACGGCGACAGGCCGATGAACTCCACATCCCAGTCGCGGGCGCCGCCGAGACCGGCCTCCGCACACGCGAAGTCGGCTGACGCCTCTTCGCCGGCGATGCCGTAGTCGTAGAGCAGCCAGCCGTCGCGGCCGAGCCACTCGAAGGTGTTGATGTCGCCGCCGCCGCCGCCGCCGCTCACCGGTACGGCGTCAGACAGGGCGCAGGTGTCGGGCTCCACCACCTGCAGTGCTGCATCACACCACCCGGGCCGCAGCTCGGTGGAGACCGTGATCACGCCGTCGCGGTCCGCATCCCGCAGGACCGGCCCCTTGCTGATGCCGGCGAGGCCGCTGGTGAGGTCGCGGCAGGGTCCACCGGGGATGGCATCCGACCCCAGCCCGCGGGTGCCGATGAGCAACACCACCGAGGCACCCGGGGTCACACCGGAGATCTCGATATCGGCGGGCCCAGGGCAGTCCCCGTCGATGCTGATGGACTGGGCCAGCGCTGGCGTGCTGATCAGAGCGGCGGTGAGGACGAGCATGCGCATGGCGATCTCCGAGGTGTGCGGTGTCTCTATCCCGGACCTGGGTGCAGCACCGCCGAGCGTCGACGCGCGGTCGGCCCCCGCGGCCGAAGGGGTTAGCCGGGGCGCCCCATGGAGGTCGACATGCCCGTCGTCGCGATGAGGGCCACGTCGAAGACGGCCCACGAAAAGACCGATCAGCTGTTCATCTACACCTTCGAAAGCCCGGAGATCGGCGAGCGCGTGATCGTGGCCAACCTCACCAACACCTACGAGGTGGGCGACGTGGCGGCCATCGCCCAGCCTGGCACCTTCCTGCCCGGCGTGGAGATCAAGCCCCGCAAGGTGTTCGGAATCCCGAGCTCCGGCATGGCATTGGGCAAGGTGGAGGCCGAGCTGGATGCCGACCTCACGGCCCAGTTCGACGCCGACGCCGAGCCCCGTGCGTTCTCGGTCACGATGACCGTCGAGGTCGAGGCCCGCTACGCCGAGGACTGCGAGGGCGTGGCCCGCAAGGCGATCAAGAGCGGCAAGGGCGGCATGGTGAGCGCCACGCCTGCAGAGCAGGCGTAGCGCCCCTCACCGGCCCCGATACCGCCACTCGGTGAGGGGCTCCCCATCGTGCTCTCCCGCGACGATGGCCCCCACCTCGCGCCACAGCTCGCCCGCCCCCACGCGCACGCCGGGCCAGCCGGTGTCCGGCGCCGCCACATGGAACGGCTGGGTGAGGCTGACGAGCACCCGTTCGCCTCTGCCCTGTGGGTCGTCATCGCCCGCGAGCGCGGCCTCGGCGAGGCTCCGGGCCTCAGTGACAGCGGCCGACGGGTGGGCGTGGCGCGACCAGGTCTGGGTCGGGTGGATGGCCGGGTAGATCCCGCGGCCGGCGAGGCGCGGATCGGTGACCACCGCGCCATCCCACGGTGCACCGGTGGGCGGCGGGAGCGTGCCCGCGGTCACCTGGCGCCACGGACGCACCACCAGGGTGAGGGTGGCGGCGCTGCCCAGCCGCGGCAGGGCGGCCTCGAGGGCGGCCGAGCGCCCCTCCTGGTCGAACACCACGTGCAAAATGGGGCGGTCGGTGGCGGCGACCGCCTCCCGAGCCCGGTCGAGCACGCCGTCATCGGCCCCGGTGTGGAGCACCAGGTCGGCGGGCAGGGCGTAGCGTCGCGCCAGCACCTCCAGCTCCCGGCGGTGCCAGGGGTGCACCTCCCAGCTGGTCCAGTGGGTCGCCCACCCTTGCTCAGCGAAGGCAAGGGTGAGCTCTGCGAGCAGTACCGTCAGTCCGGTCTCGGCGGCTCCGTGCACGCAGACCACGTCGTTGGGACGCCAGGACAGCCACAGGTCCACCGCTCGGATGCCCGTGGTGTGCGCCTCCATCTGTGGCGCCGGGGTGGGCGGGGTGGCCCGCCAGCGCTTCAGATCGTGCACCGTCCAGCCAGCACCGGCGGGGCCGTCGAGCGTCGCGCCCGCGGCCTCGAGCCGGGCCACAGCGTCGTCGTGACCCGCCCGTGCCGCCGCCCACACGGCACTCTCGCCGTTGTCGCAGCTGCACGCCCCCGTCGGGTCGGCCCCGAGAGAGAGCAGCAGGTCCACCATCGCCACGTCGCCGTAGCCAGCGGCCAGCACCAGGGGCGTGAGGGGGTGGGCAAGGCTGAATCCCCCGTCCAGCGCGTCCTGGTCAGCCCAGGCCTCCTCCGCCTCGAGCAGCTCGGGGCGTCGGGCGAGGATGCTGCGGACGGCGGTGGCGTCGCCGGCGCGCACAGCCAGGAACAGGGCGATGGGGTCCAGGTGGTCGGGGCGGGGCGGGCTCATGATGGCCTCCGGCGTGTGGGACAGGCGGGCGCGGGCGTCGAACAGGCGCTTCTTCACGGCCGACGCCGACAACTCGAGGAAGGCTGCGATCTCGGCGACGGGCACACCGCCGAGGTGGTGCATGGCGACGCACTGCCGCTGGTGCACGGGCAGGGCCTCGATGGCCCGGCGCAGGCGCAGCCTCGCCTCGGCGTGGAGGAGGGCGGTTGGCGCGGCGGGCAACGCGGCGGCAATCTGGGCGGGCAGCGGCGCGGTGGCCCGCTGCTTTCGCGCGTGCCGGTCGCAGTGCTTGTGCACACAGCGGCGGAACCACCCGGGGAAGGCCGCAGGCTCGCGGAGCTGGGGCAACAGTCGCCACGCGTCGACGAAGGCATCCTGCACGGCATCCTCGGCCGTCGGGGCATCGCCGAGGCGCGCCGAGGCGTAGGCCTGGGCGGCGCGGGCGTGGCGCGTGATGAGGGTCGCGAAAGCGCTGGTGTCGCCCTGTCGGGAGGCCAGCACCAGCTCGGTCGTGGTCGGTGTGTCGGTCATCGCTCTGAGGACCCAGGGTGGGGGGCCGAGGTTACCGACTTTGTCGAACTTCAGTCGATGAATCGCTGGGCGGTGGGCGCCTCACTCCGGCAGTGCGGCCAGGGCCGCCTCCACGAGCGCAGACGACCGCTCGTCCGCCCACCGTCGGTTGTAGGCCGCCGACTGCACAACCGCGACGGCGTCACGCTCCCGGAACAGCGCCACCAGGTTGCCGCCATTGCCCGACATGACCGCCGAAGGCTGCGGACCGTCCTCGCTGTCGAATGTGCGGAGCCACCACAAGTAGCCGTACGCATGCTCCGGTCCGGAGCCGTGGTAGGGCGTGAGCATCGCCTGGATCCACGCCTCCGAGAGCAGGTGTTCACCCTGCCACTCACCGCCGTCGAGCACCAGCCGGCCGAGCTTCGCCAGGTCGGTCGGCCGGATCCCGAGCTGCCCTCCGGTCTGCACCTCGCCGGCCTTGGACCGGCGCCAGACCACGTCGTGGATGTCCAGCGGGTCGAACAGCCGACGCTGCGCATAGACATCGAACGGCTCGCCGGCGACCGCCTCCACCACCTGCCCGAGCAGGAACACCCCCGCCGTGCAGTAGGCGAACCGGCCCTGGCCCGATGGACCGCGCCCGAAGGTGGTGTCGAACGGGAGGGTCAGCGCGAACTCCCGCCACACCGGAGCCCGGTACATCCGCTCCTCGTGGCCCGGCGAGCGCCGGTGGTGGTCGTCGCAGTCGAGCGGAGACGACATGGTGAGCAGGTCGTGCACCGTGACCCGCGCGTAGCGGGGGTCGTCGCTCCCGAGCAATGGCCACACGGCGGTGTCGGTGGTGAGCAGGCCGTCGTCCACCGCCGCACCCACCACCAGCGCCGTGATCGACTTGCCGGCCGAGCGGATGTCGTGCAGCTCTGGATCCGCCGTCTTGTCTCGCTCGCGGCTCACTCCCGGGCGCCCACGGTGCGTGAACATCACCCGACCGTGGTGTTCCACCACCAGCGCCACCAGGTGCGGTGCCGCCGCCTCCGCCACCGAGGTCAGCGACGCGGGCTCTGCGGCTCGGGCGGACAGGAGCAGCAGGAGGAACATGCCCGGGCCGTATGTCCGGGGCGCGGCGAGGGCCAGCGAGGCCCGCCCGCCCGGGCGGGCTCAGGCACCCAGGCGGACCATCGTCCGCGCGGGGTCTGGCACCCAGCGGACCATCGTCCGCGCGGGGTCTGGCACCCAGCGGACCATCGTCCGCACCGGGGTCAGGCACACCAGGCGGACCTTGGTCCGGCAGGTCAGGTGGCGGACCCCGCTGCGAGCGGGCCCAGGCGCCCCCGAGGAGTGAAGCACCCGCTCCCGAGATTGCCGCCGGATTCTGGGGCCCGGACCCGGGTCCGCCCGCGGTGCCTGACCCCGCCCCGGACTCCCGTCTTCACCCGGCCACAGCCGATCCGTCCTCACCACCAGCCATCCAGCAGCGCCCCGAATCCACGCCCCCGACCACCACACCACCACCGCCACGAATCACCACCCAACCTCCAAAATGACTGGCCAACACCTCCGCCGCCGCCCGGACCCACCGGCGCGAAGGGGCCGTGCAAGTGGGGGGGACCCCAGACGCCGCCAGCAGGGGACTCCGGCGCCAGTGGACTCCGTCCGCTGGCGCCGGAGTCCGCGATGCCGCGGATGGGGAGGACCCACGCCAGCAGGCACCGGCTCTCCCTCATGCAGTCCGAACCTCGATCATTCGTCCACCACACCAGACGACCTCACCAGATCCGTCCGAACCCAGATCACTCGCCTCACCCCATCCGTCCGAACCCCGCATCACGCGCCGCACCAAAACCACCCATCCAACTCTCACCACCCAGTATGCTCCACCAATGGGCATCCTCCAGCGCGACTCCGACCGGCACATCCAGCGCATGGTCCACGACACCCTCACGGGCCGGAGCCCCG
>JBLFXJ010000495.1:0-4917 GCA_047609825.1 Myxococcota bacterium
CGCCGCTCACGGACGGGCGCACAATGATGTTCTGGAGCTGCTCGTGGGTGCCGGCGCCGACCTCCACGCCCGCACCTCCGACGGCCACACAGCCCTGGCCCTCTGTTGTGTCGAGTGGCGCTCCACCGAGACCCGATGCCTGCTGCGTCTCGGCGCGACGCTGAGCGAGATTCGCAGGACGGAGCTGCATCTTGGCGCGCTCAGGGACTCGCTGCCCAACCCGCGCGATCCCCCCGATGCACCGGAGAGTGGCCTTGTGTTGCCTGTCCTCCCCGGGCGACTCCATCGCTGTCGGCTTCCTGCGCTTGTGGACCGAGGACGAGTAGCGCCATGGGGTGAAGCCTCAGGGCTTCGGGCCAAGTCGACCGGGTGGAGGGCTCCCAGTCGCCTGTGTTTGATCGCCCGAACACCCGCCCGCCCCGCCTCCCCCGTGGAGGCCTTGCCCGATTCGGATGCGCTGCACTTCGCATGCATCGGCGTGCAGGGGTACGACCACCCGGGCATCTTGTAGGTGCACAGCGCGGAAGACGCGGCGCTGATGTGGATGCTCCAGGCGCCGCGGTCCGGGGATCAGCGTGCGAAGGACAACCACCTGGTGATGGACGGTGCGGGAACCCGTGGGGGCAGCGCCCCGAACCGCACCTCCGTCGTGGCGCAGCTGGCGGCCTACGTGGCGACCGCCGATCTCTCCGCGAGCGAGCGCGACGGCTTCGACAAGGTCATGGCGAGGCCGCTCGGGGACGGGGGCCTCGTTGTGGTGCCCTGAAGCCAGGCCGGTCCACTCGGCGCGTTGATCAGCGCGGGTACAACCGATCGGTAGATCGCTCGCCTGGGCCGTCGGTGTCGAGGCCGCCCAGCTCCACCCCTCGTCGCGGAGGTCGACGGTCCTCCCGGCGACACGAACGGTGTCCGGTGTCACCAGTGCCCACTTGTGCAGACTCGGACGCGCCTGGCTACACCACTTGTTGCGCTCCTTCCGTCACTTCTGGTCGGCGGTCTCGGTCTCGGTCTGCTGCTCCGGCACGCCCGTGGCCTCCGACTTGCGGTCCACCATCCGCTGGAGGGCGGGAGGGGCGCTGCCGCTCTCGAAGTAGGAGGTTCCCATCCGCTCGTAGCGGAGCTCCTCGCCGCAGGCATCGAGCACGAAGCTCGCGCGCCCGAGACCGCCTTCCATCGAGCGCACGAGCGCGATCTGGTCTGCAGGGCAGGTGCTGTGGTCGAAGCTCGCCTGCTTCATGAGCCGGGGTACGCTGGACGTCCAGCCAAAGGTGGCGCAACCGCACAGCGTCGCGACACCGACCGCGACGCCGAGAAGCCTGATGATCGAAGTGCTCATGGTTCCCCTGGATTTGAACGGCCCCGACGGACCGCAGACGGCTCTATGCGCCCAGTGACCCGGGCCGCGTGCGGGGCAACATCCTGCAACAAACGGTGCCCAGGACCGGGCGCCCCCGCCCCACCATCCCGAGCCCGGCTGGCCCTGGGGTCTCGCCCCCACCCTCCGCTGAGCCGGCGGACCCATACGGGGTACACTCGGGCGCCGTACGGAGGTCCCTATGCGCGTCCTGTTCTGTGCCCTGCTCCTCGCCCCCGCCGCCGCGTCGGCCCAGACCCTGACCGCGTCGGGCGCGTGCCCCGGTCCGATCGACATCGCCGCCACCGGCCTCACCCGCGGTGGCGCCGTCGCAGTCCTCATCGGCCTGGCAGAGGGCGCCGATCGCATCCCCGGCGGGCCGTGTGCCGACACGGTCAGCGGCCTGCGGGGCATCCGCCTCGGCCCGGTCACCGTCTCGCCGGACGGCAACCTCGCCCTCCGCCCGTCGATCCCGGGTCCTGCCTGCGGCCGGGTGATCCAGGTCCTCGACCTCGAGTCCTGTGCGCTGACCAACGTGACGGGGTTCGGCGGCGGCGGGGAGTGCGTCGGCGGCGCCGACACCGTGTCGGTGGCGCCCAGCGGCACCATGATCCTGTGTGACGACCCGACGGACGGCACGTGCGAGCAGGACTTCGGCACGCTCTGCCCGGTGGGCTGGCAGCTGTGTTCCCCCGAGCAGTTCAACAACCGCAACGGCGGGTGGGCCGAGCCCGTGCCGGCCGCCAAGGCCCTCGGCACGATCTACTGTCGCGCCGGAGATAGCGGCGCCGGCCACTTCTCGGTGTCGTACGACGGCATCGTCAGCCTCGGCGAGCCCGAATCGCTGAACTGTGGCTACGGCTCGTCACGGGCCACCTGCGAGGCCGGCTACGGCTGCAACGAGCAGACCTCGGCGGCGCTGTGCTGCCAGGACACGCCGTCGTGCGGCAACGGCGTCGTCGACCACGCCGAGGAGCTGTGCGACGACGGCAACCTCAGCGAGACCGACGACTGCCTGAACAACTGCACCTGGCGCAACCCGACGGTCCACGGGCTCGCCGGCGTCGGCTGCTGACATGAGGGGGCCCGCGGACGTTGGAGCCGTATTCCGCGACCAGCGCGCCGCGAGGTGGGCCTCCCCGATGAACCCGGGGAAGTAGCCGGCTCGGTGGATGTCGCCGCCGGTGGTCGGCCAGTCGCCGACGAGCACGGCGCTGACCAGCGGCTAGATGACCTCGGCGGAGATGCCGAGCCGGTGATCGCGCGTCCAGGTGGTGTCCTCGTGCGGGTGAGGACCGAAGGAATATCGAGTATATCTGCCCGGTCCGACGCCTGCGCGAGGGGGCCGCATGGGCGTGCGAGGACGGTTCGGAAGCTGCGTTGAGGTCATGTAGGCGGGGCAGTCATCCGCCCCGCCTCTCACAGAACCGTACGTACGCCGTTCGTATACGGCTCCTCAGGACGACAGGTTGTGAACCCCCGTCGCCGGCCGGTTTGCGACGTCGAGTTTCGTTGGGCATGGCGGGCCGGAGTACGCTGAGCTTTCGCCAGGAAGTCTTGGCGGCCGCCCCGGGTGCCATGGGTGCCATGGGTGCCCAAGTCCCCCGCGCGCTCCCTGAGCACCCGAAAGTCTGTATACTGGCTCGGGAGATGCTCTAATGCTTCTTATCCTCTGGGGACGCCTATGGAAGCGCATGTAGACAAGGAGCTAAGGGGGTCTCTGGCCGCCGGCATGACCGACGGCGAGGCCGAGCGTTTGTTCGCCTGCCTCGAGCGCCGAGAGCTCGCCGCCGGAGAGAAGCTATTCGAGTACGGAATGAACGCAGATCGGCTCTACTATCTGCGGGAAGGCAAGCTGATCGCGTCTCTCGATGTGGACGGTCGTATACTCATTCTAGGTGAAATTCACCCTGGGCGTTGGCTCGGCGAAGTGAACCTCATCGACCAAGGGACGGCGAGCGCAACGGTCACTGCGGTAGCCGACTCTGTCCTGTATTCGCTCTGCCATGACAGCTTGATCGGTCTGAGAGACCACCATCCAAGGGTCGCCACGGCACTGCTCCAGAACATCACCAAAGACCTCGCCGCTCGGGTTCGGCGCACCAGCGCTGGACTCATTGAGCAGGTCAACGACCACGAATTCCGGGTCGCCAAACCCGCCGAGCGTGAGAATTGGTTCGGCGGCGCCCTCTCCTGGCTGTTCTCGGGAGGCGCGTAATGAGTGACTCGTACTTGCGCTCCGTCCGCCTGTTTGAGTCGTTCGACGACAAACAGCTCGAGACCCTTGATCGGATCCTGGTGCTCCAAAGCTATGGCCGAGGCCACGTCTTCATGCGTGAGGGTGACGCTACAACATCCATGAATTCGGCCTTGTTCGTGATCGTCGAGGGAGACGTCGACGTCGCCAGCCGACGCCCAGATGGCGGGTTCGCCGTCGACAAGACCGTGGGAGCCGGGAGCATCCTCGGTATGATCGGCCTGCTCGATCACGAGAAACGAAGCGCGACATTGACCGCCGCTACCGCCGTTAAGGCCGCCCATTTGTCCAGGCACGCGTTCATGGAGATGTACTGGTCTAAAGCAGATTTAGCGGCAAAATTTCAGTTCGCGTTGGCCCAACAATTGGTCCGAGACATCCGCAACCTCGACAACATGCTGCGCGACGCGGTCCTCAGTGGCGACGACGCCTCGATTCGCGAGCGCTTTGACCACTCTGGCGCTGATAAATAACTCGATTCAGCCTCTTCCTCGCCGGCGGCCAGGCCCTCGCTGCCTGCACCCCGACCGAGCCCCCAGTGGTTGCCGCTGCCTCCGCCGAGACCAACCCGGTCGTCTAACGGGCCGGCGTGATTCGGCCGCAACGACACTCCCTATACTCTGTGAGGGCCCCAGCTGAAGGTGCGCGACATGGGCGAGACCGTCGAGGTGCTGGTCGTGAGCCGCGACCTGCCGTCCGCTCAGGCGCGTTTCTGCGGGGCCATGGGGATCGATCGGATCATCACGCTCTCGGACTTCGACGATGGCGCCTTTGGCGAGAGTTGGGGGCTGATGGGGAGGTCGCGACGGGCGCGATCCGCCCCAGTGGTTCGATTTTCTGTCGCCTGATGGATCCGGTCTTTCGACGATCCTTCTTCAAGCTGGGGGTTGAACCACGGATCCGCATGTGATCTGGTCCGGCCATGGCACAACCCGCGTTGCTGATCGAGCGTATTGTCGCCGATTTTCGGACCCGTCTGCTCGACGCCGGGAGTCGGATGCGAAGGGCGCTGCGGTGAGGGGCGCGCTCCCCCGGTCGGGGCATGGCGCGACCGCGGTGGGCGGGCAGGCCGGCGTCCGCATCGCCCGAGACCGCCTGATGTACGCTATCTCTCACGGGTGCGCCCGGCTCTGCCGAGTCGGGCGGTCTGGGCGGACGGTCCGCTCTCCTCCCCACGCGGACTCAGCGATGCGCTCTACGCGCCCTGTCCACAGCCGGGGCCCGCGGTCGATCGCGGAGTACGGCGTGACGAGAGGGGTGGATGTCCAGGATGCACCGGCGAGTGGCCCTATCTTGCCTGTCCTCG
>JBLFXJ010000496.1:0-4898 GCA_047609825.1 Myxococcota bacterium
GACCCACCCCGAGGAGCTCGCGAAAGGACGCGCGGCGATTCAGAGCACGAACAGTCCCGTGACCATGCCGAGCATCAGCACCTGGAACAGCGCGCCCAGCGCAAACGCCTTGCCGGCGCTCCGGGTGAAGCTGGCGAGCATCATGCCGATCAAGCCCATCTCCACGACGTTGGCGGCGACGAACGACGCGAGCTCACCCGCACCCATCGCCCAGAACGGCTGGAGGATGGGGGACAGGTTGCAGATCACGGCCCACGCCAACAGTCCGCCAGCCGACGCGGCGAGCACCGGATCGCGTGGCGAGTCGGTGGACAGGCGCACGTCGGGGCGGGCTACCGCGGCTCCGATCGTGACCACGAACGCCGTGAACACGAAGGCCGGGATGTTGAACGCCATGTGCCCGACCAGGTTGTCGAGGAGCCCCACGGACGCCCGCGCGGTGGGCACTGCGACGTAGCAGACACCCAGGATCAGCGCGAACCAAGTGGCCATGGCGCCCGTGAGCTTGCCCGCGGCGATCGGCTGCGGCGTGGTCGGCGCGGGAAGCGGCATGTGGAACGGCACCAAGGCCGCCTTGAAGTCGGGCACCTCGACAGGCACCCTCTCGCGCACACGTGAGCCTTGCTCCACTCGACGAGCCATCCCGCCTCCGCTGTCTACACTGCCGGTAACGACAGCATGCAGACGGCGGGGGTTCCCTGGTGCAACGGGATGTCACACCGGCGCAGGTTCTACGCGCGTGCTTCGAGCCAGCCGGCCACGTCGGGCTGGTTGACCTGCATCATCGCGAAGATGCCGGCGATGATCGCGATGGGGTTGAGCCCGAACAGCCCGGAGACGATGCCGGCGATCGCCGCCATCTTGGCGCTTCCGACCGCCTGGCCCTGGTACATCTGATAGCCGACATAGGCCTGCCAGAGTGACGCGCCAAACGGCACGATCCAGAACACTCCGATACACATCATCAGGAAGGTCAGGCCGATGACGCTGTTCGCCATGGCGCCGAAGATGCCTCCGACGAGGTTTGCGAGGCCAGCGTTCTTGTATGCTTCCGGTGCGTCCACGATCATTCTCCGGGCGAAGGCGCCGCCAGCATATGCGGAGCACACGAAAGGTCAACCGGAATCCGCTACCAGCGGCGTCCGTCGAAGGAGACCGCGGTGGACGTAGGCTACGACCGGGCGCTCGACGATGTCCGGACAGCTCCAGACAGCCTGCTGCCCGAACCGGGCCACCTCGCCCAGGCGAGCCATCCCAGGCCTTTCGACAAGCCTTGTGGCGCGCCGAGGATCTCCTCCGAAGGGGGGTTGCGGATCACGACGCCGAGGCAGGACCAATGATCGCGCTGTGGCTCGCGATCGGAGCTCACGCTGGCGACCTGGAGGGTCTCCGAGACGTCGCCGCGCGGGTGCCACTGGGAGTCGAGGTGGTGATTGGCGAGCCCAGCGCGGACGACGGGCCCCCCACGCTGGAGGTCGTGCGCGTGTTTCGCGGCCTGGCGCCCGCGGGCGTGGCCGCTGACGGCTCTGCGGGAGCGCTCACCGCAGGTTGGCAGGTCGAGAGCGGCGAGCGCTGGCTGGTGCTCGGTTCGATCAGCGCCGACGGCGTGTTGACGCCGGCGCCATGCAGTCCGCTCGCCGCGGTCGAGGTCACGGGGAACGAGGGCCGGGCCATGGCAGGGAGCACGCCCGCCGCGGCGCTCCGCACCGACTTGCAGGCCGCACTGGTCTACGTGCCGCAGGATCCTTCCGCGTCTATCGACAGCGCGTGTGCCGACTGACCGGTCGGTGCCCTAATGCGCCTTGGCTTTGGATCGGGCCTTGGCCTTCGATCGCTCTGCCGGCTGCTCCTCCGCATCACCCTCGTCGTCGTGGATATACCCCATGGCCTTGAGCATCTCGAGGTCCTCTTCCTCCCCGGCCGCCCCACCTGACCACAGCCTCATGCGCGCCGCTTCGCCCATCGGTGGCACCAGCACGGTGCCAGGCTCGATGCGGAGGGAGTTCGCGCCCTGTGACCAGGTCCATGAGCCAAGCGGGTCCTTCAGGAACGCGAGGGTGTCGTCGCCCCGAGTGACGGTGGTGCCTGACACCGCCAGGTCGTCGCCCTCTGGGAACACTACGTACAACAGTGAGTCTCGCGGGTTGTCGCCTGGCGTCCACGTGAACGTGAGGCCGTCCGCCGACAGCTCCGCCTCACCGACCTCGGACATCGGCCGTCGTGGCGGCTCTCCCCAGGCCTGATTCCGGGGGTTGGGCACCGTGAGCTCGGGGTCGATCACGCCCGCCTCGACCGCCGCACGCGGGAGGGTGAACACGAGCGGGCGGGCGTCGCGATGCACGCCGCCCCGGATGCGCCAGCCCCGTCCCACGGTCACAGGCGTGTTCGGCGTAGTGTGGGCCGCCGACAGGGCTGTGCGGAAGGGTGCGAGCTGGTCGACTGTCATGGCCTCGGCGAGGTTCTCCAGTTCGGCTGGATCGGTGCGCAGGTCGTACAGCTCTTCCGCACCGCTGCCCGTCTCGAGGATGTACTTGTGGTGGTCGACCACGACGCCCCACCGGTCCAAGCCGTACCGCATGTGGGCCACGCCGATCGGCCGCTCGTGCCCCCAAGCCTTGGGATCGCCCTCGATGAGTGGCCGCACGCTCCGGCCGTCCAGGTCCGGCCATTCGTCTTCGGCGATGCCGGCGTAGTCGTACAGGGTCGGCGCGATGTCCTGCAGCGTCACCGGAGCCTGGATCCGAACGGGCTCACCCGCACCGTGGCCGATGTCGGACCGGAGAACGAACACACCGCGGGTCACGTCGTCGTACAGCGAGTGGTTGTGCTCGAAGCCCTCGTGCTCCCAGAACTCCTCGCCGTGGTCGTTGTGGACGATCACCAGGGTACGGCCACCGAGATGGTCCAGCCGGTCGAAGAACCGGGCGAGCTGGTCGCTCGTGTAGGACATCTCGCCATCGTACAGCGCCTCGATGTGGGTCTTACGGCGTTCATCGAGGGTTCCGCGCTTCATCCAGTCGTACACCTCCCACCGATTGAAGGTGTCGGGGAGGGTGGGGTCGGGGTCGGTCACCCACATCGACTGATAGCTGCCGGGAGCCCGGTAGAAGATGTGCGGGTCCATGATGTGGAGAAACATGTACACATCGCGGTCTTCGTAGAGATCGAGGAACGCGAGCGCCCGGTCAACCTGCTCGTCGGCGTGGGACTTGCCGTCGAACCACCAGTCGTCAAAACCCTCGTGGAACCCGAACCGCGGTTGGAGGTGCACGTTGGCGACGTAGGCAGCGGTCGCGAACCCCTGCTCCGAGAACACGGCCCCGATGTTGGTCGCACCGACGGCATCGAGCGGGTTGCGGCCGGTGGTGGCGGCGCGGAACGAGGGGCGGGTGCGGGGGGCCGCGGTCCATGCCGAGTCGAACACGACACCCTGCGATGCGACGGCATCCCACGCGGGCGTGATGTCCTTCTCGGCGCCGTAGATGCCCATGTGGCGGGGGTTCGTGGTGTCCAGCCCCACGACGATGATCCGGCGCGGCTCCCCTGATGGAGCCCCCCAGATCGTGGGGGAGCCGAAGAACATGTAGTCGTAGTGGTTGGTCTGACCGGGATCGGTGCGCAAACGCACGGTCACGTCCTGGCCGGCCCACCGGGCCAGGGAGACGCGCCAGTGCACGAAGCTCTCGCTGGGCCCACTCAGCCGGCGCCGACCGACCTCCCGCTCGGCGCCGTCCGCATCGACCACGGTGAGGATCGCCTCGGCGCCATCGCTCACGCTCTCGAGGACCGGCGCGGGCTCGAGCGCCATCCAGGTGTCGAATGTGGGCTCCTCAGCAGGGAGCGTCACATCCCACTCCGCGGTCCCTGGCGCGTTGAGCAACAACCCCTGACGGCTCCGCTCATCGAGGGTGATGTTGTACTGGACGAACGCCTCCTCTGGCAGCCCGCTCGCCTCCAGCTCGTGCCGCTCGATCAGCTCCTCGAGGCTCCGCCACGACACTGTGACGTCGGTCGGCAGATCCTCTGCTGGCCAGGTGAGCACGATGAACTTGCCCTTGATCCGCCAGTCTGCGCCCCTGGACTGCCCGGTCGGTCGGGTGGAGTAGGGGATCTCGGAGCCAGCTGCGTCGTGCACCACCATTCCCTTCGGGGCGAACCGGCGCGCTGCATCGCCGACATCGAAGGGCAACCGGCCTCGCCAGACACGGATCTCGGGACGCCGCGCGCTCTTCAGGTCTTCTTTGAAGCTGAGCGCGTAGCGAGCGGCCGTGCCGCTGTCCGGTGGGCGGTTCGTGTCGGGGAGCGAGTACCGACCCGGCGTGCGCCACAGCTGCAGGGACGGAGAGGCGCCGGTCTCGTGGACCCGCGGAGCCTGGAAGCCCGAGGGTCGCGGGGGGAGCGGCTCGTCAAGGCAGTGACACGCGGACAGCGCGAGGATGAGCAGGAGCATGGGGTCCGGCTTATACTGCGCTCCCGCCCTGATCCACCGCCCGGTTCGCGAGCGCTCGGGCATCGGCGCGGCGACGTTCGACCGGGCTCGATCCGGCGAGGAGGAGTGCAGATGAGCGAAGGCGTCCTGGAACGTGCCGATGCGTTCGTGTTCACACTGGCCACCTGGGTGTACCTGCTGCACTCGGCCGGGGTTCACGGGAGTGACACCGAGGTGCATGCGCTGTGTGCAGCCATCGACTCCGCCGACAACGCTGCCGCTGGTGACGCCGCAGGGGTTGCGCTGGTGACCCATGTCCGGGCCGCGGTGGCCGACGCATCGGGCTCTGCCGTGGCCGAGTTCGCTCGTGCACTGTACGGCGATGCCGTCGACACGGAGCTGGGCGCCGGCAGCCGGGCCGCCCGCACCGGACGACTCCGCGTGTATCAGTTCAGCGTGTCGCTCCCGT
>JBLFXJ010000497.1:0-4896 GCA_047609825.1 Myxococcota bacterium
CGGCGGCGGCTGGACGGTGATGGCTTACCTCCGGGACCGGTCGCACTGGGACTGGGACCAGTTCGAGGACGTCGGCGTCCTCGGCGACACGGCCGGCGGGTTCAACAGCGGCGCCACGCTGGCCGGGGCGAACCAGCTGTACTCCGAGAAGCTGATCGTGTACAACAGCCTGACCGAGCTCGGCGTCGACATCGGCACCCAGTGGATGCAGAACAGCCGCCCAGACCCGCTGCGGTACGAGGCCATCACCGAGCCGTACGGCTGGAGCTACGCCGACAGCTACGGCTACTCCAGCCCCGACGCCGGAAACGTGTGCAGCCACGGGTGCGGCAGCTACCGCGGCTTCGGGATGTTCAACTACTACGGCGCCGATGTGGGCTGGTGCGGCACCCAGGGCGGCGACTACGGCTGTGAAGATGGCAACAACATCTGCTGGATGCCGCGGAGCCTCGGCTGCAACGTCGGCGCCGACCGGTGCGCCAACCTCGACGAGGTGGGCGGCGGCGTGATCTACGCCGTTCGCTGACCCGCCGTTCACCCCCCCGATCGACGGGAGTGATCCATCGGAGGCCAGATGCGACCACTGTTCTCGCTGAGCGCGTTCGAGGACTGGTCGCCGAGCATCTACATCGACCTGAATAACTTGTTCTAGGGTGGAGGAATGAACACACTCCTCTTCGCATTGTCCGTCGGAGCCGCGGACCCCGTGCCGGCGCCGGCGCCAGTGCCGCATGAAGAACTGCGGGTGGAGACGGTGCCCTGCGAGATGGCCCACTTGACGGTGCGATGGTCCCCCGCACGCCCTGCAACCGCCACGCTGGCGGACGACCACCGCCGCGAGGTGCGCCGCGCGAACGACGCGGTCACCTTCCACCGGTCCCAGGGGGGGTGGAATGAGAGCTGCAGCGACCCGTTCCACGGGCTCGAGCTGACCGTGGAAGTGGACGGCTGCGATCCGCACACGCAGCGGCTGGGCGGCGTGCTCGGACCGACGTCTGACGGCTCCGCAGAGCTGCGGGTCGAGGTCCCGTGCGGAGAGACTGGCGAAGCCCCCGCCCCACCCCCGGCCGACCCACCCGAGCCGGAGGGCGCCCAGCCGAGGGAGTGAGGGACCAACCGTGGAATGGACCACTGGATGCACGTGGTGCGACGCGGCTGACGGTCACCGCCCGACGCCGTGGTACAGGGTTCGCCGTGCCCGAGGAGACCCCATGTGCAGACGCGTGACCTGTTCCAAGTGCGGACGGCCTGACTGGGCTGGTTGAGGGCGGCATGTCGAGCAGGTGCTCGGCGATGTGCCCACAGACGACCGCTGCAAGTGCCGCGACAACGCGACATCCGACTCACCCACCGGCGGGGTCGGATTCCTCGGTCGGCTGTTCGGGCGCGGCTCAGGCCGCTGACCGGGACGGAACGCGGCGCCGGCACGCATGCACGCCGACGCCGCGCTCACCAGACCGGACTCAGGGAGTCGGGCTGGCGATGGCGTCGGTGTTGGCCGGGAGCACGATGCCAAGGTCGGTGGCGACCATCGTAGCCAAGTCGATCGCGTACAGGCTCGCGTTGGCCGACTTGTACAGCATGCCCTCGTGGAAGGTGCAGCCGCCGCCAGAGCGGGCGTCCAAGCCGCTCACGCTGCCCATCGACACGTAGCCGGCAGGATCCATCGGGTCGATGGTGTACAGGTTGCTGCCACTCAGCATGTACATCAATCCGTCGGGGCCCTCCGCCATACAGTTGTTTGCCGTGCCGATGCTCACCGACGTGAGCGCCGTGGCGCCAGAGATGGGGTCGATGGACAAGAAGTCGTCTCCGCTCTCGGTCCAGCCATACAGCATGCCGTCGGAGGCGAAGGCGAACGCGGAGAACGAGCCGGGGTCATCGGCCATGGACAGGTAGGCCTGCACACCCGAGGCCGGATCGACGCGCACGATCGCGGGGTTGGAGCGACCGCTTGCCTCGACGCCGTACAGGTCGCCGTCCGGCGCGAAGCTCAGGCCCGTCAGCGAGTATTCGGCGGCGGGGTTGATCGGCAGGTAGGCGCCCGTAGCCAGGTCCACCACACCGAACTCGGAGCCGGCGCCGTTCCGGCCCTCGGCGACGTAGATCACGCCGGGACCGCCGCCGCCGCCGATCACGGCGGTGTTGGTCAGGCTGCAGCTGGAGGTGTCGACCATCTGCACGAGGTCGCCACACAGCGGACCGCCGACAGACGGGGACACCACGATGCGCCCGGCGCCATCGGCGCGCGCAGTGGTGATCAGGGATAGGCCGCCGAGGTCGCTGGGCAGGCCGGCGCAGGGGCCGCCGGGGATGATGTCGGCGCCGGGGCCGGCGCCACGGAGCACGCCGACGGTGGCGCCGGGGGCGAAGCCACTCGCCATCACGTCGATGGTGCCGGGGCAGGCGCCCGAGATGTCGAGGGTGGGCCCGCCGGCGAAGGCGGTGGCGGGGACGATGAGCAACGCGGCAAGCCAAGTGCGATTCATGTTCTCTCTCCTGTGGCGCTGCGGTATCTCGTCCCGCGGACATCGCAAAAACAATGTAGGATTGTACATAACGGTCATGCAGCGTCGGGTCGGCTGCCGTCGAGGCCGCCGAGGAGTTCGAGCAGGATGTGATGCAGCTGCTCCATGGAGTCCTCGCCCACTCGCTCGGCGAGCTCGGCCTCCAGCGCCCGCAGCAGGCCCACGCCGTGCACCATCGCTTCACCGCCGGTTGTGGAGAGGCGGATCAGCTTGGCGCGGCCGTCCGAGGGGTCCGGCACGCGCTCCACCATCCCCCAAGCCTCCAGCTCGTCCACCAGCGGCTTGATCGCCTGCTTCGACACCCCCACCCGGGCGGCGAGCGCGGTGAGCCGCTGCCCCTCGAATTCGAGGTGCGGGAACAGAGACGTGTGGGCCGGCCGCAGCGCGTGCCCGCTGGCCTCCCGGGCCCGGCCGATGGCCTGCTCGCTGAGCAGCCGGGCCACCTTGAACAGCACCTGGAGCACGCTCTGTCGCTTCAGCGCCTCGAGCTCAGCTCTGGCCTCGGCGTCCATCCACCCTCCATACCCACATCGTAAATCTCACTTGACCAATTCGTCAAGCATGACTTACTGGTTGGGCATGGAGGTCACATGTTGCGAGAGCTCGCCCCTGATGTCTGGTGCCTCGACGCCATGCAGGCGGTGCCCGGCGCCCACCTGCCCGCCCGGATGACGGTCGTGCGCCTGCCCGATGGCGGCCTGTGGCTCCACTCGCCGGTCGCGTTGTCCGACGCTAACGCCGCCGCCATCGACGCCTTGGGCCCGGTGCGCCACCTGGTCGCGCCGAACTGCTTCCACCACCTGAATGTGGGTCCGGCCCTCGAGCGCTGGCCCGAGGCCACCACTTGGCTCGCACCCGGACTCGCGGCGAAGCGGCCCGATCTGCGGCAAGACCACACCCTCGGCGACAGCGCCCCCGCAGCGTGGGCCGAGTCGCTGGATCAGGTGCAGGTGCAGGGCGCGCCGATGGTGAATGAGGTGGTGTTCTTCCACCGACCCAGCGGCACTGTGATCCTCACCGACCTCGCGTTCAATGTGCACCACCTCGACTCGATCTTCATGCGCGGCTTCTTCCGCTTCGTAGGCGCGTACGGCCGGTTCATCCAGAGCCGCACCTGGCCGTGGGTGTTCATCTCCGACCGGGCGGCCGCCGCCCAGAGCGCCCACGCGGTGCTCGAGTGGCCGGCTCAACGGGTGGTCATGGCCCACGGCGACATCGTCGAGGCCGACGCCGCGGGCCAGCTCCGGGTGGCGCTGGCGAGGATGGCGGCGGGCTGATCCCCGCCAGCAGGTCAGAGCACCAGGTTGTTCATCATCGCCACGATCACGCCGATGATCGACACCCCCGCGATGACGCCCGACGCGATGGGCACCACGTAGTCCGTGGCGTTCTCGGGCCACTTTCCGCTCCACACCGCCGTGATGATGGCGCCCACCAGCATCGACAGCGGGTACTGGAACGGCAGGATGAACCCGAGGCCGAGCCCCGTGGCCGACGGCAGGTACTTCTTGTACTTCGGAAGCATGTTCTCGGCGATGACGAGGATGGCGCCCACCACCAGGCCGATCACGATGGCCTTCTGGTGCATCGGGTGCATGTTGCCGATGCCGTCGCGGAACACCTCGGCCACCGCCCGCCACGCCTGTGCGGCGGGTGCGGGGAAGTCGGGCGGCGAGGTGTCGGTGCCGTTGAGTGCGGTGGCGTCGGGCACGAGCAAGTAGAACCCGGTGACCGTGGCCACGGTGCCCGAGAAGATGCCCATGCCCTGGGCGATGAACTGGCGCCGCGGGTTGGCGCCGAGCAGGTAGCCCGACTTCAGGTCGTTCAGCAGGTCGGCGGATGCGCCCGCGGCGCCCGCGGTGATGCCGGCGGTCATCAGGTTGGCCGTGGCCGACTGCGGGATGAGCACGCCGTAGGTGAGCTGCATGATCTTGCCCATCGCGCCGGTGGGCGTGATGTCGGACTCGCCGGTGGCCCGGGCGGCGACCAGGGCGAGGAAGAACGTGAGCACCACGGCGAGCACGCCGAGGAGCAGTGGAACCTCGAAGTAGCTCCATGCGAGCACCACCACGCCGGTGCCGGAGAACAGCACGCCGGCGACGAACCAGCTGATGGGCACCTCGACATCGGCGTGGGCCGCGGGCGCCTTACTGCCGCCGGTGAACCCGCTGAACGCGCGCACGATGGTGCGCCACTGGAATGCGAACGACAGGAGCCCCGACGCCACCATCATCGGCGCCCCGAGCCACAGCCCGAGCTCCTTCCACGCCTTGGTGCCCTTGGTCACCGCGTACACGGTCTCGCCGTTGGTGTTCTCCCACCCGGCCTCCAGACCGATGGGGCCCGCGACGAAGACCAGGATCAACGC
>JBLFXJ010000498.1:0-4890 GCA_047609825.1 Myxococcota bacterium
GGATCTCGGTGCTGCTGTACTCGCCATCGAGCACCACATCGGCGGGGTCGCCGGTGGCGCCGACGAGGGAGACGCCGGCCGCGTCGACCCAGAGGTATTGGCCGCCGAGGGGGTAGGTGCCAGGCGTGAAGCGGAGGGTGTCGCCGGGGTTCAGGCCGTTGACGATCGACTGGAGGTTGCCGGCGTCGGCGGGGGACACGTCGATGGTGTCCGGCGCGATGGGCAGGGGGTCGCAGCGGCGGTCGAAGTCGACCGTGGGGTCGGTGTCGGTGTCGGTGTCGGTGTCCGAATCGGTGTCGGAGTCCGTGTCCGCGTCGGAGTCCGTGTCGGCGTCGGCGTCGGAGTCCGTGTCCGTGTCCGTGTCGGAGTCCGTGTCGGCATCGGCATCCGCGTCGGCATCACCGGCATCGGTCGCCTCGACCGCGCCGGAGTCGCCCTTGGAATCGCCGCCACAGGCCACGAGGAGGAACAGGAGGAGGTGTCGCATGGCGTGAGTGTGGCACGGGACGGGTCGGGGCGCATTCCGCGCGGATCCGGCACGCCCACCAGGTCAGTCGCCGCCGCCCGCGAGCACCACGAACGGGAACCGCGGGTGCGCATCCGGGCCGCGCACCGCGTCCATCACCGCGACGAGGGTGTCGGTGGTCACCTCGGAATCGGGCACCAGGATCGCGTCCTGAGAGTCGGGGTGCACACGCGACACGTCGTCGAGCAGCGCGCCGAGGGCGGCGGTGTCCCAGGTGCCGCGGGGACAGCCCTCGACGGTGCAGTCGATCTCCACCCCGTCTTCGCCCAGCACCTCGCTCTCACCACGCACCCACAGGCCGTTGTCCGAGATGGCCACGGTGAGGTTCAGCGGTGGTGCATCACCACCGCAGTCGGCCATGCAGCCGCCGCAGATCGCGGGGAGGGTGGTCGGGACCACCGCCTTCGCCGGCCCGAGGTCCGCCGTGAGCAGCAGGACCGGGATCAGCAGGGTGACAAGGTTCAGGAACGGCACCATGTCGAGCTCGTCGCGGCGTGGTGTGCGCATGGGCACCTCCCACTTGGTGCGACAGCGCCTGGGGTGGGCGGTTCCGCCAATCTATGGGCGACCCGTAAAGTTCACGGGCACCCGGATGATCGCGATGCCGCCACCGTCGACCGGAGGGAAGGTCATGCGGAGGAACCGCCCTGCAGCGCACTCATCCACCGCCTTGCTGTCGAGCGTGGATGACATGACGGTGGCCGACGACACACCGCCATCTCCCCTCACGGTGAACTTCACCGTCACCTTGCCGGTGCCGAGCTCGCTGCCACGGCTCTGCTCGCGTTGATAACAATACCGGAGCTGGTTCTGGTTGCGCCGAAGCGTCCGGCCCACGTCGTCGTGGTCGATGGGGCCCAGAACGATGGGCTCGCCGAACGTCAGGGCCACCCCGGACTCGGACTCCATCTGCCCATACGGCTTGGCAGAACAACATGACGGACGACTCACGCCCCCGTTCACGAGCCGACCGAATGTATTGCCCGGCCGCCAGCCCAGACCCTGACCATGCAGGGTCATCTCTGCGATCCGGCCATCCGGCAGGCACGCTGCTCCTTGTGGCGGGTCCGCGCCCTGGACCAGCGGCGGGTCTGCCACCGACAGCACGGACAGCGTGCCATCGACCGCCAGCGACCGCGGCACCGGCACGTGATCGGGCCACCCGCGGCGTACGGGCTTCGTTTCCATCCAGGCCAGAGTCACCAAAGGCATGCCCAGCCCGGCCATCCGGTCGATGTGGGCCACCTGCTGACCGACCCGCTCCTCCATCGGCAGCGTGGCCACGCCACAGCCCGCCGGACCGCCCGTGAGGATGTCGGATCGACGGGCATCGCGGGGGACGCGACGGTTGCGGTCGAGCGCTGGCGCATTGCCATCGTCCACCACCAGGGCGAAGTTCGCCAGTCCCGCCTGCCGCACCGTGTACAGCACGTGATGCAGCGTGTGCCCGGGGATGTCGCGGTCGGCGGCGACCAACACGCGGCCGTGGAGCAGGTCGGCCCCCGACGCCCGCTCCAGGGCCCGAGTGGACTCCACCCGCTCGATCAGGGTGTCGTACAGCGCCGACACCAGCGCCCTCTTGCGCGCATCCTCGGGAACGAGCCCGTCTACCAGGCCCAGCACCTCCTCGCCGCCAACCCTCACGCCGTGCCGCGTGACCTCCACCAGCGCGACCTCCAGGCGCCGGTCCGCGAGCAGCCAGGGCTGGAGGCGGGTATCGCCCTCCGCCCACGCGATGAGGTCGTCGTCGACATGAGTCCCGACCCACAGGTAGTCGGAGAGGGGGACCGCGGCGGCGTTCTCCGCCGTAGGCCAGGCCGCGGTCGTGGCCAGCCGCGGCGTGGGCGGCAGCACCCAGGCGTGCACCGCGGCCAGGGCGAGGAGGCCGGTGGCGCAGAGGGGTCCGATGAGGGCACGGCGGGACATGGGACCTCCTGACAGCGGCAATGTCGCAGCCGTTTCGACCACGGGAATCGCTGTGGGTTCCCGTGAGACGCGCAGGTGGGCGTGCTACCGACCGTCCGCGGCGCCGTCCACGCACGCCGACCGAGGGAGACAGGATGTGCTTCAGCGCTACCTCGAGCCTGATGGCCGGGGCCTTCGCCTACGGCGTCGCGGGGTTCGTGTACCGCAAGCAGGACCCGCGGCTGAAGTGGGGGGCGGTCGCGCTCGTGGGCATTACCGCGATGCAGTGGGTAGAGGGCCTGCTCTGGATGAGCGACCCGTCGGACTGCGGCACCATCGACCAGCTCCTCACGGTGGTCGCCATCCCGCTGGCACTGCTCGCCCAGCCTTGGGGACCGCTGATCGGCTCCACCTGGGCCGTGCCGACCGGACCGCGGCGGGGCCTCATCGCCCTCCTCGGCGTGTCGGCCCTGGTGATGGTGCTCGGCGCCCGGGCGAACCACCAACCGATCTGTACGGCGGTCACACCCGAGGGCTACCTGAACTGGTGGTCGCCCACCAACCCCCCGGAGTTCTGGCTGCCGTCGTACAGCCTGTGGGCGATGGTCATCGGCGCGCCGTTCCTGCTCTGGTGGCGCCCCCGCTGGCAGGCGCCCGTGATCGTGAGCTGGGGCTGGCTGTGCGCCACCCTGAGCTTCATGTACACGGACTCCGCAGCGAGCAATTGGTGCTTCTTCGTCAGCTTCTACGCCCTGTTCCTGTTCGCCTATGCGGCACTGGCAGGCTCGGGTTCCCGCACCCGGGCGACCTGACCGGCACCGGCGTCACGCCATCGGCCAGCTGAGACCCACAGCCGCCAGCGCCTCCCGCGACCCGCAGCTGCCGCCTAGCGCGAGCAGATCGGTGTAGACCACGAGCCCACGCTGTCGATCCTCCCGGTAGATCGCCACGATCTCCTCGGCCACCACCGTCGCGAACGCGTACTCGATGAAGTAGAACGGCTGCAGGAAGAAGTGGCGGATGGACTGCCAGCCCCGGCCCCGCTCGGCCTCGAGCCCCGTCCAGTCGGTGACCGGGTCCAGCTCCGCGCCGATCCGCGCCCACTCGCCGTCCAGATCGGCCGCGGCGGGGTCGGGCTGGGCATACAGCCACGACTGGAAGGCGTCGGCCCGGACCGCGCTCCGGAACACGTCGAAGCTACGCTGGGCACGCCACGCGCGGAGCTGTCCGCCGACCTCGGCACCCAGCACTGCGTCGGCATGCTCAAGCACCAAGAACTCCATCGCGATGGACGCAACCTCCGAGATCTCGAAGTTGGCCTTGCGATAGGCGAGCAGTGGCTGGTGCTCCGTGGCCAGGAAGTGCAGCGCATGGCCCACCTCGTGCGCAACCGTGAGCAGATCGGTGGCGGCGCCCGTGGCGTTGGCGAACACGAACGGCACGCCGGAGGGCAGCAGGCTGGCGCAGAACGCCCCGCCACCCTTGTGCGGCCGATGCATCAGGTCCACCGCGCCAGCCGCCACCAGGCGCTCGAACCCATGCACGAGGCTGTCGTCCACCTCCGCGAGCAGTGCGGTGGTCAGCCGAACGGCGCCGGCCTGGTCGTCGAACACCGTGGGCATCTCGAACGCGCTCGCCTTCCAATCCCACGGGCGCAGCCGCTCCACCCCCAAGCGCACTCGGCGTTCCTCCAGATCCGGGCCGAGGCGCGCACACAGGGAGGTGCGGAAGGCGGCCGTCTCTTCCGGGTCGAAGTCGCGGTGCAGCGCGGCATAGCTGTGGGCCTCCACCCCATCGAACCCGGTGAGCGCGGCGAGCTGCCGCCGGAGTCCCCCTTGCCGGTCCATCGCTGCGCGAACTCCCATGCTCGCGTGCTCGATACCGGCACACCAGGCCATGAAGGCATCCTCTCGCGCGGCGCGGTCGGGCCCGGACAGGTGCTTCAGGAGCACGGGGAGCGCCGTTGCCTCGCCCCTGAACTCCAACGGACGCTCCGACACCTGCCGCTCATAGGCGCGGGTCTGCTCCCGCACGGCCGCCTCCAGCGGCACCGCCTCGGGGAGCTCGAGCGCGGCCGTGCGACGCATCCGCGCCACCCAGCTCTGGTGGGTAGACGGCAGCTCATCCCCAGCGGCGAGGATGTCGGGCAGCGCCATCGCCTGGTAGGCGCTCCACTCGGGCAGCACGGTGCGGCTGTAGTCGGCCAGCCCATCCTGGTGGCGCACATCCCGGCGGAACGCGAGCTGGAGCGCCATGTGCTCGCTGAACACGTGACCGAAGAGCGACTGGTGGTCAGCCGCCCGCTCCAGCGGAGTGAGAGCGGGCCACCGGGACCGGGCAGCGTGGATGGACGTGACGACTGGGTGCATGCAACCTCCGACACCGCGCTGATAATCCGACCAAACAGGGCCGCAAATCATGTATATCTGGCAGTTTGCGCGCCGACCCCTCCCCGGCTA
>JBLFXJ010000499.1:0-4852 GCA_047609825.1 Myxococcota bacterium
GAACCGGCATCGGATCCGGCAGATCAGCAGCAGCGAGCACGCTCTCCCGCAGCGCCGCCAGGAACGCCTCCACGTGCGGTGCGTGCGCCGGCAGCACCGACAAGTGCAGGTTGTTCGGCAGGCCGTGGTGCCCCAGCTGCACCTGCACATACCAGCCACGAAGCCGCATCTCGTCCGCCACGTGGAACGGGCTCACCTCCGTGGACCGGAACGCGATGAGGCACAGGTCGGGCTCGGCGAGCACCTCCACGCCGTTGATGGCCGCCAGCCCCTCGGTCAACCTGCGGGTGGTCTCGCGCAGGCCCTCGGCCAGGTCGAGATAGCCCGCGTCGCCCAGGTGGTGCAGCACCGCCCACGCCCCCGCGAGCGGGCCACCCGAGCGGGTGGAGAGCACGTTGGGGTTGATCAGCGTGTACCCCGCCCACCCCGACCAGGTGAAGCACTGGTGCGCCCACGCCTCAGCCCGGTCGCGGTGCACCAGCACCGACACGCCCTTGGGACAGAACGCATACTTGTGGAGGTCGACCGACACCGAGGTCACGCCCGGAACCGAAAGGTCGAACGCCGGCACATCCGCACCCAGCCGGCGCCAGTACGGCAGAAGCCACCCGCCCACGCAGGCGTCCACATGCAGCGGCACGCCCGCGTCCACCGCCACCGCACCAATCGCCTCGATGGGGTCGACCACGCCGTGCGGATACGACGGCGCGGACCCCACCAGCAGCACCGTGCGCTCCGTGATCGCCGCGGCCAGGGCCGACGGGATCGCCCGGTAGGTGGCCGGGTCTACGTCCACCACCACCGGCTCCAACCCCAAGTATTGGCACGCCTTGATGTGGGCCGGATGCGCAGTGGACGGCAACACCACCTCCAGCGAACCCTCCCGGCCCGCCGCCCGCGCCCGGTCCCGCGCCGTCTTCACAGCGAGCATGATGCTCTCGGTCCCGCCACTGGTGACCGTGCCGCCCGACTCCGGCCCCCCGTTCAGGTGCGAGGCGACCATCGCCACCAGGTCGCCCTGGATCTGGCGCAGGCTGGGAAACACCGTCGGGTCGAGGGCGTTCTCCTTGTGCAATGCCGCCATCGCGCGCTCGGCCAGCGCGTCGATCTCGCGCCCCGCGTCGTACACGTAGGCGAAGGCGCGGCCCGAGCGCCAGTCCACGTCGTGGGCGGTGAGGTCGGTCAGCGCGGCGAGCACATCCTCGGACGGGCTGCCGGTGGCGGGCAGGGACTTCATGGCGACTCCTTCGGGCTCATGCGCCGCGGATGGGACGGTGTTGCCAGCCGCCGAGCTCGCGCTCTACGGCCTCCAGCTTGGACTCGATGGCCTCCTGGAGTGCCAACCGGAGGGGTGCATCGGGCACGTTCCGGCGGCGCACGATGGACTCGATTGTGGCGAACAGCAGGCACGGCAGCGCACAACGGGTTGATCACGGGGCCTCCGAGAGGCCGAACCCGGCCTCGAGTCGGGACAGTGCGCGGCGGCCGCCGGCCACCAGGTCAGTGCTCGCACCGGTCGCATACCACTGGGTGAGCACGGCGCGGATGATGCCCATCAGCGCGCCAGCGAGCTGGTCGGCCACCTCGAGCCCGCGCGGCTCGAGGGCCTTGGCGATGGCAGCCTCCCACCGCTGGTCCATCGCGAGATCGGCCGCCGAGAGCGACCGTGTGGCCGCCACTGCCAAGTGCTCGGCCAACACTGCGTCGCGGTCCGCCAGGTAAGCGGCGGCCATGCCGAGCAGCGCATCCCTCACGCGTGGCCAGGGCGGACCATCGCCCGCAAGAGACGCCTCGAACGCCGCGAGCCGCTCGGCCCGCCCTGCGAAGAACAGGTCTTCCTTCGTGGCGAAGTACCGGAACACGGTTCGGCGGCTCACGCCCGCATCCACCGCCACGGCGTCGATGGTGACGGCATCGAACCCGTCGCGGGCGAACGCTTCAGCGGCCGCCTCAGCGATCAGGGTGCGGGTGGTGCGGCGGTGGCGGGTGCGTAGGTCCATGCCGACGAGATAGGGCATGTGGCACTGAGTGTCAACACGACATCGCGTGTCATATTGTGACGTCGTCGCCGCGCACGGCCCCCCAGGCCGCCGATCGGTCGATCGGGGTTCCCGGTTCAGGGCCCGGGAATGCGCGGCGTGCCGAGCCAGTGCGCCCGGGCCACCTCGGCCTTCGCCCGCGCCCACGACAGGGTGCGGTCAGCCGTCGCGGCACCGTCCAGAAGCACGAACGCCGTCTCCCAGTCCTCGGCCGCAAACGCCTCGAGGCCCTCGGCGTGCAGCCGCGCCCCCTCCACCCGGCCCACCGCCTGCACGGCGGGGTGGCGGTGGTCATAGTGCTGGGCGCGCACCAGCCGATCGACCGGATCCGGCGCCCCCGTGGCGGTCTGGGCCCAGCACCCGGCCAGCGCGGTGTGGATCGCCGGCGCATGCGCGTCGCGCCAGTCCCGCTCTGCGGCCCGGTGGGCGATGGCCTCATCCCACGCTGCCTCGGCCTCCACACACGCCCCGTCCTCCGCCAGCGCCGCTGCGCGGTCCCGGTCGGCCCGCGCCTCGGCGCCCCGCGCCTTCAGCGAGGTGACGGTGAGCGCACCCGGGAACACCACCTCCCCTGTCGCGAACACCGGTGCCGCGGACGGCGACTCGGCCCCGAGCACCGAGCCGTCGGCCCCCAGCGCCACGAACCCGAGGTCGTACTCCCCCTCCGCCAGCCCATCCGGCAGGCGCAGGTCGTACACGCCGGTGAACACCTCCTTCACGGACCACTTCGTGGGAGGAATCCAGTCATACCCGAGCGGCAGGTCCCAGCTGTCCACCAGCTCGCCGTCACGTACGAGGAACGCCAGCAGTCGCGCCTCTCCCTTCGCCCGAACCCCGATGTGCAGCTCGAACCACCGGTCCACTCCCACGATGGCACCCGGTAGCTCCCAGCCCTCGAGCACCACCCGACCGAGCACCGCGCGCCGGCCCGCGGTGCCCTCCCATCGGTCGGCCAGGATCAGGTCGCGACGCATGAAGTTGCCCGGATGGCGACTGCCGCTGGCCATCCGGTACGGCGGCAGCTCGAAATAGTCGCGCTTCCACTCGGAGAACGACGGAATACCGGAGTTCTTCGCCCAGTTCGCGTGCACGTGGGCGAAGTGCGGCTTGATCTCCTCGAACAGGAACGGGCGGATGAACCGCCGGGCGAACTTGTGCTGGGCCAAGGGGATATCGACCAGGCCCGCGATGTCGTGGAGCTCGGCGTCGAACCAGAACATGTGCCCGCCCATGTCCACGTCGAGGTCGACCACCCGGCCCCGGTAGTGGATGCGCTCGAGCACCGACTGCTTGTACTCCACCCGACGCTTGATCTTCTCCGGGCCGATGTCGCGCTTCGCCCGGTGGGTCTGCGCAAGGTTGGCAGCACCCGAGATCGCGAAGATCACCACCAGGCCCGCCCAGCCGGCGCGCCACTGACCGTCGGTGAACAGGTCCTCCACCAGATCGGCGAACCGCACCGCGCCGAGCCCGAACAGCACGCACATCGGCACCGCCGGCAGGCTCAACCACCGCCAGTCCGCCATCCAGTCGCCCTGGCTGTACACGGCGAAGAACACCCCCACCGCGGCGAGCGCCCAGCAGGTGAGCCGGGTGCGCCAGCCGTCAGCGCCCACCGCGGCCAGCGGGGCGAGCACGGCGATGGTCACCAGCGTGTACGACGGCACCTCGGTCCACCACCGGGGCACCGGAGGCTCCACCAGCTGAACGCCGGCGAACAGCGCAATCTGGACCGCGCCGGCCACCGCCACCACGCCTGCGATGCCGGCACCCGTGACCACGGCCCCGGGCCGGTCGCCGCCGGAGCGCACCGCAGCGTAGAACAAGGCCGCCAGGGCGCCGACCAGCGCCGGGTACAGGGCGCGCAGCTCCGTGCCGAACAGCACCGCCATGCTCGCCAGGAGCGTGGCCCCGAGCACCGCCTGCACCCGCCACTCCCGCCAGCGGGACGCGCCGGCCAGTCCAAGGAGGAACACCACCAGCAGGTAGCCAGACCCGGTGTTGTGGGCCCAGTTCCGCACATACTTCCAGCCGCGCCCCTCCCAGACCCAGGGCTCGGGCGTCACCAGGTTCATCTTGGCGTAGTAGGTCTGTGGAAAGACCCACCCGAAGTACCAGTATCGCCAGCCTTGATACGCAAACCACGGCGCGAAGAAGGTGGCCAACCACGCCAGCGTGTGCCGCACCGACCGCCGCTCGTGGAGCGTGAACACCATCATCAGGAACCCAGCCACCGCCCCGTACAGGATGGCCTCGGGCCGGGTGGCGGAGAGCGCGGCGAAGGCGAGAGCCGACAGGGGCCACTCGCCGGTTCGCAGCTCCACGGCGCCGCGCCAGATGCCGATGGCGAGGAGCAACGCGAACAGCGCGTTCTCGAGCCCGGAGGTGTGCCAGTGCGCCACCTGGCTGTGCAGCGCGAACGCCAGCGCCGCCGCGACCACGGAGACCCGGCGGCGGTCGACCTCCCACGCGATGGCGCCCACCACCGGCACGGTGAGCATGGTGAGGAAGGCTGACACCGGCTTGGCCGACTCGAATCCGGAGAGGCCGAGCAGCTGGAACGGCGCGAGCAGCAGCACCCAGGTGAAGTTCGAGTAGCCCTCGACCCGCTCCCCGCCCGGGTAGGCGACCAGCCCGTCGCCCTGCACCAGGTGCTTGGTGTAGGCGAAGCTGATCGCGGAGTCCTCGATGAACCAGTCCCACCACCACAGCTGGTGTGCGACGGCCGCGGCAGCGATCACAGCGAGCACCGCGGCGGTTGCCCTGTTGGGGTTCATCGGCTCTCCGTCCGGGCTCCCGCGCGTGTATCCCGC
>JBLFXJ010000500.1:0-4850 GCA_047609825.1 Myxococcota bacterium
GTCGCGTGGGCTCTCGCCGGCATCGGCCCATCGCGACCCCGGCTCGACAGTCGGGAGCCGCGTCGCGTGCGGCTGTACCAGCTCACGACGCCACCGCGCTGGCCAGGTCGAGCCGCACCAGATCGATCAGGTCATCGTTCGACATCTCGGTGAGGCTGGACTCGGGACCGCCGGACAGAACCTCGTCCGACAGGTGCTGCTTGGCGTGGATCAGCGCGTCGATGCGCTCTTCGATGGTGCCCTTGCACCCGAACTTGTGCACCAGCACGTAGCGCCGCTGCCCGATCCGGTACGCCCGGTCGGTCGCCTGGTTCTCGACCGCCGGGTTCCACCGCCGGTCGAAGTGCACCACGTGGCTCGCCGCTGTCAGGTTCAGCCCCGTGCCCCCGGCCTTGAGCGACAGCACCATGAACGGCACGTCTTCGTCTTCCTGGAACCGCTTCACCAGGGCGCCCCGCATGGCCACGCGCACGCCCCCGTGCAGCACGAGCCCCGGCCGCCCGAAGCACGCGGCGAGGTGCTGCTGGAGCGGCCCGGTCATGGACTCCCGGGGTCTGGACGATAGGTGTTACACCTTGGAGTGACAAGGAATGTAGGATGAACGCAGGTAGTTGATGTTACAGATTGCGTCCCGACCCCGGGGTTGGGGTCGGGA
The DNA here is from genome assembly GCA_047609825.1 of Myxococcota bacterium. Lineage (GTDB taxonomy): Bacteria > Myxococcota_A > UBA796 > UBA796. The sequence goes on from JBLFXJ010000500.1 coordinate 656, forward strand.
GGCTACTGCCTTGCGGCACCCAGCCCTACGGCGCGGTGACCGTGCCGCCGTCGAGGTCGACCGCCGTCTGCGCGAGCACCCGGCCATTGAGCGAGGCGCCGGTGCGCATGTTGACCGACGTGGCCGTGAGGAGGGTGCCCTCGATGTGGGCGGTGGTGCCGATGTCGACCATCCCGCTCACCTGCCAGAAGATGTTCTCGGCGTTCGCGCCGCCGCCCAGCACCACGCTCGTGGCGCTCGCTACGGTGAGGTCCTGCGCGATCTGGAAGATCCACACGTCCGTCGCGCTGCCCTCGAGGGTGAGGTCGGTGGGGATCAGCAGTCCGGTGCCCCACTTGTAGACGCCCGGGGCGAGGGTCATGCCGCCTACGTTGCCGGCGCCGAGCTCGGTCACGTCGGGCGCCCGGCTGGCGGCGTCCGTGAGCGCGCGCTCCATGTCGCCGACGGCAGCGGTCAGGTTCGACGGCGTGGGCGGCGCATAGTCGGATGCGTAGACCCGCCCGATGACCTGGGGGGAGGTGGCGAAGACGTTGGTCGCGTCCGCGGTGAGCGAGAAGCCGGTGATGTAGGTGGCGGCCGCGGGGCTGACGCCGATATCGCCGGTGATGATCGACGCTGGAACCGAGGAGATCCCGGACTTGGCGAGGACCGCGAAGCCGGCCGCGGTGCCCAGATCGACCGGGAGCCCGGGGGCCAGGTCCACGCCGGTGGTGAACGACCAGGAGTGGTCGGCGGTCAGGGGGATTCCGGCGGCGCTGGCCGCATCCGTGGAGATGGTCGCCGTGTACTCGGTGTTCACCACGAGGTGGCCCGCGGGCCAGAACGTGGCCGTGGAGTCGGCATAGATCACGGTGCCGTCGATGCGCACGGACGGGTCTCCCGTGGACAGGGAGAAGGTCGTGGCGGTGAGGGTGTCGGCGTCCATCGCTTCGCTGAACAGGGCCGAGGCGGCCAGGTTGACGGGCGTGCCGTCGGCACCCGCCAACGGCAGGTTGGAGACCACGCTGGGCGTGCTGTAGCCGGGCGTGCCGGTGCCTACGCCGGTGGTGGTGCCGCCGGTTCCTCCGCCGGTGGGGCCCCCGGTGGTCGCGATCGCGGTGTCGGCGGTGTCGCTCTTCGAGCCGGTGGTGTTGCAGCCGAGGGTGAACGCCAGCAGAACGGCGGCGGTGGTGACGGAGAGGCGGGTGGTGAACGTATTCATTGTCGAAGGCTCCCGGAGAGAGTGGTCCCAGCGAGGCGCCCGGCATCGGGTCTCGCCCGAGGGACAAAGGGGTGCAGCTGCCTTTCTTGCGAGAGGCCTTGCGGAATCGGGGGGAACAGTGCGGCCAACCGAGAGCTGACACCGGGGCTCGTCGCCGGGTCAGCATCGGGGCGCTTCTGTCAGGAAGTTGTGCACGGTTGCAGAAATTTTAAGGGGAAACCCAGAAATCGGTGTTCGTTGGACCTGTCGGTCGCGGAGGTCGACCCACTTTGTGCCGCGAGGCGTGGTCGGTCAGAGCGTCGACGAGCGCGGCCGGGTGTGCACACCCCGCCGGAACGCCCACTGCAACGTCACCATCGTGTGCACCGAACCCTGGACGGAGCAGGCGCGGGTCGCGGTTGACCTGCCGCAGTAGCCAACCCGACCGCCGCTCGGGTGGCGAGTGGCCCAGACGCCAGGTACCTCCACCGCGGGAGGTGCCATGGCGACCCGCGTGATCCCGGTCAGTCGGCGCGATCTGATGCGGAGCGGGCTGGCCGCTGGCCTGGTGGGCTGCGCTGGACGGGAGGAGGCAAAGGGCGATGACACCGCTGAGGTCCCCCGCGAGCCGGGCCGGGTGGACCACGTGATCGTGGTGATGATGGAGAACCGCAGCTTCGACCACTACCTCGGGGCGCTGTCCCTCGAGGAGGGCCGCGCCGACGTGGACGGCCTCACGGGCGACGAGGTGAACCTCGATGACGACGGGGTGGAGCGCCGTCCGTTCCACCTCACCGAGAGCTGCCAGCTCGACCCGCCGCACTCCTGGTCCTCGTCCCGCGACCAGTTCAACGATGGCGCGAACGACGGCTTCGTCACCAAGCACGACGACAGTGAGACCCGCGCCGCCGACCAGTCCGACTGGGTGATGGGGTACTACGGCCGCGACGACCTGCCGGCCCACTACGCCCTCGCCGACCAGTTCTGCGTGCCCGACCGACTGTTCTGCTCGGTGATGGGGCCCACCTGGCCGAACCGGTTCTACGGCCAGACCGCCACCAGCCTCGGCATCACCGGCAACACGCTCCCGCTGGGGAGCGTGTACGACCAGCGGTCGATCTACCAGGCGCTCGCCGAGGTGGGGGAGGACTGGCGGTACTACTACGTGGACCTGCCGTTCGTGGGCCTGCTCGCCGACCATCTGGGCCACACGGGCGTGCGCACCATCGAGCGGTTCCACGAGGACGTGGCGGCGGGCGACCTGCCGGCGTTCACCTGGATCGACCCCGGGTTCACCTTCGCCGACGACCACCCGCCCCATCACGTGGGGCTGGGCCAGCTGTACCTGGCGTTGATCGCGAAATCCCTCGCTCAGTCGCCCCTGTGGGAGCGGTGTCTGCTGGTGATCACCTATGACGAGCACGGCGGGTTCTTCGACCACGTGCCGCCGCCCACCCTGCGCGATGACTACGCCGACGAGGGCTTCGACCAGCTCGGGTTCCGGGTGCCCGCGCTGGTGGTGGGGCCGTGGGTGACCCAGGGGGTGGACTCCACGGTGTACGACAACACCTCGGTGCTGAAGTACGTCTGCGAGCGGTGGGGAATCACGCCGTGGAACAAGCGCCTGAAGGCCACGGCCTCCCTCGGCGGCTGCCTCGACACGGACCGCATGGCCACCGGAATCCCGCTGGACCCGCCGGTGATCCCTCCGTTCTCGGCGCCTGAGGTCGAGGACCTGCCGCCCGAGTGCACCTACGACATCGGCATCGCCATCCCCGACTCCCATCCGCAGCCGGAGCTCGCCGAGTGGGTGCAGCGGGCCGCCCCGCACCTGGACCGCACGGCCGATGTGCCGGAGATTCACGCCCGGATGGTGGCTCTCGGGCGCAAGCTCGGGCTGATCGTCGACCCGCCTGGGGAGGCCCTGTGATCGCATTGCTCATCGCGCTCGCGTGCACGCCCGCCCCCAAACCGCCTGCTGAGCCCCCGCCGCCCGCGACTGCGCCGGCGCCTGCCGAACCGCCCCCCGTAACGGTCCCCGCCGGTCGCTTGCTGCATGTGACCGAGGGTGGACCCGTGCCGACGGTCGCTGTGGTGTCTACCGACGGTGCCGGTGCGCAGGTCCTGGGTGCGTTCACCGGCAGCGCATTCCCGGGCGAGCCCGACCCCACCGGCGAGGCCGCGCTGGTGGTCACATCCGAAGACGAAGGCGACACCCACCGCGAGCAGCTGTGGCTGGTGCCCTTCGCCGGCGGCGAACCCACGGCCCTCACCCCGCCCGCCGGCATGGTGCGCAACCCGAGCTGGGCGCCGGGCGGCCGGTGGCTGGTGTTCGAGAGCGACGCCCGCAGCTACCGAGACCTGTACCGGGCCGATCGGGCAGGCGGCGCCCCTCGCCGACTCACCGACGAGAAACACGGGAGCTTCGAGCCGGCAGTGTCACCGGATGGTCGGAAGATCGCGTTCGGCTCGAGCCGCGACGGCAACGCCGAGGTGTATGTGATGGTGGCGGACGGCACCGGTGCTCGGCGGCTCACGAACCACCCCGCCGATGATGTGCGCCCCCGGTGGTCGCCCTCCGGCGACCGCATCGCGTGGCTCTCGTCGCGGGATGGCATGCCGCGGGTGTGGATTTCGGCGGCCGACGGCAGCGGCGCCCATGCCCTGCGTCCCCCGGCGAAGGCGGTGGACCTGGACCTGGCGTGGTCCTCCCGCGGTGAGCTGGCGGTGGTGGAGCAGGTGGGGCCCACCGAGGTGCGCATCGTGGTGCTCGCTGGTGACGGCTCTCAGCGGGCGGTGCTCGACGGTCCGGGCGTGGATGAGCACCCGAGCTGGTCTCCGGACGGTACGTGGTTGGCGTTCACGTCGAGCCGGGCGGGTGATCCGGATGTGTGGGTTGGGGCGGCGGATGGGAGTGCGGTGCATCGGGTGACCACGAGCGACAGTCCGGAGTGGCTGCCGCGGTGGGTGCGGTGAGGAGAGGCGCGGGGCTTACGCACAGCTCACCCCGCGGCT
>JBLFXJ010000501.1:0-4840 GCA_047609825.1 Myxococcota bacterium
CCGGCCCGCCGTGAGCCCGTCTCCGCCACCGTCCGCCACCTCCACATCCGTGATCGACGGCGCCTCCACCGGGTCCAGCGCGATGGCACGGGACACGTCGGCCACCGGTCCCACACCGTCATGCCCGCCGAGCAAGTACACGAACCGGCCGATGACCGCCCCGCCCGACAAGGTGAGCGGCCCCGGCAGCTCGATCGGCAGGGTCGCCCACGGTCCCAGGTCGCCGTACACGCCCACCTGGGCGACCTCGACGGTGGACAGGGCCTCTTCCGGTGTGCCCCGATCGCCGCCGATAGCCCACACGCGGCGGCTCACCGCATCGATCCTCGCGGCGGCAGCGATGGGGGCACGGCGCCCCTGCTCGAGCTCTGGCGCGGCCTCCCAGTCGTACAGGTTCTGCGCGGGGTTGGTGACCGAGAACGCGGACCACGTCGCCCTGGCCCCGTCCTCGTTGATCACGGTCACCGTGCACACCCCGCGGTCGATGGACCGGGCCGGGACCACCGCCAGGATCTCGCCGAAGTCCCACGAATCCACCGGTGCATCCCAGGATGTGCCGTCGTCACAGTCCAGCTCCACTGACGGTTGCTGGAAGTCGCGGCCGAGGATCCGGATCGGGGCGTCGTCGTCGTTCGGGAACGTGCCGGGGCGAGCCGAGTCGATGGTGGGCGGCGGCACGAACGACACCGTGACGGCGTCCGGGAGCCAGCCCAGCGACCCGTCGGGCTGGGTGACCAACACCCCATATTGACCCACCGCCAGGCCCTCTGGCACGGTCGCGCGAGCCCGCGCCGACGAGTCCATCTCCGCCGCCAGGACCGGCACGGACGCGGTGAGCGGCGCCGGGCCGATGAGGTCTACGCGGAGCCCGTCAGCGAAGCCCACCTGACCCACCGGAGGAGGGTCGGTGGCCGTCAACACCATGGGCGTGCGATCGAAGGCCCAGGCCTGCCCGGGCTCCACCGCCTCGAGGGCGAGCGTGGGCGTGTCGACGACGGTGAGCCCGCCGAAGGCCGCTCCACAGCCCGTGTCGTCGGACACCGCGACCGTCCACAGTCCCGACGCCAAGCCCCCCGGGACCGTGACGTCGATCCGCCCGCCAGCGTCGGCATCCCACGACCAGTCGACAACGACGACGGCGCCGTCGGGCCCCTCCAACATCACCTCGCTGACCGGCGCGACCAGCCCGCTCACCCACACCACGACCTCGGCCCCGATGGGGGCGTAGACAGCGCTCGGGGTGACGCCCCAGACCAGCGGAGGTGGGGCTACGTCTACGCCTGCGGGCAGCGTCGCGCCGCAGCCAGAGGGCACCTGCACCACGACGTCGGCCGGCCCGATGGGCGTCGCGGGGTCGAGCTCCACCCGCAGGGTGCGGTCGTCGACATGCTCCACCGCTGCGGCGGGCACCCCGCCCACTGTGACCTGCGCGCCTTCGGTCAGGCCGCTGCCCGACACGGTCACCCACGCGCCGTCGGCGACACAGACCGCCTCAGGGGTCACCGAGACCAGCGTGGGGGGCGGCGTGACCACCAGCGACGTGGGCGCGCTCGCGGCACAGCCCGCGGGCGATGGGTTGCGGACCGCCAGCTCCAGCGCACCCGCCGGGTACACCGTGCCATCGACGGTCACGTCCAGCGCGGTGCACACGGAGCTCTCGGGGTCCACCGCGAGTGGCTCGCACTCCGCGGGCGCGGTCGGGAGGGCCACGCTGCCGATGGAGACGGTGGGACCTTCCCCGTTCAGCACGAGGAACCCTGTTCCGTGGAGGCGTACCACGACCCCCGAGGCCGCCTGGCAGATCTTCCGCGGGATGGCGTCGTCCACCCGGGGCCGGCCGGCGACGGCGACCGCCACCGCATCCGAGGCACCGTCCACCCCGGTGACCACCAGGTCGTAGGTCGCAGGGGGCACGCCTCGGCCGAGGGTCAGGTCGAGGGCCGTGGCGCTCCGCCAGCGCAGGTCCGGCAGGGCCACAGAGCTCACGTCGGGGGGCGGACTGCCCTCGGCCAACCCCGACACCGGCACGAGCTCCGCCGACGGGCGGGCCATCCCGGCCGCGTCGGTCAGACCGCCCGTGAGCACAGCTGCGAAGCCCGTTCCTTCGACGGACACCACGCCAGGTTCCTCCGCGACGCAGAGGATGTTCGGCGTTGCGGAGCGCACCCGCAGCGCCGACGGCGAGGTCGAGCAGGCCGCAAGCGACAGCGCGAGCGCAGCCCAGGTGTAGCTGTGCAGTCGACCTCCTCTGTACACACCATAGCGGAGGCCGCCCTCCCCGCCCCTCGCCCCGTCAGCCCGAGGCAAGCAGACCGGCCGCAGGCTGCGATTCTCTCCGGGCGTCGCGGCTGTCGTCTCGGAGTGCTGCACGGCAGGTTAGCCGCGCCCATGACCACCCTCCCCTCGAACACGCTGATCCTCCACGACCCCACCGGTGCCGCGTTCGGCTGCATCCGGTTCGCGCCGAGCGACGACCGGCCGGGAACTGGCGAGTGCCTGTTCGACATCAGCGAGGCCGCCCGCCTCGACCCCGCGCGCCCCTCCGAGGTGCGCTGGCTGGCCCATCGCCACTACGTGCGCTGGTCGGAGCACACGTTCGAGGTGGACGACGAAGGTGCAGTCACCATCCGCAAGGGCTCGTTCACGATCGTGCTCGATCCCACCGAAGCGGGCGGCGTGCAGACGCGGCCGCCGGCACCGTTCGTCAGAGGGTCGTGGGAGCGCTGAGCATTCGGAGTGTGCAGACCGGCGATCTTCAGCTTGGGGGTCCAGTCTGCTCGTCTGCGAACCGGCCCGAGTGTAGCGCAGGATACTTGCGCAGATCGGGCCGGTCCTTGACTCGGGCCTGGACCATCGCCGGTCTCGGCAAGCGGGCAGACCGGCGATCATCGCCGGTCTCGGCAGCCGGGCAGACCGGCGATCATCGCCGGTCTCGGCAAGCGGGCAGACCGGCGATCATCGCCGGTCTCGGCAGCCTCACCCACCCCGCCACAGCTGCTCCCAGAACGCCAGCTCATGCGCAGCACCCGCCGCATACACCGCCGCGAGCGCCGCATCATCGGCGTGCACCGCATCCAGCTCCGCCTCCATCCAGGCCACGGCCTCGGCGAACACCGGGTCGGCATACATCGCCACCCAGTCCGCATACCGGGGGTCTGCGGGCGGCTGGACCGCCAGGCCCTGGGCGAGCTCCACATACCCGACCCCACAGGGCACCAGCGACGCGACCAGTGTGGGATAAGAATCGGCGTGCGTGCGCAGGAATCCCGTGTAGGCGACGGTCGCCGGCCACGGGGTGGCGCCATCCAGATCGGCGGCAGAGAGCCCGAACCGGGCGGCAAAGGTGCGGTGCAGGCGCAGCTCTTCGTCCCGGGTGAGGGTGGCCAGCTCGGCCCACCGCCCCCCGGCCAGCTCCGCCGCCCGGTCGAGCACGTCCGCATAGGTCTGCAGGTACAGCCAGTCCTGCACCACCCACCGCGCGAAGGTCTCCGGCGGCAGCGAGCCGTCTCCGATCCCCAGCACGAACGGGTGGGCCCGACAGGCGGCCCGGAGCGGCGCCGCAGCCTCGCGGAGGCGGGCGGCTCTAGCCACGGCGGGCGACGATCGCCACGTAGTCCCCGGCGTCGTGGCCGTCCCGGGGGTCCTCCACGCCGTCCGGCGCGAACACCGGGTGACGGGTGAGGGTCTGGGCGGTGCGAACCACCTCGAACCCCGCGGCCTCCAGCGCCACGACGCGCTCGGCGGTGGTGTGCCAGGTGGCGGCCTGAACGAACGGCAGCGGGTAGGCGGCCCGGGGCTTCACGCCCGCGAACACCGGGTGGTCCCAGGTGCCCAGCGCGTTTGCGAGGCAGTACAGCACGCCGTACCCGCTCTCCCGCGGCACATCCACGACCACTACATGCCCGCCAGGACGCAGGGCCGCGTGGGCCCGACGGAACGCGCCCTCCAGGTCCTTCACATAAGAGGTGGACCCGTTGAACAGCACGATGTCGTGCGCCGCCTGGCCCAGGTCGCCGGTCTCCGCCGTGCCGATGGCCACGTCCATGCCGCGCTCTCGCGCCACGGCGGCCATGCCCTCCGCCGGCTCGATGCCCCGGGTGATGTGCACCCCGTGATCCCGGGCGAGCACCGTCTCGAACAGGCCGGTGCCGCACCCGACCGACAGCGCGTCGCCAGCGCCGGGCCAAGCATGCGCGATCAGCCGGACCTCGGACTCGAGCAGGTCGAGGTTGTCGGCGAACCAGGCATCATAGGCGTTGGCAAACAGATCGAACGCGGGCGAGTCGGACATCGGTGGAACCCCTGGTTCAGTTGCGCCGCGTAACGCGGAGCGGAGTTCAATCCCGCGGTCCCCCTGGAGGTCGACGATGCCCTACGATCCGGCGCTGGCAACCCGCATCCGCCCACTCATCGAGGCTGCCGCGGGCGTGGTGGAGAAGAAGATGTTCGGCGGTATCGGCTGGACCATCGGTGGCAACATGGCGGTGGGCGCCCACAGCGACGGCCGGATGATGATCCGGTGCTCGAAGGAGGCGTTCCCCACGCTCCTCGAAGAGCCCGGCGCCGACGGGCTGCGCCGAGGAACGAAATACATGACCGGCTGGGTGCTGATCGACGCCGACGCGGTCGCGGACGACGCGACCGGCGCGGGCAGGGTTGCTGAGCGTTCCCCGTCGGGCAAGGTCCCGCGTGTGGGTGCGACGGACGTCGGTCGGTGACGGGCGCCGACGGTCGTCGGTCCGGTCAGCGCCAACGCGCGAAGCCGGACTGTGGGCGTGCATGCGCGGTGCATCTGCGCCGTCGTGTCCGTGCGCTTCGCGATGTCCGACCTTCGGTCGGT
>JBLFXJ010000502.1:0-4813 GCA_047609825.1 Myxococcota bacterium
GACCTGGTGAGGCTCTATGGTGACCTGGAGCAGCGAGGTCGATACTCGAACAACCTGGGCTATGCGTTGTTAATAGCCGAACGGCATCATGAAGCGCTGGTGCAGTTTCGGCGGGCGATCGCGCTGCGGTCCCAGCCCGGGCTGGGGCTCAACCTGGCGTCGTCCCTCGTCAACCTCGGGCTGGTGTTGCGCTTGCTCGGAGACTGGCAAGGCTCGCTGGAGACCCTCGAGCTCGCGATCACCCAGTGTCGTCGAACGCCTGGACAGACCCAGATGAGGGTGTGTCTGGCCAACTTCGCGTGGGTGCAAGCGCGTGGCGGAGACTTCGACGGGGCACTGGCCACGCTCGCCAAGGCCGAGGAGCACGCGCCGCCGGCGGCATACCGGAGCTGGCGCGGCGTGTTGTCGCTCAACCGGGCGGAAGTGAACTGGTTCCGGGGCGCCCAGGCCGACGCGATTGCGGCGTACCAAGACGCGATCGCCGTAGGCTCGGATCTCGTGGTGGCCGATGCTGTTCCTCGCCTGGCGCTGATCCTGGCGCGGATGGGCCGTTCCGATGACGCCAGGGCTGTGCTGGCGGGACACGATGTTGACATGTTCGCCGGCGCGAGCGAGGTCAGACGGCTGCTGGCGTTGGGCCTGCTCGCGCACCATGAGGCACGCGAATCCGAAGCCGCATCGGCGATCCAGCAGGCGGCCACGATCGCGGCGGACCTGGGCAGCGTCGAAGTGGATGCCTCCGTGCTCGACGTCCGCACGTTCCTCGCCGAGCAGCGCGGCGATCTGGCGGAGTCCATCCGGTTGCTCCGGGCTGCGCTCGATCGACAAGACGCGAACCGCGCCCGCCTCAACGCCGCCCACCTCACCGCCGCACGGGCTGAGCAGGAGGTCTGGGCCGCGGTTGCGCGAGCCGAAGCGGCCGAGTCCCGACTGGACTCGCTGTCCCAGGCGCACTCCCAGCTTCAAGACGGGGTCGAGGCCAGGCGGCATGCGCTGGGCGTGATCGTGCACGACCTGCGCAACCCGATCATGGCCATCCTGGGGTTGGCTGAGCTCCTGGAGAACGAGCTTCGGCAGCGAGGAAATGTTGAGGCGGCTGATGACGCCGCGGCGATTGCGAAGGCTGCCGATCGCATCACCGACCGCGTGAGCGCGGTCCTCGAAGAGGAGACCCTGGACGCCCGGTCGCCATCTTGGGGCGCCGTGGAGCTCGGGCAGCACTGCCAGCACATCGCCCACGACTTCGAGGCACGCGCGGCGCGAAAGGGCCAGCGAATCACCGTGGGCGGTGACAGCGCCGTGCTCGCGTGGGTAGATCGTCAGATGATGAGGGAGATCATCGAGAACCTCCTGGTCAACGCGCTGAAGTTCTCCGCGCCTGGCGCGACCGTCCGGCTCAGGCACGAGCGCGTGGCGAAAGGCGTAGCCATCCTCGTCGAGGACGATGGACCCGGATTCACCGCCGCAGACCAACAGAGCCTCTACCGACCACACGCGAGGCTGTCCGCGGTCCCGTCCGGAGGTGAGCCCTCGACCGGCCTCGGGTTGTTTGCCGTCAAGCAGCTCGTCGACAAGCTCCGTGCACAGATCCGGCTCGACAGCACACCGGGCGAAGGCTCTCGGTTCACGGTCACGCTGCGTGCGCCACCGACCGAGCCAGGTGGGGAGCAGGGCTGATAAGGAATCGCGTTGCTTAATATGCGGTTGATATGGTGCGTGGCCACCAATGAAAGAGGGTGTATGCCGAGACCAGTGCGGTCTGTTGGTAGAGCTCGCGGCACCGTTGAGCTACTCTCTCCCCGACTTGGTTGATCTGCTCGATAAGGCAGTTCATGATTGCCTCATCGAGCAGTGGCCAGAGCCGCTCGGCTGGCTGAAGTTCAGGCGACTTCGAGGGGAGCCAGATGAGGTGAACGTGCTCCGGGAGCTTCAGTTCCCCACCTCGATGAAATCCAGCTATGTCCAACACAACTGCGATCTGACGGTGTGGCGCCGCGCCGGCTTCCTTGGCGAACGCGGCCCGGGTTGCGCTGAAGACTTTGGTGTTGAGGTGGCTTGTCAACCACCAGTGGTTGGCTCCACTTTCAGGGCAGACAAAGCCGCTAACCCACAACCACTTGTATCCGTGTCGCGTGGGGATTGGCTCGGAGCCTCCCTTGTCGAGCCATGCGCGGCGCAGCACGGGTTTGAGTCCCACCCGATGCTCATCCTGTGCGTAGACATGGAGTTCTGCCTCCGGATGGGCTTGCTGCAACGCCTCAATCTGAGCCGGCAGTTCTTCATGGATGAAGCGGTCTTGTTCCTCCTCGTCGGCGTCGGCGTTTGTGGGGCGAGGCTGTCGGAAGGACTTTCCCAGCTTCTTCATCCATCTCCATCCCTGTTGCGGTATCACCGGCCTCCCCAGCGTCTGACTCGCCCAGAACGCGACCTTGGGACCGCTCCAACGACCGCCGCCAGGAGGGGGATCGTGGGCGACCGCATCGGCCAGCGCCGCCCACTGCGAAGGACTCAACAACGGCTCCGCACCAGGATTGTTGTGCCGGCCGTCCCCTAAACCTGCGATGCCATCGGCATTGTAGCGCTTGATGATCTCGCCTGTCCACTTTCGGGTCATCGCCATCATCTTCGCAACCTTCGTGGCGTTGCCCTCCATCTTCATCAGCCAGACCACTTGAAGATGATCCCGATAGACACGGTCTCCTGGCGCAATACGGCGCTTGTATTCTGCTTGAAGCTCTTCGATCGTGTCGTGTGTGGCGACGAACATCGTGCGACCCATCTCAACCTCCAGACCTTGGAGTTTAGCAAAGAGTATCAATCAACGCGACCTGATATGAGGTGCGCAGGCGCAGCCGCTCCCCGATGAGCAGGTCGCCCTCCCAGCTGGGGAAGACGCGGCCCTGAGGAGTGGCCATTCCGGACCGCGTGATCATCGGATCCCAGCAGCAGACCGGCGGGTCCACCTTCAGCAGGCCTGGAATCCGCTGCCTGCTCATCCCGACGCTTGGAACCGCACCACCAGCGTCGTCTCGTTCCACACGGGCGTCTGGGTGTAGACGAGGTTGAACGGCACCTTGATGTGCTTGTGGGCGAACCAGGTGAGGCCCCCCGTGACGGCGGAGGCTTCGCCATCTACGACGCCCCTGGACCAAAGCTTCTCATAGCGAAGCCCGAGCTCGAAGGCCCCCAGGCCGCTGTGGATGGTGTTGACCCGTGGCTTCCAGGCTCCGGCCGATTGCGATGACGACCACGGTACGTGACAAGGGTTTTGAGACAGTCGGGTCTGAGAAATAGGGAAGGTGTTGTGGCGCATGTGGCGTCAGAAGTTGCTGGCTGAGAGCTCAGTGCCGGGTCGGCGTACGCTCTACCGTCTCGTTCGGTGACATCGTCATCTCCGGGGGACCTGCCTTCGGTGAAGGTCCCCCTCCGCCTCCCGCTGCCTCCTCCGACGCGTCAGAGCGCACTGCGGCGGTGGCGAGGTTCGGTTCGAGGGGTGGGTTGATCCAGACCTCCTCGGGCAGCTGTGGGGGGCGTGGCGGCGTCGAGAACCGCTCGGGATGGGCACGGTACGCCTCGTCCAGCGTGTGCTGCCGTCGCGCCAGCCAGACCGCTTGCTGGCCGGTGTGTACGACCACAGGGGGCAGAAACGCGATCCCGGAGTGATAGTGGTGGTGGTTGTACCACGCGAAGAATTTGCGGCAGAACCGCACGGCATCGTCGATGCTGCCGAAGCAATCGGGGAACGAGGGGTGGTCCTTGAGCGTGCGGAAGTGCGACTCGGAGAACGGATTGTCGTTCGGCGTGTACGGACGCGCGAAGCTGTGTCGGACATCGAGCTTGTCGAGGAGATCGCGCAGTGGAGCGCTGACCATCGCGGCGCCGCGATCGGAGTGCAGCGTGAGCTGGCTTCGGGGGATCCCGTGGCGGGCGCAGGACTGCTCGACCAGGTCCCGCGCCAGGGCGCCGCTCTCCGTCCCGCTGACCGTCCACCCCACCACCGCACGGCTGAAGATGTCGATCACCACGTACAGCTTGAAGAACATCCCCTTCACGGGTCCCTTGAGGTTGCTGATGTCCCAGCTCCAGACCTCGTTGGGGCCCTGCGCGACCAGCTGCGGCCGATGGCTCGGCGGATGGCGAAGCACATCCCGTCGCTGTTTCAGCCAGCCCTGCTCGTTGAGCAGACGGTACATCGTCCGCACCGAGCAGAGGTAGATCCCCTTGTCCAGGAGCGTGTAGTAGAGCTCGTACGGCGTCTGATCGACGTAGTCGGGGTGGACCAGCAGGTCGAGGATCTGCTGTCGTTGGGACGCGCTCAGCTTGTTCGACGGCGACGGGTATCGCGATGGACGCGACGCGGTCGGCTGGATCGCCCGATAGTAGCTCGCTCGGCTGATCCCGAAGACCTCACAGGCCTGAGTGATCGGCACCGTCGCCGTGAGCGCGCGGACACCGTTCACTTGGAGTTCTCGTCGACGCGGTCGTGGGAGTGCGAGAAGAGCAGGTCGGAGAGCTTTTTTTGGGCAGCGATGATGCTGTTGGCCTGCTCAAGCTGGGCGGCGGTCTCTGCGAGCTGCTGCTTAAGGGCGTCGTAGCGGGCCTTGCTGACCGTCGCCTTCGCCACTTTGGCCTTGGCGGCGGCCTTGGCAGCGGCCTTCTTGTCGGCCTGCTGGAGCTGCCAGCGCCACCGGGTGATGTGGCTGTAGTACAGCCCCTCCCGCCGAAGCAGCGCGCCACGCTCCTTGGAGCCTATAACCCCGTATTGTGCGACCATATCGCGCTTATAGCGGGGGGTGAACTGCCGGCGCTTCGC
>JBLFXJ010000503.1:0-4811 GCA_047609825.1 Myxococcota bacterium
CCGCGGCGGATGCGGTGGCGTGGGTGGGCACGCCGGCCGTGCTGATGGCGGCGACAGAAGGCGTGTGGCGCCCGGTGGGCGACGACGGGCCCAGCTGGCTGTTGTCGGGGCATGTGCGGCACAGTGGCGGGCAGACCACGGTGTGGTGGTCCGGATCGAGGGGACGCTGGGGGCTGGGGTCGGACCCGCACTCCGTAGTGATCGCCTCCGGGGCGGCCTTGCCGCGTGTGTACAGCCAGGTCGGCCGTGTGCGGCCGGGCATAGCGACCGCATGGCATGACCGCGGCCGGGTGACCTGGGCTGGCAGGGGGTTCACGTCGACCCACGGTGCCGGCAAGACCACCCGGGAGGCGGGGGAGGTGCTCGACCTGGCCACCTGGGGCGAGACCCGCGCCGCGGTCACCCGGGACGGCCTCACGCTGGTCGGTCCCGACCCCGCCGAGCTCGACCTGGAGGTGGCGCATGTTGTGGCGGTGGCCGACGGATTCGTCGCCGGGGGCGACGACCTGTTCCACCTGCGCCCGGCTGCCGATGGCTGGCAGGTAGAGCCGCTGCCGGCGCTGGCTGGGAAGGTGGACGACCTGTTGCATGGCGACCTCGACGGCCGAGGTGTGGCGTTGATCGCCCGATCCGGTGGTGCCCTGTACGTGCTGCGCGGTGGCCTGTGGGAGGCGCGAGTCACGCTGCCACGGTCCGGACTCGTCCTCCTCGCCGACCTGGACGGCGACGGCGTGCACACGGTGCTCCAGGTGGACCGTCAGCGGCGGGCGGTGGCCCGGATCGGCGGTCCGTGGCGCCATCTCGGCGAGGGCGCCCCGTTCGTGGCCCCGCTCGACGGGGAGCCGGGGGACGACCTCGGGCTGCTCCACCCCTCCGGTGCCCTGGGGGTCCTCGGCGGTCGCCTGCTGGATCAGGCGCCGGTGGTGCTGGACGATCTCCCAGCGCGGGCGGAACTCTACCTCGACGTGGACGGGGACGGCACGCCGGACCCGATCGACCGGAACGTGGTGCGGCTCGGCAGCCCGTGGTTCGTCGACCTCGCGTTCGTGCCGCATCCGCGGTGATGCGCTGCGGGTTCGCCCTCAGTCCTCGTCGAGCGCCGCGAGCACCTGCCGATGGGCCGACCGGCGGGTGAGCAGGCCGACGTGGCCCACGTCGAGCACCACCTGCCGCGCCCCCTCCGCGAGCGCGCTGGCCACTGGGTACACGACCGTGTCGAGGCTGCCGGCGACCGTGGTGACCCGTCCGATGGGGAGCAACGAGGGCAGCGACGGCAGCGAGGCGAGCCAGGGCGAGCGCCGGCGCAGCGCGCGCACCTCGGGCAGCCAGGCAAAGCCCCGTGCGGCGGCGGTGCCGCGATGGGGAGAGCCCAAGGTCACCACGCCACCGAGTCGCTCGGCGAGATCGGTGCGGCGGGCGAGCACGGCTCGGAGCACGATGCCGCCCATGGAGTGCGCCACCACGTCGACCCGGTCTGGTACCGAGGCGACGGCGTGCTCCAGGGCCTGTTCCAGCCGATCCACATACCAGCCGACGGGGGCCAGGCGGTGTCGCATGGACACGGCGACCGTGGGTCGCCCGGCCTCCGCCAGGGCGCGGCGCAGGCCCCAGAAGTTGGTGCCGTTCTGGGTGTAGCCGTGCACGCACACGACCAGCCGGCCGTTGGGCTCGGCGGGGCTGCGCAGGCCATCGCGCAGGAAGCCCACGCCGTGCCACACCCCCAGCACCACCAGGTCGCGGGTCTCCTCGAGCATCCACCGCGTTCCACCCGGCGGCACCGGGATGCCTTTGTGCCGGTGGTAGGACACCCAGCGGCTGTGGTGCCAGCCGAGTCCGGCGGCACCGGCCCCGAGGGCGGCGGCGACTGCGAGAACGGGCTCCACGGTTCGCACCTCCTGGCGAGCCGGGCCCGCGTACCCTCAGTGTAGTCAATCGCACCCGGAAGCCGCTGATCCGCTCGGGCGAGCGCGGTGCCAGGTCAGTGCGACTGGACCACCAAGGCCAGATCGTCCGGGTGGCCCGGACAGGCCAAGACATAGGCCGAGCCCACGTCGCCCCAGCTCTCCCCCAGGTTTTGCTCGGGCCCGAGCTGGAACACGAGGTTCGAGCGCGGTGTGCCACAGGTGCGGCACGGCGGGTAGGTCACGCCTTGCACCCAGCGCGGCCAGCCGCCGAGCTTGTCGCCGACCCGGACGGAGTTGAGCATGTATTCCGAGTGCTCCCGCTCGGCGTCGCGCAGGTGGTCTGGGAGCGGCCCACGGGAGACCTCGGACGGTCCTGGCGAATCGCGGAACGTCGTCCAGCCGATGATCGTGCGCGCCGGGTACAGCTCCACGCCCTCGGGTGGGTCGCCCAGGCCGCCCTCGCCGGGCTGCACGATGCGGACCTCCGAGGTGTTCCAGCTGTCTTCGGGATCGAAGAACAGCTGGAGCAGCCCGGAGGCGGGGTCGCCGAGCTGGGCGCGCGCCCTCGGTGGGAGCTCGGCCAACGCGAGCTGCAGCCCGAATGCCATCGGCCTGCCCGCGTCTGAGTGCGGCCACGCGGATCCGGCCGGGAGCCAGGGGCGGCCCCCGAATCGCGAGCCGTCGTCGGGCCCGGGTCCGCCCTCGGTGACCGGGAGCCAGCCGTCCCGGAACCAGGGTCCGAAGGCCGCCTCCACCGCTCGATCGAGGGTGTCGAGGGACCCTTCTGGCGCCCCGGCCGCGCTCAGGATCGCCAGCATCTCCTGATTCGGGTCGCGGAAGCCCGTGCGCTCCACGACTCGCGCGTGGTCCAGCGCTGTGAGTCCGTATGCGTCGGTCACCGTCACGTCCGCACCGGCCGCGACCAGCGCCGCGACGGCGCGGGTGTTGGCGCGGGAGGCGGCGTTCAGGAGGGGACGCTCGGAGTCGGTGCCGCCTTCCGGATCGGCGCCGTGGGCGAGCAGCAGCTCCACCTCGTCGGCGCGGAACCCGTCGATGGCGTAGTTGAGCGGGTGCGAGTCGTTCTCGGACCGGTGGTTGGGGTCGGCGCCGCGCTCCAGGAGGAGGGCCATCATGGCGGGCTCCTCCGCGTTGGAGAGCGGTGTGCCCGACCCGTCCAGCTGGTGGTTGATGTCGGCCCCATGCGCGAGGAGCCAGTGCACCACCTCCGGTCGGCGGCCGACCGTCGCATGGACCAGGGCCTCGGACCGTCGCGCGCGGTTGTCAGGACCGGCCAGGTCCCGCTCCAGCGCGGCCTCCGACGCGGAGTCGATCCACTCCTCCAGGTCGTCGCCGAGGGGGCCATCGTGGGCCCGCCGCGGCCAGGTGCGCAGGTCGGCCTCGGTGAACCGCGTGTCGTCCGGGACGTCGTCGTCGAGCGGCTCCAGGTCCTCCTCGACAGTCTCGTCAACGGTCTCGTATACGGTCTCCTCCGCCAACTCGTCCGGGTCCTCCGGGTGTCCCTCCCAGGTGGCGCCGTCGTCGATCGGGATGGCATACCGCCGGATCCAGCTCCAGGTGTGCACGGCCGAGGCGATCGACACCAGGCCGCAGCAGGTGGCGGTGACCACGCCGAGGGCGAGCCAGGCCGCCCCGGCGACCGCGAGGCGGGAGCGGTCGAAGTGGGCGACGGAGTCCTCGTCGGCGATGTAGGCCGCGACCAACAGACCGCTGCCGGGGACCAGCAGGGAGAACAGCGCGTGGCCGTATGCGGCGATGGGGTTGGCGAGGGGGTCCGCGATGTGGCCAGGGTCGTCGTGCATGGCGGACCGTCGCGCCGGACCCGCGTTGCGGCAAGGGACGAAGGGTGTCGCGGTGTGACGTCACCCGGTCGTCGGACTCGTTGAGTGCTGCCAGGGCGATGGCGCGGGCGGCGGCGAGGTCGAGCGTCGGCAACGGGACTCCGGGGGACGATAGAACCTGGATGATTACGAGTCTATTGTGACACGTGTCACAATAGTCGTGGATTTCGGCGAGTCCGCCTGGCCCCAACACGCCTCAGGTCGCGGCGCCGTGCCTGCAGCGGACGTCTGTGGTGATGGACCCACGGTCGGCCACCGAATGGCCTGCAGCCAGCGGGGCTCGAAGGTGAACAGCTGGAGCACCAGCATGCCCATGGTGAGGTCGGCGAAGTCGACGAACAGCAGCAGCCCGAGGTGCATGCCGAGCATGGCCAGCCAGGCCCACGGGCGCGTTCGGAGGGAGCAGGCGAGGAGGGGGAAGGCGAGCTCGAGCCCCAGCGCGCCCCAGGTGCCTGCGGCGAACACGGCGTCGGGGAGGGTGAGGGCCAGGTCGCGCAGAGCGGATGGGCGGGCGAGCGGGTTGTCGAGGATGTGCCGGAGGGCGGTGCCGTCGAGCCAGCTCGGGCTCACCAGCTTGGTGGCGCCGCTGTACGCATAGGCCGCACATTGCACCACCCAGCCCGCGGCGAACAGCGGGCGGGGCAGGTGCCAGCTGGCGGCCAGGTCGGGCCGTAGCCGGCCGTCCACCGAGCCCCGCGGGGAGGTGGGCACCGCGGCGTGGGCGAGCAGTAGCCAGCCGATGTGGGGCAGGCTCGGGTTGAGGATCAGGGGGTTACGGCCGAGGAAACAGGCCAGGATGTACCACAGCGCCACCGCGGCCCAGCGGTCCCGCAGCCCCACCGCGACCAGCACCGAGAGCACCGTCGCGAGGCCGGCCAGGGCGGTGACGAAGCCTGGGCCGTCGTGGAGCGCGAGCAGGTTGGGGAAGGCGTGCAGAATTGGACTCGCCGAGGCGTCGGCCACCACGCCCGCGTTCGAGAACAGCTCGGCCGCCCATGGGGTGAGCTGGGCGAAGTGTACGGCGGCGTAGAGTCCGAGGGCGAACCGC
>JBLFXJ010000504.1:0-4789 GCA_047609825.1 Myxococcota bacterium
CTGACGCAGACACCGATACGGACACCGATACGGACACGGATACCGACACCGATACCGATACCGATACGGACACCGACACGGACACCGACTGCGATTCCGGCGAGATCTGCGACACCGCGGGCTGACCGGGAACCACAGAATCGAACCAGCCGCGCCCCTCTGGGCGCGGCTGTCGTCGTCCTGGCTGTGCGGCTGACCGTAGCCAGCGCGCTACCGACGCTCAGCCCGTGACGAAGCTGATGGTGAGCACGACGTTGTCCTGCACCAGATCGTCGGCGCGACCGGGGTAGGTGACGCCGAAGTCCTGGCGGTTGATGACGAACTCGGTGCTCGCCTTCACTGCGTCGCCGCTCACCTCGACCTTGGCCGGGAAGGTGATCTTCTTGGACTGACCGCGGATGGTGAGGGTGCCCTGCACCGTGTGGGTCATCCCCGGCTCCGCCGAGCCCGCCTTCACTCCCGTGGACACGAAGGTGGCCTCGGGGTGAGCGCTCACGAACAGGAAGTCCTCTTCGAGCAGGTGCTTCGTGAGCTTCGGGTGATCGGCCTCGAGGTCCGCCGTCTTCGTCGTGAACGAGATGCCCACGACATCGTCGCCCTTCAGCGTCACATCGCCGGAGAAGCTCTTGAACACGATGGGATGGGTCGCGGTGACCTTGGCGCCGAGCGCCTGCAGCTTCGACTTGGTCGCGTCCACCTTCAAGGTGCGGGTCTGGCCCGGCGGCGGCTTGGCGGGAGCGGGCTCTGGCGCCACCTCCTCGACCACAGCCTCCACCTTGTCCTTCCCCACGTCCTCGATGCAGCCGCTTGTCAGCAGCAGTCCCAACAGTGCCATCTTCATCTAGCGCTCCAGCGGTTGCGGCCAAACGGCCGGTGCTGCCGCGTTCTATCGGCCAAGACGCGTGCGTCCACCGACGTGGCGGCAACGGTGCGTGTGGCTGTGGAAACACTGCGCTGGACTGCCGACCCTCGGAGGACGGCGGGAGCACTGCCCGCGTGCTACCCTGGATCGTCTCGCCCGCGGTACTGCCGCCGTCGACGTCCTTCGGAGGTCCTCCCACATGGTCCGCCCCGCGACCCTCCTGCTCATGGCAGCCCTGGCCGCCGGCTGCACCGAGCCGCCTGCGTCAAACGACAAGAACGGCGAGGAGATCGATCCCACGCTCGATTCCGACGGCGATGGCCTCACAGACGTGATCGAGCTCACCGAGTGGAAGTCCGACCCGAACAACCCCGACACGGACGGCGACGGCCTCGAAGATGGAGACGAGGTCAATCGGTTCGGGTCAAGCCCGGTAGAGACCGACACCGACTTCGACGGCATCAACGACTACGACGAAGTCAAGGTGCACGGGACCAACCCGAACAGCTCCGATTCCGACCGCGACGGGCTGTCCGACCCCGACGAGCTGGACATCTACAACACCGATCCCGCGAAGGCCGACTCCGATGGCGACGGCCTGGACGACGGCGACGAGGTCGAGATCGGCAGCAACCCATCGTTGGCCGACACCGATGGCGATGGCCTGTACGACGGTCAGGAGCTCGGCCACGGCACGTCCCCCACCGAGTCTGACTCCGACGGCGACCTGCTCAGCGACTACGACGAGGTGCGCCTGCACGGCACCAACCCCACCAACTGGGACAGCGACTTCGACGGCCTCGGTGATGGTGAGGAGCTCAACGACTACCTGACCGACCCCACCGACGCCGACACGGACGCAGACGGCCTGTTCGACGGTGACGAGGTGTTCGAGTTCAACACCGATCCGTTCAACTTCGACACGGACGGCGACGGCCTGCCCGACGGCTACGAGGCCAACATCATCGGCACCGACCCCACCGTCGCCGACACCGATGGCGACGGCCTGGACGACGGCATCGAGGACCGATTCGGGACCAACCCGCGGCAGCGCGACACCGACGGCGATGGCCTCGACGACGCCTTCGAGGGCATGGAAGTGGGCACCGACCCGCGCATCGCCGACACCGACCGCGATGGCCTCGACGACGGCGTGGAGTACGCCGGGCCCACCGACCCGCGGAACCCTGACTCGGATGGCGACCGCCTGCTCGACGGCGACGAGGTGAACGTGTGGGGCTCCGACCCCATGCTCCGCGACACCGACGGCGATGGCCTGGAAGATGGCGACGAAGCCGAGCTGTACCTGTCCAACCCGGCAGCGCGCGACACCGACGGTGACGGCCTGGACGACGGCGCCGAGGTGTTCATCCACGGCACGAACCCCGCCCTGGCCGACACGGACTTCGATGGGCTGGGCGACGCCGAGGAGCTGGAACTGGGCACCGACCCCACCGTCCGCGACACCGACGGCGACGGTCTGGATGATGGCGCTGAGATCAGCAGGTGGGAGACGGACCCCACCCACCGTGACACCGACCTCGACGGCGTGCTCGATGGCGACGAGGTGACGGTGTGGGCAACCGATCCCGCAGTCGCAGACACCGACGGCGGGGGCACCCCCGATGGCGCGGAGATCGGGCGCGGCCTCAATCCGAACGATGCCGCGGACGATCCCGACTGCGCCTGGCCGTCCGTCGTCGAGGCAGACCCCACCCTGCCGCCGCTGCCGAACATGGAGCCACGGTTCGTCGGCGTGGACTGGGACCTCGTCGTGAACGGCGGCTCGATCGAAGACTACGCCTGGGACTACTCGGGTGCCGGCGTGTTCACCCCGGTGAGCGCCACCGTCACGTTCACCGTGTACAGCCCGCTTCGCACGCCGCTGTGCACCATCGTGTACGACGCGAGCGCGGCTACGCCGTCCGCCACGAAGTGGGAGACCAGCTCCGGCGGACAGCTGTACCAGTCGTTCGATCTGGTGCTCGCCGACGGCGTCAGCGACTGCACGCGGGTCGACGCATCCCGCTGGGGCAGCCCCGACCTACGCGTGGCGCTCCAGTCCCTCGACTGGGGCATCGGGATGGGGGAGCTCCTCAATGTTCGCCCTGGCCTCGAGTTCGAACTCGGAGCGGATGTGTGGGAGTCGGAGTGGGAGCCCTACGTGTTCGGTGCGTACGTCACGCCGAACCGCGAGGTCGCCACCGAGGCCGGCTATGTGTTCGGCTACGATTCAAGCTGCGGCGAGATCGATGGAACCTCGCTCGATCCACAGCTGGCGCCCGCTCCTGGTCCCCTCGCCGACAACTACTTCGAGGGCCGGTGGAGGGTGCAGTTCGACCTGTACTCGCTCCTCGGCATCTGACGGAGCAGCGTGGGACGTCTTGTGGTGGTCGGCACGCCGATCGGCAACGACGGCGACTGGTCGCCCCGGGCGCGTGATGCGCTCGCTGGCGCAGATCTGGTCGCGGCCGAAGACACCCGCATCGCACGGGAGCGGCTTGCACGCGTGGGCATCAGCGTCAGACGCCTGCAGTCGTACCACGACCACAACGCCCGAGACAGGGCGCCGGAGCTGATCGATCAGCTCGGTGAGGGCACGTTGGCCCTGGTTTCGGACGCTGGCATGCCGTTGGTCTCGGACCCGGGCTACCGGCTGGTCCGCGCAGCGGTCGAGGCCGGCCACACCGTCGACGTCATCCCAGGTCCCTGCGCGCCGATCGCGGCCCTCGCCGCTTCGGGCCTGCCGACCGACCGGTTCCAGTTCGTTGGCTTTCCACCTCGCACCGGTGGAAAACGCCGAACTTGGCTCGCCGAGCACGCCGCGCTGGAGTGCACCTGGATCGCGTTCGAGGCGCCCCACCGCATCGTCGCCACCCTCTCCGACGCCAGCGAGGCGCTCGGTGACCGCCAAGCCTGCCTCGCGATCAGCCTGACCAAGCAGTGGCAGCGATTCCGGCGGGGCACACTCGCGGAGATCCACGCGGGACTGGTCGCAGACCCCGCCGACGTGATCGGAGAGATGACCTTGGTGGTCGCAGGCGCCCCGTCGGCAGAGCGCAGCACCCTGGGGCCTCGGATCGAGGCCTTGGTCGACGGACTGGTCGCTGCGGGTGTGTCACCGTCGACCATCCGAGACGCCGTAGCCAGCGCGTTCGATCTGCCGCGCCGCGCGGTGTACCAGCGCGCACTCGGCGAGCGGTGAGGATACCTGCCTGCTCCCGGGCACTGCGCCCCGCCCTCACGCCCCGGCAACCGCATGATTCCCCCCCACGTTGACGACGCCACACGCGCGAAGCGCCTCCGCACCCTGGTCGCCCTGGAGGTCGCCCGCATCGTCGAAGACCTCGACGTTCGCAAGGAGTTCCTCATCGCGATGTGGAGCAGCCATCGCGATCGGGCGCCATTCCTCGAGACGGTGTTCAGCCGGTGGAACACGCTCACGTTCCATGACCTCGCCTGCCTCGAGCTGGAGGAGGTCGTGGTGGTCGACACGTTCTTCCGCGAGCTCGAGGAGTTCCGCCTGTACATCCGGTTCACTCAGGACATGCCGAACATGCTGTCCGCCCGGTACGACTGGATGCTCCGGCGGCTAGAGGCCTATGGCCGACTGGCACTGGTGGCCCTGGGCGGCGCGCCCGAGCGGCCGTTGGTGGAGTTCGAGGGCGAAGATCCTGAGGTGCCCCTGCTCCAGTACGCCATCCCGGATCCCGACGAGGTGCCCAAGCGGCCCGAGGATGTGCTCCGCGAGGCGCAGGCGCGCGCGTTCGACGATGCCCCACCCGCGGCCGGCGACTCCCCGCCTCCGACCGAGACCGTGATCGAGCCGTAGGTCGCTCGAGATCTAGAACCGCAGCTCATCCGCGCCCACGTCCGGCCGCTCGTCACGAAGCTGACCGTCCATGTCCTCGGGGCACAGCTCCACGT
>JBLFXJ010000505.1:0-4756 GCA_047609825.1 Myxococcota bacterium
ACCCGACGCCTTGCACGACGCCGCCACCAATCGGTCCACCCCGCACGGGTCGCACCGCCACCACACGAAGCCGGTGTGCGGGTCACCGCAGTGGCTCATGCGCTCCACCACCCGCCGCCGCCACCCAGGGACGGGCACGTCTGCGTCGGCCGCCGCCGACCAGGCGGCGTCGGCGTGGGACTCGAGCACCGACCGAAGGTCGGACATCGCGAAGGGCACGGACACGACGGCGCGGATGCACCGCGCATGCACGCCCACAGTCCCGCTTCGCGCGTTGGCGCTGACCGGACCGACGACCGTCGGCGCCCGTCACCGACCGACGTCCGTCACTCCAATCTACCGTTAAGTCGACGCTCGGTCGGCTCGCTCGGGCTGGTGCGGGCGGACGAGAACCTGGCACGGGTGGGCACCATGGCGCCGATCGCGCGGAGCCTGGCCGCGACGATGGGGCACGAGGGCGTGAGCCTGCCTCAGCGGCGCCGCTGCCCGTCGTGCGACCAGGAAGGTGATGTGGAGACGCTCTTCGGCTGGCGGCACCCCGGCAAGCGGTCGCGTTCGGCGAAGGCTGTCGACCTGCGGCCGCAGTCACTCTGCTCGGTGTGTCGGTAGCCCTACGAGCCCGGCACATCCACATCACACGAACGGGACGACCTCCGACGCTGCCCGGGCCAGCGCGATGGCCTGCTGCGATCGCGACGCACAGCAGCCCTCGCCGCCGTTGGTGCGAGCGCTCACCGATCGCCACACGCAGAAAAGCGGACACGCCTGGGACACATCATCGTGTCCGATCCGTGTCCGATCCGGTCTGTTCGAGTCGCTTCGGGTCCGATCTGGCTTCGGCTTCTTCGGCGTTGCTCGACGGTTCTGGAGGAAGATGGCTCCCCCTGTTGGACTCGAACCAACGACACCCGGGTGAACAGCTTCCCACGTCCTCGTCGCCCGCAACCCTGACCACTGGCGGCAACGCACTCACGGAGGCGCACCGTGATGGCCACGTCCAACTCCTTGAAGGTGGCCCGGCGGACGCGCGGCTGCACGTTCGCGGCCCCAGCGCTGTCGTCCCCCCGTAGAGCGGCCAGGTTCGGATCCGCCGCCAGCAGGCCGAGCTCCAAGCCCAGGAGCGGGAGACGCCCCGCGAGTACCTCGACCGCGAGAGCCATTACCTGTGGGGCCAGCGCTACCTGCTGCGCATCATCGAGCGCGAGGCCGCGCCCGAGGTCGAGATCGCTCACCACGAGCTGCTGCTCTACGTCCGGCCAGGCACCGACGAAGCCCGCCGCCACGACATCGTCGCCCTCTGGTACCGAGACCAGGTGCGAGGGGCCACGGCGCCGCTGATCGACCGCTGGACCGCCCGCCTCGGCGTCCCGGCCCCCCGCCTCTTCGTTCAGCGCATGAAGACGAAGTGGGGCAGCTGCAACCCGACCTCGACCACCATCCGGCTCAACACCGAGCTGGCCAAGAAGCCGCGGGAGTGCCTGGAGTACGTGCTCGTGCACGAGCTGGTGCACCTGCTGGAGCCGACGCACAGCGACCGCTTCCGGGGGTTGATGGACAAGCACCTGCCGCAGTGGCGGGTCCTGAGGGACGAGCTGAACCGGGCGCCGGTGGCGCATGAGGACTGGGGGTACTGACTGATCCAGGCCATCCTGGTTTCACGCCAGGCCCCGCCGCGCTATCGAGGCGCGCACGCGCTTGAGCGGCCGGGTGGACAATCGGCTATGGGACCGCGACTATGCACGGAAGGACTAAGGAATGGCTCGATGCACGGCACCGGTGAGGGGACATCGTACAGCGAGCGCGGCGGCGGCCTGTCCTGCGTGTGGTAGCCGCTACGGTGGCTACCGGTCGTCCTGGTCCTACCCCTCACCCGACCCCTCGTCGGGGAGGAGCGCCAGCAGCTCGGGCAGCCGGAGCGGCGCCGGCGGGTCCGGCCGAGGCGCACGGCCGCGCTGGTCGCCGGCAGGTTCGTCCGTGGTGTACACGCCTGCCCAGGTGCTGACGCCCATCGGGGTCGCGAACGATCTTCACGTCATAGACCTCTCGCCCTCGGGCGTGGACCGTCGCGTGACGGCGCTCAAGGTAGTAGCCGTGCAGTTCGTTGAGGGTCCAGCGACGGGGCATCGCTACGACCCCGCGCTCGGCTGCGCGAGTGCGCCCGCCGCCTCGTAGTCGAGCGCCGCGCGTCGCGAGATACGCCGTAGGTCGAGGCTTCCACGGGTCCCGCGGTCGGTCCAGTACTCGCCCTGCAACCTATCCCCCTCTTCGCCGACCACGAGAAGATGAAGCCCGCCACGGTGGATCGGGCTCCTGTGGCGAACCTCCAGCTTCGGCTCGTTGCGGTAGAGGCTCGCGACCGCGTACCGCTCGTCGGGCTCCCGTTGCACCGTCGCAGTGATGGCCGTCGAGTGCGACTCCGGGGTGAGGAGGCGCAGGTGGATCTCCGAGAAAGTCTGGTGGACCACCAAGAACACGTCGAGGGGCTCGACGCCGCTGCCGTCCTCCTTCTTCCAGTCGGACTTGAGCGCGCCGCGCCACGTCCCTCGCAGGTCGGGCCGTCGCGCGAGGATCCTCACCCCAGGCCAGGTCCAAGCGATGCGGTCGAAGGCCAAAAGCACCAGGGACAACGCACCGATCACTAACGACAGGGGCGTGAAGAAAGAGGCTGGGATCAGCCAGCCATGCCCGGCAAGTACGAGCGCCCAGACGCAAGCAGCGAACACGACGAGCACAGCGAGAGGGAAACGCGAGATCAAACAGCAACCTCGATCAGTCGTTCTTGAAGCCGACCTGGTACCAAGCTTGTATCAGGAAGTCGTTCGCTTGGGCCATCGTCCAGGGCTGGGGACCTTGGAAGAGCCACTTCAGTCCGCTCACCTCGACGTACTTCTTGCCCTCGGCGTCGGGCTTGGTGCGGTGCCATAGGCACGCCACGACGGCCTTCACGTCCTCGTAGTAGCTGCCATCGACGAGATTGAACTTGTCGTCGGGCGCGTTGAATACGAGGCACTCGATCAGAAACGACGGCGTGGCCGCCGCAGCGGCCCTGGCGGCTGCGGTGCCGTCGTTCGACATCGCGTCTCTAAGGTTCTTGAGGATGCGAGAGACCCGCTTGAAGCGACGCCCGGTCCTGTCATTCTTCGCGACCCCTGCGGCGTAGTGCTGTCGATGCCAGTTCTGGATCCTGATCGACGGTGCCTGCCGAGGCCGAAGCTCGACCCCTTCAAGGTACTGCCACACGCCGCGATGGTCCTTGGTCGTGTAACGGCGGTGCTCAAGGAATGCGGTGGCGTCGGCGTTGAGCCGGTGGTCGTTCTCGCGGATGGTGAACGTCTTTTTTTCGGGCTTGACGCCTGCTCCGAATTTGGCGCGCAGTGCCGCACCGACATCCTCCCTGAACTCGTCGTACAGGTATGTGGCGGTGCCGGTGAGTCCGACTTCGGCCGCGCTGACGCCGTCGGGGAGTTGGTAGTACAGGGCGTCGCGGAGAACGATGGCTACATCGATGTCGCTGCTCAACCGGATGTTGGTGTTGTTCGCGTAGGACCCCGTAGCATAGACCTCTACGTTCCGATCCTTGAGCTTCGAGGACGAGCGGATCGCCGACCGGATCATATCGGCCGCGTTGGACCCCTTCGTCTCCTCGGTGTCGCTGGGTGGCTTCGCCCAGCGCTTGAACTGCTCGTGCCAGTCCGTTGCCATGCCGTCTCCGGTCGGCGCGGAGCGCGCGCCTTTCGCGATTCGCGATCATCAGGGAACGTCGCCACTAACCTGCCGGGGTCAACACCGTGTGCTTCCGACCCGCACGACAAGAAACATAAGGCCCCTCTGGGGTACACTTAGTCGTTCCTGGACCTTCAGCCACACCCTCCTGGGCCTCCTCGAGGTGGCGAGTGCCCCTCGGAGCACCACCCGGACGGTCCGCGGCGCCCGCTCACGCCCCCCGCACCTTCACATTCTGCGCCTGCCAGGCCACGTCGCCTGTCGCGAGCACACCTCTCCGCTGCGCCACCGACTCAGCGTCGCTCGTCCGCCTCGGCACCCACGCTCCCCCAGAAGCTCACGGAGGACGCCCCAATCGCTCGCCCCAGCGCTCGATCCAGTCCAACACCTCCCACGCCCGGTGCTGCAGCGTCCCGACCCGACGCATGGGCTCACCGCAGCGAGGGCAGTCCTCGGCCGACTTCCCGAACACGTGCCACAGAAGCACCGCCCACCGAATCCACCGAGCCTTTGGGCGCGACACGGGATCAGGCGGTGGCTCGGGCACAACGCGAGAGCGCAGAGGTGACGCCGGCCCAAACACGCCATGGTAGCGGGTAAGGTTGACGCCGGACGGCATCAGCAGGTTTGCCAGCCTCAGGATGAACACCGCCGGGGTCAGCCGCACGCCCTCGCGCCCGTTGCGCCAGCGGCGCTTGAATCGGAGCACGACACGCCCTTCGTCGTCCAGGTGCAGCCGGGTGAGGATGATCAGGAGATACTGATCCAGTCCCAAGCAGTCAGCCGCCATTACCCGCAAGTGAATCCGCGCTTGCGGGTAGACGTATGCCCGTATCCTCAGCAATTAGGGTGTCCATGGGAATGCGGTAGAGCACCCCCTCCGTGGTCACGTGGAAGAAGTCGCCTTCATGCAGTGTGCAGCCTGAACCCAGCAGGCTGCGTGGCCGACCATCGACAGAGCCTACGAATTCCAAGGTGCCCGATTCGACCTGCCAGCTGTACATGTGGTCGCCAGCCAGCACAATGAGCGTGT
>JBLFXJ010000506.1:0-4753 GCA_047609825.1 Myxococcota bacterium
GGTGCACATAGGCGACCCAGCCGTGGGTCCAGTCCTGGGCCTCGCCGCGGGCCCCGTCGAGAGCGTCATCGTCGAGGTGGCCGACCAGCCGACCGCCCACCACCTCCACCACCGGTGCTGCGAGATCGGCCAGCCGGGCCTCCACCTTGGGGAGCAGGCTACGGCGCCCTTGCTCGAGGCGGCTGCGGAGCGACGACGGCTTGAGGAGCTCCTGCTCCACCCGCCGACAGGCGTCTTCCAGCAACCGCCACGCGTCGTCGTCGCCAGCGCCCGCCGCGTCCACCCTGGCGAGCACGACACCCAGGGCCCGCTCGGCCTCTTTGCGCAACCGACGCGCCGTGGCGAGCGCGGTGGGGGCCCACTCCACGGCTGCGTCCGGGCGCGGTGCGGTGAGGCCGGTGTCGGACAGGCGGCGGAGCAAGGTGTCGACGGCGCGGAGGTCCATCAGTCGTACGGATCGATACGGTCGGCGAGCTGGGCGAGCTGAGGGCCCACCGCCGGCACGGTGGAGACGAGCACCTGCACCACATCCTCCAAGGCGGCGCGGAGACGGAACTTGCCGTCGCGCACCCGGTGGCCCTCGTCCTCCACCTCGGAGCGGAACCGCTGGCTGAGCTCGTCGAGCCCCGAGCTGGCATCCTCCGCGACCTGTCGGAGCCGGCCGCGCACGGCCTCGGCGGTGGACTCGAGCTGCTCGGTGCCGCGGTGAGCCAGCTCGGAGAGCTGCTCGGCGGCGCGCTGGTGGGCCTCGTGCACCGTATGAACGGCGGCCTGCACCGACTGGTCGAGCTGGGACAGGTGGGCGGCGGCGCCCTGGTCGAGCTCATCGGACAGGGCGCGGGCGTGGTCGCCGAGGGCAGCGGCGGTGGCTCCCTGCTCGGTGTGGAGTGCTGCCACGGCGGCCTCGCGGGCGGCATCGAGCTCCTGGTCAGCGGTCTGGGAGGCCTCGTGGAGCGTTCCGCGGGCGGAGGACTCGGCGTCGTCCACCCGGGTGAGGGCGTCGGTGAGGGCGGCGGTGACCGACTCGCGCGCGGCCTCGGCCTCCGCAGCGAGGGCCTCGCGGGTGGCCTCCAGGCGGTCCACCCCCTCCTGGGTGGCGGCGGCGATGGCCTCGAGGCTGGCCTGCTCCCTGGCGGCGATGCGCGCCTCGGCCTCGGCGGTGGCAGCGTCGAGCAGGGCCTGGAGGCCTGGGATGGTGGCGGCAGCAGCGGCGGCCACCCCGGCGGCGCCGGCGGTGGCGGCCCCGGTCTTCGCGTGCATCAAACCCTCGGAGCGAGAGCGCTAGTGTACAGCGTAGACGGGGGCCGTGGCCAGCCGGCTGCGGCCGAGAAGCTCTGCCTGGGTCGGTCGCACGGAGATGGCGCGCGTGGCACAGGGCACGATCTGCCTGCTGGCAAGGCGTGCGGCACGCCGGCGCGCGCGTGCTCGAACGCCCTCGTCCTGCATCGGACGACGGTTGATCTAACAGGTAGCGTCCCGACCCCGGCCGTGGCGTTCCGGCCTGCGTCAGCGTGACCACGAAGCCGCGGTGCGCCTGCGGGGCCGTGGCGAGCCCGAACGCCCAGCGGCCGCACTCCAGCTCGTCGAGGCGGCGGCCCCCGCCGCCGCTCCGCAGCATCGCGCACTTGCCGAACAGCTCGCATACCCGCTCCCGGCCCAGATCGGGTAGCGGGCCGACCAGGCCCTCAGTCCTCGTCCTCGTGCCCTCGGGAGGACCCGCGCCGCTCCCCGCCCAGGGTGGCGTCGAGCCCCGCCGCCAGCGCCCGCCGCTCGGCGGGGTCGAGCCGGGCCTCCGGATGCAGCGCCAGGTACCACCAGGGCGGCATCTCGCCCTCGGCCACCTCCTCGCCGGACTCGTGAGCCTCCTCCTGGGGCCGGTGCATCTCCGACAGGTTGAGCGCCGCGCGCCCGTCGTCCACGTGGTCGCGCACCATCCAGGCCATCGGCGCCACGTGGCCATACCAGGGCACCCGCACCTCGTTGGAGTGGCAGTCGAAGCACGCCCGGCGCGCGAGCGCCTCGGTGGCCGGATCATCCCAGTTCGGCCCGGCGACGACGGGCGGATTCGACCGACGGGAGGCGACGGAGGCCGAGCCAAAGCCCAGGTCTCCTTGGCTAAAATCTCGGCCGACCGAGCCGATCAAGCGTCGACCTAACGGTAGATTCGACACGCGGTACGGCACGGCCTGAATCACGCCCAGCGCGACGAACCCCAGCCCCACCAGCACACCGAACACGGTAAGCACCAGCTGTCGGTCCACGAACACCTCCTTCGTGCTCCAGACATGCTGCCCAGCCTGCGGGCGCTCAGAGTCCACCTCCGGCACCGGTTCGGCGGGGTGTCGGTCCAGGAACACGAGGAGGCGCTGGGGTCGGTGTGGATCAGGGCGGCGACCCGCCCGGGCTCGTTCCGGCGCGCATACGCCGACGGTGGGGAACGGGCGCTGGTGGCGGCGCTGAAGGTGGCCGCGTACCGCACCTGCAACGACCGGCACCGGCACGCGGGCGTGTGCCGGCGGCACGCCGAGGCGGCGAGAGCGGGGGTCATGGATCGGTCGGACGGGTGGCACGGTCTCCGACGCGCGGAGACCGTGCGGCTCGCCGACGAGGTGGTCGGCCTGGTGGCGGGGGCCGTCGCGGCCCACGGAGGCGCCCGCTACGGCGCCCCGCTGGCCGAGGTGTTCTCCGGTGAGCCGGCGAACATCCAGGCGATCGCGAAACGCCACGGTGTGGTGCGCGAGACCCTCCAGCGCAAGACGGGCGCCGTCCGGGCATCCCTCGCTGCGGCGCTGGCGGCGTAGGACGCGCTCGGCGCGACGACAAGCTCTCCTACGCCCGGATCGCATCCAGCAGCATGCCGCGGCCGCTGTACGCGAGCACCACGCCGAGCACTGCGAGCGACAGCAGCATCGGTAAGACCGCGCCACCTCGGGCCACGAACGCCCAGGTCCAGTACACCGCGTTCATCGACGAGGCCGAGGCGATCAACAGCTTCACCACCGCCAGCGGTCCGGCATCCGACGGGGGCGGCGCGTGGTCATGGAGCACGACCGGCCGTCGACGCCGCTGGACCGCACCGGGGGTTCCCGCAGCCACGGCGTCCGCGTGCGCCTGGGCGAGCAGCATCGAGGAGGCGCGGCCGTCCGTGACCCGCTTCGCGCCATCCCACACCTCCCACGCGAACTCGCCCTGGTCCTCGAACGCGCGCAGCCGGTACGTGAGCGGCTTGCCCGAATCCGGTGACCGACTCGAACGCGACATCCGCGAGGTGAGGCCCTGAGCCTCAGACCGCCACATCGTCATCGGGCACCTCATGTTCGCGATAATTCCTATTTTATCCTTATTTATGGGCGGATGCGCGAATGGCCTGCGGAACGGTCATGCGGGCTGGTCCGCGCGGGGTGTCGGCTGATAATCGAGGGCGAATCCGCGCGTCCGCGGAGCCTCGGCGACGGCGACGTGCGCTGCGCTGGGTAGCGCCTCGAGGGCGAGCTCCGGAGCTCCACCGCGACCGGCCTGGGATAGGCCCCCGACCTCATCGTCTACAGACCGCCAGGAGCGCCGATGCCTGCCGCCCGCCAGCTGTTCAGCACCATCGACCACGACAACCGGCTCGTCTTGACCCTCGAGCCCGTGTCTTCGCCCGAGCCAGGCCCTGACGAGGTGCTCGTGGCTGTGCAGGCCGTCCCCATCAACCCCAGCGACCTCGGCGTCCTGGTCGGCCCCGCAGATCTCTCGACCGCCCGCCGCTCCGAGGTCGATGGCCACCCCGCGCTGGTGGCCGAGGTCCCCGCTGCGCTCCACCGCGCCGTCGCCGGACGGGTGGGCAAGAAGCTCAAGGTCGGCAACGAAGGCGCCGGACGGGTGGTGGCCGCCGGTTCGTCCGCCGCGGCCCAGGCCCTGCTCGGCCGCACGGTCACCGCCGTCGGTGGCGCGATGCTCACCACCCACCGCCTGCTCAAGGCCGCCGCAGTGCTGCCCCTTCCCGAGGGTGCCACCGCTGGCGAAGGAGCCTCGTTGTTCGTCAACCCGATGACGGTGCAGGCCTTCCTCACCACCATGGAGCAGGAAGGCCACACCGCCATCGTGCACACCGCCGCCGCCTCGAGCCTCGGCCAGATGCTGGCCAAGCTGTGCAAGAAGCAGGGAGTGCCCCTGGTGGCCATCGTCCGGCGCGGCTCCCAGCGCGACCTGCTCGCCGAGCTCGGCGTGCCGCACATCGTCGACAGCTCGACCGACACCTTCTTCGGCGACCTGGTGCAGGCGCTCGTGGCGACCGAGGCCACCCTGTGCTTCGACGCCGTCGGCGGAGGCAGCCTGGCCAACACGGTGCTCGCCGCGATGGAGGCCGCGCTCTGTGCCCGCGGCCTCCCCGCCGACCTGTACGGAACCACCGTGCACAAGCAGGTCTACCAGTACGGCCGCCTGGACACGGGCCCCACTGAGCTCACCGGCTCCTACGGCATGTACTGGGGCGTCGCGGGCTGGTTGGTGAGCCCGCGGCTCAGCGCGCTGGGGCCAAAGCGAACCCTGGAGATGCGCCGGTATGCGGTCGAGGAGCGCAACGGCATCTTCGCCAGCCACTACGCGGAGACGGTGGGCCTCGACGACCTGCTCGACCCCGACACCGCACGCGCGGTCAACAAGAAGGGCACCCACGGCAAGGTGCTCGTCGACCCCAGCCGCGGATAGCCCGTAGACGCCGACCGATTTGACCGGGCCGGCAACCAGCCGGCTGGAGGAATTCCGGCTT
>JBLFXJ010000507.1:0-4746 GCA_047609825.1 Myxococcota bacterium
GTGCCGCCCGTGCCGCCGCCAGTGCCGCCGCCAGTGCCGCCGCCAGTGCCGCCGCCCGTGCCGCCCGTGCCGCCGCCCGTGCCGCCGGTGCCGCCGCCCGTGCCGCCGGTGCCGCCGCCGAAGCCGCTGTCGAACGTGATGCTCGAGCCACTGTCACTGCCGGTGCCGGTGCCGGTGGTGCTGCCGCTGTCGAACGTCGAGCCGGTGCTGGTGCCGCTGTCGCCGCCGGCGAATGCCGGCGTGGTGAACAGCGCTACGGCCGCGAAGAGCGTAATAATCCGCATGGTTGTCTCCTCCAAAGTCCGTCGCAGCATAGCCATTCGCGACAGGACCAGTCCAAGTTTTTTTTGACTTCCCCGGGGATTGGCGACGAAAGACGCCCCACGTCGCCCTGGATCTCGGCACGATCCACACCCGTTCGGCGCCCGCCATGCTGCCAGAAGCGTCAGCTGGCCTCCAGCGCCCGGCCCACGATCTGGAGGCCGTGTTCGAGGGTGCCGGTTCGCCACGCGGCAGCGGAAGGGGCGAACACCTCGCGCAGCCGGGCCTTGGCGGCGCGGGTGGTGGCCGACGCTGGCTCGCCCCACAGGTGGGCCCGGTTCTCGTGGTGCAGAGCGGCGATCACGGCCAGGATGTTCGTGGTGCCGAACTCGGCGCACAGCACGTCGTACGACACGTCGGGCAGCCGCGCCTTGCACCAGGTGCCGAGCCCCCCGCGGATCTGGTAGCTCACGCCCTCCTCGGGCTCCCACGGCTGCACCAGCTCGTCGCCGAAGATGCAGGTGAGAGCCCGCAGCCCGTCGCTGCGCCACGGATGGTCGACGAGGAGCTTGTACGACCCGTGCGGTCCCAGACCTGTGTGAACGTCGACATGCAGCACCCGCTCCGCACCCGCCACCCACCGTGCCAGCTCCGCGTCGAGGATGCGCAGCGTGGCGGACGGGCCGGAGCCTCCGAAGAACAGCCCCTTCGGGTGGTCATACTGCCCGCCGGCCACCGCGTCCTTCAGCGCCGGCATCCCGTACCGTGCCAGGTAATAGGCTGCTTTTGGTAGGAACGCCGACACCAGTCCCGGGGGTGGCTTGGGGGGATTGAGCAGCGGCGACAGCTCGCCATAGAGCGGTGGACTGCCCGCCCAGGCCTGCCCATCGCACAGCATGTTCCGGTTCAGGTCGACGTTGTCTTCATTCACCCGACGGGTGTGCGCGAACCCGTAGGGGTTCAGGGCGTGGAGCAACACCAGCCCCTGGCCGTCATGCAGCGGGCGCTGTGGCAGCACGTCTTCGAGCAGCGCCAGCTGGATCGCGGCGCCGAGGTACCCCTCGACCCCGTGCAGACCGCTCGACACGACCACCGGCTGGGGCGCGCCCTCGGTGCCCAGGCGAGCCACGTCCAGGGTGAGCGGTGTGCCATCGGGGCCGTCCAGCCCGATGGGGTACGCCTCCAGCGTGGCACCAGCTGCCGCTGCCGCCTGTCGGAACCGCTCCCGCGACGACAAGTAGTCCGCCGGAAACCGATCGATCGCGCTCATGACATCCCTCACAGCTGACGGGCTGTCTACCGCGTGCGACCCAGGATGTCCTCGAAGCCGTGTGCACCTGCGATCCACCGATCGTACAGCGCCTGGACGGCGGGACGGGTGCCCGGATCCGCGAGGAACGACGCCAGGAGGTCGTCTCCCGAGGTGTCGCCGAATCGGTGTTCTCGGTAGTGCGCAGCGAGCACCCGGAGGAACACCGCGTCCCCCATCTCGACCCGCACACGATCGAAGAACAGGACGGCCTTGCCATACACCACAGCGGCGTATCGGCGCAGGTCGTAGCGGGCCCCCGGCAGGTGGGCCGGCAGGTCCGTGAGGCCACGGTCATACATCTCGCGGTAGGGCTCCACCACGTCCAGCTCGTACAAGCCTTCGAGGGAATCCCTGCCGTAGCGGCGCTCCCAATAGGCCGCTGCCGTGGCGGAGGTGAGCGCCTCGTCCACCCATGGCTCGAGCTGGGCGTCGTTGCCCACCACCCCATACCACCACTGGTGGGCGACCTCGTGGGCCACGGTCCACTCGTGGGACGGGGACTTTCGGTACGTGCCACTGCCGTGCCCCGTGTCGACCGTGACGAGCCCCGGGAACTCGATGCCCAGGGCCACCGAGACCGGCGTCTCCACGATGTCCAGCTCCCGGTCGGGGAGCTCGCCGAGGCTCGCCTCGAAGAACGCCAGCGCATCGGAGGCATAGGCCAGCAAGTGCGCCCCCACCTCGGACTGCCCGGCCGGGTGGAACACCCGCACGCGAGTGCCGCCGACCTCCTGCTCCACCACGTCGAAGTCGCCGATGTTCACCGCGAACTCGCGAGTCGCGGCGGCGGTGGCGACCACCGTGGTCTGTCCAGCCGCCACCTCGCGGCCGATCTCCACGCCGGTGGTGGCGACCTCCACGCCCGGCGGCACGGTGAGCGCGACCAGGAACATCGCCGGCTCGA
This sequence comes from Myxococcota bacterium, assembly GCA_047609825.1. Lineage (GTDB taxonomy): Bacteria > Myxococcota_A > UBA796 > UBA796. Next base: position 2,478 of record JBLFXJ010000507.1, read on the forward strand.
ACCAGGTGTGCTCCCCGTTGCGGGGCAAGCGACGCACATCCCATGTGCCGTCATCGGACACCGGCGTCAGCATCGGCAGCCAGTAGCCGAGGTTGATGTACGACTCTCCAGCCTGCTCGTGAAACCCGTACGCGCCGGTGGCCTCCGGCGTGAGGCGATCCACCTCGGCCGAAGTGCGCTTCCGGAACCGTGGCACTCGCTGCACCACGTCGAGCATCACCCGCACGGTCTCGCCCGGGCGCAGGGGGCGCTCGAGCGCCACGCCGAGCACCGTGTCCTCCAGCGCCCACACCGCCGCCTTCCCACCGACGAACACGCCGCGCACCAGCACACCCGACGACCACACGTCCTGGCCCGCCGGCAACACCCGGAACGCCAGGGTGTCGAGGGGCACCTTCGAGTCGTTGGTGAACACGACAGACTCGATCAGCTCGAGGAACGGGCCGTCCGGCAGGCTCCGCAGCGTGGCGCGAACTGCGTAGATCGTCGGATCGTCGAGGACTCGCAGGGACGCTCGCTGCCCTTCCTTGATCGACCGCGCGAACACGGCGTCGGGCTCTGCCGCGTCGCGCACGAAGCGACGCACCTCTCGGTCGGAGGCAGCCCAGCCCAGCCGATCCGGCAGGTCGAGCGCGTCGGCGAAGCCGATCTCGCTCGGAGAGAGCGCCAAGGCGGCGCTGGCCATCAGGGCGACGATCATGGAGCCCGGGTAACGCCCATGCGCACGGCTGGGGGCATGCACCGGCCCGTTGGCGGGTCCCAGTGTCGAATCGTCCGCCCACACCCTCCCGACCACCGGGCTTTGCTCCCAGCATGGACCCCGCCCCGACACCGCAGTACCCTCGCGCTACCGGAACGCGGTTGGCGAGCCATACAGACCCGCCCGCACCCTTCCGGCGAGGGTCGCATGACCGAGCCGCGCCCCGACCCGACCCGCCTCTCCTCCCATGCCCACCTGGACGCCGAGCTGGATGGCTTCCCGTCCACGTCGGTGACCGCACGCGCACTGAATGCGATCCTCGAGGCGCTGCCCGACACCGAGCCGCTCACGCCGTACCGCTCATTACGGGAGGCTGCGGAGGCGTCGTTCGGCGGCCTGCCCGAGCCCATCCTGGCCCGGGCCGAGGCGTTGGCCGACGAAGCGGCCATCGCAGAGGCGCTGTTCGCCGCACGGTCCATCGACACCGGCGACACGGGCCTGTCCATCCTCACCGGCGTGCGCAGCGCCCTGGCCCTGTTCCTCGGCACGGGGAGCAGCGGTGCGGAGGCCCAGCAGCGCACGGACGCCGCACTCAAGGCGCTCGGCCTCGCCTACATGGTGTCGCGGCTGGTGCCGGGCGACTCCGACCGGCGCCTCCGGCTGCTGACGGCGCTCCCGGCGGGGCGTGAGATCATCGCGTACTACGCCGCCATCGAGGTGGCCCTGCCGCTGGCCGCCGAGGCCGGTGCGGCGAACGGCGCCTATGTCCAGACGCTCGTGGCACAGCAGGGCGGCTCCATCGCCAGCAAGCTGTTCGGCGTCGTGGGCCGGGCCGGTGTCCGCGACGCGCAGGCGCTGCTCCCCGACCTCGCCGTGGTGCTCGATGCGCGCTCGGTCGACATGTTGCCCCACTCCGAATCGCTGGCCGCCACGCTGCGCAACGTGCTGCCCGCGATGATCGGATCGGGACGCACGCTCCAGGATCTGGTCGCCGCCGGCGCGGATGCCCTCCCCGCATACCGGCTCCTGTGTGCCCGCCTCGCCGCCGAGACCTGCCTGGCCCGCGCCAAGCTGGAGCTGGCTCCGGAGGAGGAGCTGGGAGGGCTGCCGACGCCGGCAGACCTGCTGCCGCCGCCAGAGCCGGAGCCGGAGCCGGAGCCGGAGCCGGTTCCCCCGGTAGGTGAGGGCGGGCTCGAGGGCGCTCCTCCGTGGGACCCTGGAGCGGCCGCTGGCGAGACGCCGACGGAGGGCCAGGTGGGCGCGATCGGGTCCGCATCGGAGGGGCCGATCGCCGACGCCGCGCCAGCCGTGGTCCCCCCTGCGCCGTCACAACCAGAGCCGGAGCCAGAGCCAGAGCCGGAGCCGGAGCCGGAGCCGGAGCCGGAGCCGGAGCCGGAGCCGGAGCCGGAGCCGGAGCCGGAGCCGCCTGTGCTGCCGGAGGGCGCCCGGCTCGAGGGCACATTCCTGCACCAGCTCGACGGCGCCGAGCTGTGGCTCGTGTTCACGCCGCGCGGACGATTCTCGAACCACCCGCCGGCCGACGTGCAGCCCGACTGGGCCGCACACACC
>JBLFXJ010000508.1:0-4737 GCA_047609825.1 Myxococcota bacterium
CTCGGAATCCGGGCCCTTCCAGCGCCAGATCCGTGACCACGACGGCCTGTTCCCGGAGCGTGAGGGTGACGCCGGCGTCGAAGCGGATTCCGGCATTATGAGCCTCCCAGGAGGATACTTCCGCGGGCCACACCACGCGGGAGTGGGGGTCCAGCGCGGTGAGCGCGCCCTCCACCCACTCGGCGACCACGACTGAGGAGGGCGCGTCGGGCCAGGCGGCGAGGGCGGCGTCGAGCTGGGCGGACGCGCCGGCTGCCTCGGCCGCTGGAGCCAAGGTCAGCGGCTCCACCGGCCCCAGCACGCGGCGCGCCCCTGGGTCTCGGGCCAGGGCATCAAGCCGGGCCGCTGCAGCTGCGGTGAGCGCCGACCACTCGGGGGTGGTGACGTAGTCGGCCTCCACCGTCTCGATCACCCAGCGCGCGGACTCCCGTGTGACCCCCTCGCGCAGGGCGAGGGCCACGATGGCGGCCTCGCCAGCGTATCGGTCGTGCACCTGGCGCCGGTGGCCGGCGTCCCGGGCTGCGGCGCGCCAGCGGGTGGCCCTGGTGGGGTCGCAGTGGGCGAGCGCCTCGAGCGCTGGGGCGTGGGCCTGCGCGACGAGCGCCTCGCCCAGCCGGTCGGCGTCGGCGCGAAATCGATCGGGGTCCAGCCGCAGTCCCTCACACACCGGGAGCACCGCCGCCTCGAGTCGCCCGGTGTCGAGCGCGGCTCGGCCAGCTACGGCGACCCGGTCGCCCTCCACGGCGGCCATGGCCGCGAGCTGGGCCTCGAGGTCGTGCCAGCGGCGGAGGGCTGGCAACAGGAGGCCATCGGCTGGGGCTGCTGCGAGCGCTGCGCCGAGTTCGCCGAGGCGCACCTGCGCTGCGATCTCGGCGTCGGTCGGCGGAGGGGGCGCTCCGGCGCACGCGACTACGAGAAGAACCACCATCCGAGCCCCCCGGCGAGGCCCACCACCCCCACGCTGAGCGCCGCCACGCGTCCCCAGGCGACCTCGAAGTCTTCGGGGCGGACGGGCCCCTTGTCGAACGGCACCGCCTCGAGGTTGCCGATGGGCACGTCTGCGCCGCAGGTGCACTTGGCGGTGGCGTACTTGGCGCCGCAGTCGCACGCCACGTGGTCGGCGTGGCGGGTGAAGTGGTGGCGGTGGCTGCAGGCGTTGCACTGGAGCCACACGTCATCGCTGCCACAGGTGGCGCAGTGTGCGCGCACGAACACTTGGTCGTCCGTCGTCATGTCTTCGACCTAGCACGGTGAGCGCCTCAGCCGGCGGCACGGACGTGCTCGCCGGCACCCTCACCGCGTTCGTACTCGATGATCACGTGCTGGACTGACGCCTGCGGGCGAGCGCGAGCAGGGGCAGCCCGAGCATCCAGGACAGCGTCGATGGCCCCTGGCTGCACGCGCCGCCCGCCACGATGTCCTCGTCGGCGAACGGGTCGGCCCCGGGGGTCGACACGCCTCCGCCCGGAGACCCGGCGCCGTTGGACGCGTCGAGTGGATCCTGGCCTTGGTCGAGCTCGTCGCCATCGTCCATGCCGTCGCCGTCGGTGTCGGGGGCGAGTGGATCGGTACCGAGGTCGACCTCCGCGCCGTCGAGCAGCCCGTCATTGTCGCTGTCGGGCGCGTGGGGATCGGTCCCGAAGTCGAGCTCGTCGCCGTCGTCCAGGCCGTCGCTGTCGGTGTCGCCATCCAGTGGGTCGAGGCCGAGATCGAGCTCGTCCCCGTCACTGAGGCCGTCGTGGTCGGTGTCGGCATCGCGAGGGTCGGTGCCCAGCTGCCTCCTAGGCGTGTCGCGACCCCCATGCGACGGTCCGCGCTCTCGCCCCATTCGCCGGGTCGGTCAGTGCGCGGTCGCCCAGCTCTCCCCGACACCCACGTCTACGACCAGCGGCACGGCCAGCTCCGCCACGTGCTCCATCACCTCGCGGGCGAGCGCGGTGAGCGCATCGACATCCGCCGGAACACACTCGAACACGATCTCGTCGTGCACCTGCAGCACCATCCGGGCGCGCAGGCCCCGCTCCGCCAGTGCGTCCGCCAGGCGCAGCATCGCCAGCTTGCACAGGTCCGCCCCCGAGCCCTGGATCGGCGTGTTCACGGCGATTCGCTCGCCATAGGCGCGGTCGGTGGGGTTGTTCGCGGCGAGCTCGGGCAAGTAGCGGCGGCGGCCGAGCAGGGTGGTGACGTAGCCGCGGGCGTAGGCCTCAGCGACCACCTTGTCCCGCCACCGGGTCACGCCCGAGTAGGTGGCGAAGAACGCGTTGATGTAGCGTCGGGCCTCTCGATCCGACACGTCGAGCTGGTCGGCGAGGGCGCTCGGTCCCTGCCCGTAGAAGGTGGCGAAGTTGATGGTCTTACCTACGTTACGCTGGGTGGGGCTCACCGCGGTTGGCGAGATGTCGAACAACCGCGCCGCAGTCTGGGCGTGCACGTCGACGCCGCGGTGGAACGCATCCATCAGCATGGGGTCGCGGGAGGTGTGAGCGAGCAGGCGGAGCTCGATCTGGCTCCAGTCCGCCGACACCAGCACGGTGCCCTCGGCCGCTCGCACCGCCTCCCGCACCATCCGGTACTCCTCCGTGCGCACGGGCGTGCGCTGCAGGTCCGGCTCGGTGGTGATCAGGCGGCCCGAGGCGCTGACGGTCTGCTGGAACGTGGCGTGCACCCGACCGGTGTGTGGGTCGCGGGCAGCGAGCAACACGTCGGTGTAGCCGTGCACCATCTTCGCCAGCTGACGCCACCGGAGCACGTGCCCCACGATGGCGTGGTGGGGGGCGAGCTTGGTGAGCACATCACTCGCGGTGCTGTACCCGGTCTTCGTGCGCTTGAGCACCGGCAGGCCGAGCTCATCGAACAGCACCGTCTGGAGCTGCTTCAGGGAGCCCGGGTTGACCGGATGGCCGGCGAGGCGCTCGATGGCGGCTTCCTCGGTGGCCTTGAGTTGGCGGAAGTGTTCGGCGAGGCGCTCGAGCCGCTCGGGGTCCACCCGCAGTCCGGTGAGCTGCAGCTCGGCGAGGACCCAGGCCAACGGCAGATCGAGGGTGTCATGGTGCTCGCGTTGCTCCCGCTCGGCGAGCATGGGCTCGAGCACCGGCCACAGGGCCCCGATGGCGTCGGCGTTGTGGCATGCCCAAGCTCCCGCCCGGTCCACTGTCAACTCGGCGAACCGCTTCAGGGCACGCCCACCGCCGACCAGGGTTCGCACCGGCTGCATGCCCCGGTGCAGGTACTCCCGCACCACCTGCTCGAGCCGGTGGGGCAGATGCAGCGTGGGGTCGATCAGGTACGACGCCAGCGCCGTGTCTCCCACCACGCCGTCCAGCGCCACGCCCACGCCGGCGAGGGCGACGATGGCGCTCCGGGCCTCGTGGCAGAGCTTGGGGAATCGGGCGTCTTCGAGCCAGGGGGCGAGCAGCTGGATGCCGGCGACGCCGAGGGTCGCGCCGGGACCTGCGAACGGGAGGTACAACGCGAAGTCCGGGCGGGGGGACAGGGCGATGCCGACCAGCGCGCCCTCGCGGGGGCCCGGGTACTCGTGCAGCGGGTAGGTGGCGACCGGCGTGCCCGAGCAGCACTCCGCACGCATGGCCGCAGCCGCCTGCTCCAGCGTGTCGCACACGAACCAGGTTCCGCGCACACGGTCCTGCTCTACGTCGGCCTCTGCAGACAGCAGACTGAAGAACTCGAGATCGCGGTAGGCCTGGTTCAGGGTGGTCGAATCAGGGGGTATGAGGCCCAGGTCGTCCAGGTCGAGCGGAAGGGGCACGGTCGTGCGGATGGTCGCCAGATCGCGGCTGATCCGGGCCTGGTCCGCGAACCGACGAAGCGCGGTCCGCTGCCGGTCGGGCACCCCCTCGTCCGCGGCGAGCACCCCCTCCAGGGTTCCGTGGGCACCGAGCAGCTCGGCGGCACCCCGCTGCCCGATCCCTGGCACGCCGGGGATGTTGTCGGCCCGGTCGCCCACCAACGCCAGCCAGTCCACGAACCGCTCTGGCGGCACCCCCCAGCGCTTGTACACAAGCTCGGCGTCGTAGGTGACCTCCCGGGTGCTGTCGAGCAGGCGCACATGCGGGCCGACGAGCTGCGCGAAGTCCTTGTCGCCGCTGACGATCACCACCTCCAGCCCGGCGGCGAGCGCGCGCAGGGTGAGGGTGCCGATCACGTCGTCCGCTTCGACGCCGGGCACACGGAGGATCGGGAATCGGTGGGCCACGACGAGGGCGTCGATCAGGGGCAGCTGGCTCCGGAGGTCCTCCTCCATGTAGGGCCGGTGGGCCTTGTACTGGGGATGGGTGTCGTCACGGAATGTGCGTCCGCCCGCGTCGAACACGACCGCGCCGTACCGGGGACGCTTGCCGGTGAGCAGCTTGCGGAACATCTGGGCGAAGCCATACGCCGCATTGGTGGGCTGGCCCGCGGTTGTCTTGAGCGTGGTCGGGAGCGCATGCCACGCGCGGTACACAAGGCCTGTGCCATCGATCAGCGCGACCCGATCCATGTCACGCAGCGCGGTGCGGCGCTGCGGCCACAGCGTCGGCGATGAGCGGCGACAGGCGCACCCCGGCGGGGGCGTCGCGGTTCGCCAGGCGGGACTCCAGGCGATCCAGGGCGTCGGAGTGGGGGTGGGCGAGGGCCTCCGCCGCGAGCGCGAGCAGGGCTTCGGTGCAGTTGGGCGGGAGGTCGCGTGCGGCGTCGGAGGCAGCGCTCGACGCGGCTGCCGCGCCGGCAGGGTCGTCG
>JBLFXJ010000509.1:0-4715 GCA_047609825.1 Myxococcota bacterium
TGGTGGACGGCCTCGGCCGCACGCTCCGTACCGTCGATCCGAACGAGGTCACCGAGGTCATCACCTACGACGCGATGGGGCGCGCCGTCGCGAAAGATCTGCTGACCGCCACCGGCATGTTCCGCATGCGGGAGTGGAACCACCACCCCCTCGACTGGCCTGCATGGACCGAGGAGGTGCGGTTCACCTACGAAACCCCATCGGACCTGGGCGTCGCCCGGAGCGCGTACACCGTGACGGACGGCCTCGGCCGCACGTTCCAGTCCTGGACCGCCGAGAGCGGGCCGACCGGATTCACCGTCTCCGAGGCCCTGACCGACCTGTCGGGCAACACGGTCGTGCAGCGGGCGCCGGCGGAGGAGGTCGCGTTTGCGGCGAATGCGCCGTCTCTCGCGACGCCGGGCGCCACCGACAGCCGCACGTACCCCGACGCGCTGGGAACCGTCCGTCTCGGGTGGACCCCGGCCGCCGGCGGGGTGCTCACCACCACTCCCACGCTGCGCGAGGTGCACGCCACCGACGACGCCGGCCGGGTCCACACCACGGTCTCCGACCGCACCGGTCGTCTCGTCGAGGTCCGCCAGGGAGACCCCACCGCCCCCGTGACTACCGGCCGCTACAACTGGGATGCGCGGGATCGGCTCCGCACCCTCACCGACGCCAACGGCAACTCTATCCTGTACGACTACGACCAGGTCGGCCGGCTGCGGGACGTGTTGCGCCAGCCCGCCTCAGGCGGCGCGTGGGAGACCTGGGCCAGCTATACCCACGATGGCCCGTTGCCGCGCACGATGATCGACGCCGAAGGCGCTGAAGCGGTGGCGTGGGACTACGACACACTGGGCCGGGTGACCACGACCACCGTGCTCCGCGAGGGCGTGCCCACCACCAGCACTGTGCTGTGGGACACCCAATGGAAAGGGGCTCGGTCATTGATCGAAGACCCCATCGTGACCACCGAGTACACCATCGACGGGACCTGGGGTCTGGGGTTCGTCGGGGAGGTGAAGCGCACCTGGCTCGACGGGCACACGGCGGAGTGGAAGCACACTCTCGACAGTGATGGGGCAGCGCTCCACAGCGAGCTTCCGGGCAGTGTCACGGTGTCCGCCTCCGTGACCGATACCCGATGGACCGAGGCGTACACGGTGGCCACCCCCACCGGCTCCGTCGACGTGGAGCTGCGGCCCGGCGACTATGGCCAGCCCGTCGGCGGCTACACCATCACTTGGCCAGGGTTCAACTGCCCCCTCATCGTCGACGAGACCCTGCGTGTTCCCGGACAGCCCGACCGCATCGACCTGCAGCGCCCGGACTGCGCTACCAACGCGATCCACTACGACTTTGACCCCGGTGGGCGCCTGGAGAGCCGCGACTACACCGGAGCGGGCCTCCCCGCCGGGCTCTGGGCCTACACCTACGACGATCTCGGGCGCATCGACTCCGTCGCTCAGGACGGCGTGCTGCTCGAGACCATCCTCCGGGACCCGCTCGGGCTACCGATCGAGGTCACCCGCGACACAGCTGGAGCACCGCCCTCCCCCGTCGCTCCATTGGACGCGTCGATCTGGACCTATGACGCTGCCTCCCGGTTTGGTGAGATCGCCACCCGCAAGGGCACCCTGGGCGACCTCGCCGTCACCGACAGCTACACCTGGGATGCGATGGGCCGGCTGGCCACCACGCACCACAAGGAGCCCGAGGAGCGAGCCTGGGAGCGCCACACCTACGACGGCTTCGGGCGCCTCAGCAAGACCGACGGGATGGAGCGGCGCTTCGACCCCGTCACCGGCGACGTCGATACCCTCGTGTGGACCCACCGCAACTGGTATGACACCGAAGACCGGCTCGTCCACGAGGTCCGCACCGGTCTGGCGCCGAAGACTGTCCACCGCGCCCCGGGCTACCTGCACGACACGTCGGTGGGGCAGACCATCGACGCGCTGCCGATGCTGCGTGTGGTGGACGGGCGCCCGCACGTCGCGGTGACCGAGGCCTCCGGCCGCGCCGCGTGGGTGTTCGACGACGCGGGCGCCGAGCGCAGCCACGAGGCAGTGGGCGCCACCGGCGTGGCCCTGCACCAGACGGGTGCGAGGTGGCACCAGGACGGTCTGCACGGAAGCCAGCCAGACCTGCAGACCGGGCTGGTGAACCACGGCGTGCGGCACGCCCGGCTCGACGACGGGCTGTGGCTGCAGCCCGAGCCGCTGCTGCTCCTCGGGCCCACGAACGGGAACCTGGCGACGCCGCTCGCGTATGGGCCGGCGTATGCGGCGGGGGACACGAACACGCTCATCGACCGGAGTGGGTTCGCTCCCCCTCGCGACGAGTACGGCAATCCCATCGCGTTGGAAGGCATTGGGCCCGTCCACACCAACGCCGGGGGTCGGATTGTGGCGGAGACGGCCGGCCGCGGGTGGTTCGCGGAGCTGGGCCACATCGCCCTAGTGCGAATGTCGAGCGTGAGCATCCCGCTGCGGCTTTGGATGGCGGGAAACCAGACGGCTACCGTGGCAGCGCACGTTGCCACCACGCCCGGGGCGGGTGCTGCGGCGAATGGTGTGGCAGATGGAGTCTGTGCAGTCGTAGAGCAGGTTGAAAGTGCGCTTGCGGAAGTCGTGGAGGGGGTCGGCTCGCTTCAGGTCGATCTAGACGCTATGGCCGAGGCGGGAAGAGCGATCGACAAGGGGAAGCACACCAAGGCAGGCCGTGCGCTCGCGAAACACGCCGGCAGGGAGGGCTCGAACTTCAATATGCCTGAGAGGACCGATCCCGACTCTGTGAACGCGGCGGGACAGGAAGCACTTGAGGAGATACTCACGAACTCCGAGTCCAAGATCACCGAACTCGGGCGCGGGGGAATACAGGTGAGGAAGCCCAACGGTAGCGGAGTTCGATTCAACGCAGACGGTTCAATGTCCGGGTTCATCGATTGAACGGCGACCTCCCAGAATGGGTTCATCAGCGAGACGGGGCGCTTCGCGAGGTGTCGCTGCCGATCGGCGAGAGTCCTGTCTCTGACTGGGTGAAGGTGCTTCTGTATCTCACTGGACACGGGCAGTTGGACCGAGTGACAGCGATGCCGCCTGACCTGGAGCGGCGCTTTCGCCATGCCCACTCGCTGCGGAGATCGGAGCTCGCAGCGGCGATGACCGATGCGCTGGCGTTGCAGGCAGCCTCGATGGATTGGGTCGTCAACGGAAGCACGTTCCGCTTCTATCTCTGGGACGATACTGAAGTCGCCTTTGGCATTCTGCCGGACCCGCGCGACCAGGAGCAGCTTGCGACACTCCGGGGGGTGTGCGAGTCACTCGCGAGTCTGTTCGGCCGCAGCGTCACGATTCGACATGAGCATGGTGACTACCCACCCGTGGTGTTGAGCCCGTAGTGAACGGTAGGGCCTCAAGTCGAACTGGAAGCTGAGAGACCGAAGACCGGCTCGTCCACGAGGTCCGCACCGGTCTCGCGCCGAAGACTGTCCACCGCGCCCCGGGCTACCTGCACGACGCGTCGGTGGGGCAGACCATCGACGCGCTGCCGATGCTGCGTGTGGTGGACGGGCGCCCGCACGTCGCGGTGACCGAGGCCATCCCGAACATGGAACGCTCCAGACTCTCGTTCTGGAAGAAGGGAAGACGCGCTATCGATTCCGCTTCGAGGTGGCAGATTCAACCGAGATCCCCGACGTTCCGTGAACGAAGGACTGACCGGCCCATCCGCCCCGCTCGGTGAGGACCAGGGGCGGGGTCGGCTCTTCGGCCTCTCAGGGGGGCTCCGACCAACCCTGGTGGCCAGCGACCAGCAGGCGGCGGACCACAGGACCCACGAGGTGCTCGAGGATGGCCACCACGGCTCGACTGCGGCTGCCGTACCCGGGCTGCGCGCGGATCGCGGCGGCGTGCTCGCGCTGGATCAAGGCCGGCACGCGCAGGGTCTCGGCGATGCGGTGGCGGAGCACGTCAGCGAGGTCGGGGTGGGTGCCGGTGAGCGTCAGGGCGAGGTCGAGCAGCCGCCCTTGAGTGCTCCACCACCCGTCCGAGCCGTCCTCCACCTCGCGCGACCAGTGCAGCGAGGATGGGCGGTCCGGCCGCGGCTAACGCTGCGCGGTGTCCTGCGTTCGGCGTGATGTGCGGGTGCGTCGGAGCAGAGTTCTCGGAATACACCGACACAATGGCCGCGAGCTGGCAAACCCAGATCGTCCGCATAGGATGCTGAGCATGTCGTCCACGATCAGCTTCTCCCACCGACCCGATCGAGTATGGATGGTGAAGAACGCACTGTACCGGTGGTTCGTATCCGTTGCATTGGAGCACACCTCCTCACCGGAAGTCCGACAGGCGTTGGAGATGTCTGAGCTTGTGAACGGCCTTGTCATCGACATTCAGTCCGACCCTGGGGCGTTCAACGTCGAGTTGGTCGGAGCGATACGGTCTGCGGCAGACGACATCCGAAACAGAGCGAAGGACATCCCGCGCAGCGTCGGCAGCCAGGGTGCAGTCACCCAGCGAACGGTGGTGGCAAAGTTCGCGGATCTCGTCTCGATGCTGGGTGGGCTGCGACCTGGTGCAGTGCGAGGACAAGGGTGACACTCGGGTGCCGCGACATGGGCAACAGTTGCTCGCTCTGATGATCGTTGGCCTCCCAAGGAGGCATGCGCTGCGCGGCCACCGACCCCTCACCCCCGCCTCACCCTCCGCCCCCTCTCCCGCACCACA
>JBLFXJ010000510.1:0-4688 GCA_047609825.1 Myxococcota bacterium
GGTCGGTCGCTGCCATGTCCGACACCCAGATCGACGAGCCGATCAGTCCCAGCTCCTCCGCCCCCCACAGCGCGAATCCGAACCGCACGGAGCCGGCGAGGCCCGACGCGGCGGCGGCCTCGGCGAATGCGAGCACGAAGGCCGCGCCGGAGCCGTCGTCGTTCACGCCTGGGCCGGCGGGCACCGAGTCGAGGTGACCGCCGAGCAGCACGACGTGATCGGAGCTGCCCCCAGTGGTCTCGGCGAACACATTCCACGAGTCCTGCGTGATCCGCTCGGTGTCGACGGCCACATGGACCTCGCCCGGGTCCTCCGTGGCCCAGGCCTCCCCCGACGTGAACGACACCCCGAGCACGGGGATGTCGGCCAGGCGCTCGCTGTCGATCACGCCTTCCAAGGTCTCAGTACGCCCGCTGTTGCCCTCGTTGAACAGGATCACGGCGGAGGCGCCGGCGGAGACCGCGTTGTCGACCTTGTCGATGAAGAAGCAGGTGCCGCGCTGGATGAGAGCGATGTTGCCGGCCGGGAACCCGTCGAAGTCTTCCGGCTCGCAGCCGCTCGTGCTGTCCACCTCGTCGCTGGGGGGAAGCAGGAGATCCACCCCGGTGAGCGGCGCGGTGATGTCGCCCGCGCCGGAGCCGTACATCACGCTGTAGTCCTCGATTGCCTCGCCTCCGACCTCCAGCTCGGAGCTGCGCACCTCGATCCAGGTCAGGTCGAATGGGTACCGCTCCACGGCGTAGCCAGCGGCCTCGAGCACGCCCGCAGCGTAGTCCACGCTCGCGGCGTAGCCGTCCGTGCCGGCGGCCCGGTTGCCACCGTTGTCGTCGGCGATGCGCTGCCACGCCAGGAGGTGGGGCTCGAGGGCGGCAAAGGAGACGGAGTCCGCCATGGCATCGACCCGTTCGTCAACCACCGTGTCACCCGTCGGGGCGCCCGAATCGGTGGTGTCGACGCCGCTGGTCGAATCCGCTCCACCCCGCGACTTGTCGGATTCGTCGGCGGAACAGGCGAGCAGAGCGAGGGCGAGCAGCACGGTGCCTCCAGGTGAGGGAGGGTGGCCTACGCAGCCTGGATGTGCAGGCGCGCGCCCGTGTCCTGACGCACAGTTCACGTCGGTCTCCGGTCCGCGACAAACCACCGGACCTGCAGCATCACAGCTCGTCCCACGCTCCGCTGTCGGAAGATGGCAGGTCGTCGAGGACCGCCTGCTCCTCCCGCCGGACGGACCGGGCCAGGTCGGCCAGCACCCGCCGCTCCTCTCCGTCCACTGTGAACGCCAGCCCGAACAGGCCGCCCGCGGAGCGTGCCACCGCCTCGCACCGACGGAGGGTCGCCGCCAGCGTGTCCTGCGGGAGGTCGGCGCCCGGGCCGTGGCTGCGCCCGACCAGCGCCACCAGCACTGCCTCGCCGCGACGTGCGGCCTCGGCGTCCGGACCGTGCTCCAGCCAGCCGGCCACCACCTCCCACGCCGGGCCGGTGACGTCGAGCTGCACTGCCGCCGTGCGGATCATCTCTGCCTCCGCCCCTTGCACCGCACCGTCCGCCCACGCGATCCGCACCAGCGGCAGCAGCAGGACCGCCCGCCAGGACCGCTGGTCGACACCGATGGCGGCGAGTTCGGACACGAGTTCAGCGTCGGTCATACACGCTCCGGGGTGGCCATGGTGACAGGCTAGAGGAAGTGGCCCGGGCGAGGGTGAACCCACCCGGTAGTAGACTGTCGCATGACCGCTCGTGACGACCAGACAGCCCGAGGCCGTTCGCCCGCCGATTCCATCGGCGGGTTCGACGACGATCCGACCTCGGAGGTGGCGCGCGCGCCGCTGGGACGCGCGCCGCGCCCCCCGGCGTATGTGCCCGAGGCGCCGCGAAATGTGCTCCAGACCGGCGTGGATGCGGTGGTGCTGGAGGAGCTGATCCTGCGGTACCTGAACCACGCCGGGGGCGGCTCTGGGCGGGGGCTCGCCGAGGTGACCGGGCTGCCGCTCGCCGTTGTGCGGGAGCTGATCGAGGCGTTGATCGGGCTGGGCGAAGTGCGACACACCGGCTCGAATGTGCTCGGCGACATGCTGTGCGAGCTGAGCGAGCGCGGACGGGCGCGGGCGGTGGAATCGGTCAGGCTCCGCACCGCGTGGCTCGGAGCGGCGCCGGTGGCGTGGGAGGCCTTCCTCGAGGCCATCCCCCTCCAGTCGCCGGGGCGCGATGCGGTGACCCCGGGCGATGTGCGTCGAGCGACCCTCCCGTTGGTGGTGACCCCCGCCGTGCGCGACGCGCTGGGGGCGGCCCTGACCGATGGCCGATCACTGCTGCTGCACGGCCCATCGGGCTCGGGGAAGACGGTGCTCGCCGAGCGCTGCGCCAGGGTCTGGCCCGACACCGTGTGGATCCCGCGCGCCCTGCTGGTGGCGGGCGTGTTGGTGCCGGTGTTCGATCCCGCCGTGCACGAGCTGGCCCCCGTGGGGGAGTCGCGGCCAACGGAGCGCGCCGACGCTCGCTGGGTGAGGATCCAGCGTCCGACTGTGCGGCTCGACGGCGCTGCGCCTCCGTCGGCGCTCGCGCTGGGCTGGGACGAGCAGCTGGGGACCGCCACCCCACCAGCCCCGCTGCAGGCCGCGTTCGGAGTCCTGTTGCTCGACGACGTGGGCCACGGGGACGACACAGACGCGCTCCTGTACGGATTGTCGGCGGCCCTCGACGGTCGCGGCCACCCGCTGGTCGGGCCTGACGGGGATGTGGTTCGTCTCCCGCTGTGTTGGACGACGGTGCTCGCCACCGACCGGGATCCGGTGTTGATCCTGGGAGACGGCGGGATGCGGCGGATGGCGCACAAGGTGCGCCTCGGGTACCCGACCCGCGAGGCCTTCCTGGAGGCCCTCGAGGCGGCGTCTGTGGCGCTCGGGGTGCCCCTCGCTGACGGTGCAGGCCAGCGGGTGCTGCTCGCCTATGAGCAACTGGACGATCTGGTAGGGCGTACTCCCAGGTACAGCGATGCTGCGGGGCTGCTCCGGGCCGCGGCTGCGTGGTGTCGCTACGAGCGCCGCCCCATCATTGCGGACGAGGCCTCGGTGCGCGCCGCCGTGCGGAGCTACCTCGCCGGCGTGACCTGACCCCACACCAAGCTCATTGCGGGACGACCGGGGTCTCTTCCGCCACGAAGGTGCCGAGGAAGGCGTCCACCTGCCGCGCGATGGTGGGGTCGGCGAACAGCGCATCATCGCCGCCGGCAGACACGACCACCCCGGCGGTGATGCCGGTCAGGTCCCGTGCGATGTCGCCCGATGCCTCCGGGAGACCGTCAACGGGTGCGTGGCCGTTGCTGTGCTGTCGCGCCCCCAGCTGCCTGGCGGCGGCGTCCTGCAGGGCCTCGTTCACCTGCCCGCCGCGACCGAGCACCTGGAGAACGTGGCGGGGGGCGACAGGCGCATCCTGCCGCAGCGAGCGGTACCATGTCATGGGATCCACCGCGTCGAACAGGGTGGCTTCGAGGGTGAGGAGCACCTGGTCGCGGTCGACCTCCACGTCGGCCCACGCCACGCGGGTGATCCTGCCGAGATCGAAGGGGTGGGAGGATTCGGCGATGGTCGTGGGCAGCGCGCCGGTGGTGGCGGAGAGCACCACTGCGCCCGGCAGGGGATCGGCGATCGTCCACGGCACCACCGACCATGCACCGGTGCCGTGCCCCACCGCCACGATGTGGTCGGCGTCGAACCGGAGCGTGCGGCCGGTGGGCGATTCAGCGCCGGACCACACCTGGGAAGCCGCCCACCGCCCAGCGGCGGCCAGGTCGGCCACAGCCTGCACCGCGTTGCCGGTGAATGCCCGCGGGTTGGTGCGGTTGAGGAACAAGCGCTCCGGCGCGGTCGCGCGGGGTTCGATGTGGGTCCATGCGGGGTCCACCGGCCCAGCGCGCTCGCCGCGGACAACCCCGTCGAGCGACAGGACCGCGAACTGCACCTGGGTGCGGGCGTCGACCTCGACGGCAGACCACCGCTCTGCGAGCCCATCTCGGACGATCCGTCGGGAGTCGTCATCCACGCCGTGTGCGACCAGCGCGAGCGGCCAGCCAGAATCGGGCATCTCGCCGGCAGGCACGGTGAGCACGAAGGGCACGTCGTCCATGCCGTCGAGCACGGGTCGGAGGTCCACCCAGCCGTCGGCGTCTGCGCCCCGGTACGGCGATGTGCCCGCCTGGAATCGCGGGATCGAGAGCCGACCCTGCAGCTGGGTATAGGCGGGTGAGGTCGGGCCGCAGCCTCGGCCGGCGCCGTCGTCATACGGGCCCTGTGTCCCGTCGCATACGTGCAGCTCCGTGGGGGAGGGCATGGGGGCGTCGTGCACGGCGTCCACGAGATCGGTGAGGGTGGCCAAGGGGTCGTGCACGGTGAACACGGTCGCCGAGGAGAGGCCTTCGGCGGCGATTCCCCCCACCGCGATCCAGTCGCGGAGTGGAGCCATGGCCTCCCAGGCGGCCTGGACGGTGGGTTCGCTGGGCGGGGTGGCACCGAGCGCTGTGGTGAGGTCGGCGTCGGGCTGCAGGGGCGTGCCGTCGGAGGCGCGATGCACGGCGCGGGTCAGGTATGCGGCGTAGGTGTGGCCGGGGAGGAAGGGGCGGCCCGCGATGGGGGACAGCGCCACCCAGTTCTCGCACAGGTACTGCCGCCGGGTCGGGCTGCCGGTCATGGCGA
>JBLFXJ010000511.1:0-4680 GCA_047609825.1 Myxococcota bacterium
TGTAGTGCTCACCCATCAGGTAGCCCTGGTACTCCTGGTTCCACCCATCGGGGCAGGTGATCCGGCCGGGCTGCATCATGGTGACCGAGGCGTTGGTCAGGCACACCGCGCAGCTGCCGTCGTAGTCGTTCAGGGCGTCGAAGTTGTCCGGGTGGCCCGCCCGGTTGGTCTGGTACTCGGTGCCGTAGATGATGCCGCCCCAGGACGCGCTGTCGTTGTACGACAGGAACTCGGGCGATTCCGGCAGGCAGTAGTAGTCGGTCGATCCGCCGGAGTGGTTGTAGTACCCCGCCCCCATCATCCCGCTGTACACCACATCGGCGCCATCCGGGCAGTCCGAGCGGCCCCAGTGGGTGTACAGCGCCTTGCTCACCTGCTCGATGGGCACGCCGTCGAAGGTGGTGCCGGCGGGCAGCTCGACCGGGTTGTCCAGGTTCAGGTTGCCGTGCACGGTCACGTCGCTGGCGAAGTCGGCGTCGCCGCCCACGTCGAGGGTGCCGCCCACGCCGAGGTTGCCCGCGATGTAGGCGTCGGCGTCCACCGTGAGGGTGTCGCTGATCAGCAGGTCGCCGCTCAGCGCCACCTGCTGGTTGCTCACGTGCTGGAACTCGATGGCGAAGCTGGTGACCTCGCCGTCGATCTCGTTGTTCAGGAAGTCGTCGTCCACCACGTGCAGGGTCCAGGTGCCCGCCGGGTTCAGCCCCACCCACTCGGTGAGGTCGCCGGAGAGCTCGGAATCCACCGTCGGGAACACCTGTGCGAGAGCCCCACCGGCGCGCTCCCCGTCATACAGGAGGTAGTTCGTACCATCCGGCGCCGTGAGGTCGATGGTGAGGCCGCTCACATCGCTGTTGTCGATCACGTAGGAGACCGTGAGCCACTCGGCGATGCCGATGTCGGGCAGCTCCACATCCACCAACACCCCGGGGGGGCTGTTGTCGGGGATCGGCGAGCCCAGGGTGTCGAAGCCCTCGATGAACTGGTTGGTGAGCAGGCCGTTGCTGATCTCGTTCAGCCCGTTGAACGGCAGCACGCCTTCGCCCAGCCCGCCCGCGTCGAGGATGATCGACAGGGCCTCCTCCTCGGTGAGCACCGCCGACCCACCGATGGTGGTACCGCCGCCGAGGGCGAGGTCTTCGCCGGCGAGGATGCCGATGACATCCGGCGCGGAGAGCACCATATCGGGCCCGCAGTTCCACTCGCCGCCGCCGTCATCCCAGTACGGAACGTCGCCGTCTTCGCAGATCAACGACAGGTCGGCGAGGGTGTCGCCGGAGATGGCCGGCGTCGCGCAGTCGAACCCGACGATGGCATCCCACACGAGGATCTGGCCGGGGTCACAGGACACGCCCGCGAAGCTGTCGTCATCGGTGCCGTCGGCGAACCCTGGCGGCTTGCCGCCCACGTTGCTCCATACCAGCTCGTCGCCGGAGACCAGGGCCCGGCCGCCGATGGTGGTGTCGGGGTGCAGGTCGATGCCCTCGGCCACGACGAAGGCGCGCACCTGCACATCGGTGAGCATCATGTCGACCGCGCAGCCCCAGCCGCTGTCCCACGAGACCACCTCGCCGATCTCGCACTCGAGGCCGGCGAGGGCGTCGGCGTCTCCGTCGCGCAGGTCGGCCGGCACTCCGAGGATGGCGCCCCAGGACAGATCGTCGGCGCCGAGCGGCGACGCCCCGCCGATGGTGGAGCCGGGCGCCAGATCGATGGGCTCGTCCCGGATCCAGGCCTCGACCATGCCCTCGTCGACGGTGGCATCGTCGGCGCAGCCCCACAGGCGTGCCGGCGCATCATACCGTGCGACCTGGCCATCGGAGCACAGCAGCCCGGCCAGGGTGTCGGCATCGCCCAGCGGCTGACAGACCCAGCCCGCGCCGTCGTACAGGGCCACATCCCCAGCGTCGCAGCCGATGGCAGCGAGGGTGTCGCGGTCGACCACGTCGAGGCAAGCCCAGGCCGCACCGTCGTAGGCCGCAACCTGGCCGGGGTCGCAGCCCAGGCTGGCGAGCGTGTCGCTGTCGCCCCACGGGCGGCATTCCCAGTCGAAGCCGTTCCACACGGGGGTCTCGGCCGAGTCGCACACCAGCTCGCCCAGCGCATCGCCGTCGCCCGGGGGCAGGCCACACACCCAGCCGAGGCCGTTCCACACCGCGACCTCGCCCACGCCGCACGACAGGTCGGCCAGCGTGTCTTCCGAGGCCATCGGAGCACACACCCACCCAAACCCGCTGGACACCGCCACCTCGCCGGCGGCACAGCCCAGGTCGGCCAGGGTGTCACCATCACCGGGGATGGCCAGCTCGCCGGCGCCGTCGATCACCACCACGCCGTTGATCCGGAGCTCCGTCGCATCCACCGGGCCGCCCCGCACCTCGCGGGCGAGGTCTGCCTGACGGGCGTAGGGCGCCGCCGCGAGGGGGATGCGGGGCAGCTCGAGGCCGCCGTCGACCGACAGGCCGAGCCACAGATCGCCGGCTGCGAGCACGTCGTGGTCGAGGGTTCCGTCGGAGCCGAGGCGCATGCTGTAGAAGCCCTCGATGAAGTCGATGTCGGCGCCCTCGGCATACACCGGGACCACGGCGCCCTCCGAGTCATACAGCGCCAGGTCCAGCGCGTGGCGACCATCGAGCGGCGTGCCCGCGTCGTCCATCAGGCGGCCCTGGTGGGCGAGCTCGAGCGGCACAGCGGCCGCGATGGTCGGGAGAAGGAGCCCGAGAGGGAGGAACAGGCGCATCGAGCACTCCGAGGTCATGGCCCTCAGCGTACCAAGATTCGCCGTCATCCGGATACCAACCCACCGGTTCCCGTTCTCTCCGGCGCGGTCTCGCCCGGTCGACCGCCCGACCCGACGGAGCGCGCGCCCACGGGTCGCATGCCATCACCAGCAGGACCAGCGAGACCTCGTGCGCGGAGGCGACGACAGTGGTGGACATGGCAGCACTGTAGTGGCCGGCCCCGGTCCCGTCCCGACAACACGGTGTGGCTCACACCGCGGCGATGATCCGCTCGCGCGCCGTCGCGGCGTCCATGTCGGCGATCGACACCACCTTGTCCCGGCTGCTCTGACCGCGCACGAGGGTCAGCCGAGAGGGCGCGACCCCGAGCACGCAGCGCCCCAGGAACCGGAGCAGCGCGGCATTCGCCTTGCCGTCCACCGGGGGCGCCGCCAGGTCCACCCGCACCGATCCTGAAGGATCTACGCCCGCGATTCGGCTCCGCTTCGCGCGCGGCTTCACCCGGACTGTCAGCCGGGCGCCCGCAGCCGTGTCCCGCACCGCGCGTTCATCCAGCTCCACACCGCCTCCGACGATCGCCGAATCGCCCCTGAGCGGGGTTTCGTCCTCGCGCACGACCGCATACCATCGCCGCGATGCCCCCCTCCACCACCACTGCCCACAGCACTTGGCTCGAGGACACGCTCGACGGGCCGCCCCAGTCGACGCCCGATGTCGTGGCAGGCCGGTACCGACTCGGCCCGCTGCTCGGAATGGGCGGATTCGGCAGTGTGTACGAGGCGGTGGACGTGGTCACCAGCGAGCGGGTGGCGGTGAAGCGCATCCCGGTGCCGTCACCTCGGGCGCTCGGCCGGGTGAGGCGGGAGCTGGCGGCGCTGTGGTGGACCCGCCTGCCCAGTGTGGTACGCATCCGCGACGAGGGCCTCGACGGTGGCGGCTGGTTCGTGGTGATGGACCTGGTCGCTGGCGCGCCGTTCCCGGGCTGCGCGACCCCCACGACCTGGGGCGCTCTCGCTGCCCCCACCCGGCACCTGCTCGACATCCTCGCCAGGGTGCACTTCGCCGGCGTGGTGCACCGCGACCTGAAGCCGGGCAATGTGCTGGTGGACCGCGAGGGTCGGGCCACGGTGCTCGACCTGGGTTTGGCCGGCGGTGCGGCCCTCGAGGGCATGGTGCCCACCAACCGGTTCGAAGGCACCCCCCACTACGCCTCGCCCGAGCAGTGCCGGGGCGAGGCGTGCGACAGCCGGGCCGACCTGTACAGCATCGGTGTGATGCTGTACCGCGCCCTCACCGGGTCCGTACCACACGAGGCGGACGACCCCCGCGAGCTCCTCCAGCAGCGCGCCTGGGGCCCGGCGGTGCGGCTGTCAGACACCCGGGTCGCGGCCCCGCCCGACGTGGTGGCGGTGATCGACCGGATGCTCGCGACGGATCCATCCGATCGCCCGGCGACCGCGCTGGAGGCGCTCACCCTCCTCGGCGGAGCGGTACCGCCGGTGTTCGCCGGCACCCTGCCGCTGGCCGAGGGCGTGCCCGCCACCGAGGGCGAGCTGCGGCACCTGTTCCACGGCCCCGACACCTTCCACCACCTGCGCGAAGACGCCGCCGCCGAGCTGTGGGCCCGCACGGCCGGCCGGCCCGCGGCGGTGCGGGCCGAGCTGGCGTCCTGGCTCCGGGCCGGGCTCGGGCACTGGGTGGACAGCGCCGTGCGCATCGAGCGCATCGATCTCGAGCAGCTGGGGGATGGACTCCGGCTCGACGTGGGGACGGAGCGGCTGCCCGTGCTGTCGTCCGCGGCGAGAGGGGTTCTCGGCTGGGCCCGAACGGCGTGGCCCGAGGCCGACCGGCTCACGCTCCAGGGCCTGGCCACTGCGCCGGACTTCGAAGCCGCGTGGGAGGAGCTCGCCGCCCAGGGCCTGGTGTGGCTGCGGCCGGATGG
>JBLFXJ010000512.1:0-4678 GCA_047609825.1 Myxococcota bacterium
GGCTGCGACCCCGGCACCAACCCCGACTGCAACTCGCAGGCGGCCAAGGACGCCGTGAGCGAATTCCCGGCACCCAAGCTCGCCGGCGTGCCGATCATGTACCACTTGAGGGGTCACTACAACCGGTTCATGTTCACGTTTGGAATGGAGTTTGCGGCCAACGTCGCGCCGCTCCCGGAGGGCGACACCGGCGACAAGAGCTGGAAGGACCTCTACCAGACCAACACCAAGCCGAAGCAGGGCGATCGCCAGGTGGTCGACAGCAAGGGCAACCTGGTGCTTCGTGAGCGCAAGTGGCAGCGCTTGGTGTTCTGGGGCGTCGGCTTCGTGCTTGGGCGCAACGCGAGCATCGGCTTCGGGCCGCGAGCGTACTTCCGCACCGGCTGGTACAACGCGCCCCACGCCTGGGACTTCACTGGTCACATCGGGTACGCAGCGCTCGCGCCCATCGTCAAGGCGCCGCAGGGCCGCGTGAACCCGCTGATCGATCTGGACTTTTTCGGTGGCATCATGCTGCCGTACCGAGACAGCATCTACATCCCGGGCAACGACGTGGTGCCCCTGTCGAACGAAGCGCTCGGCCAGAAGCTCGGCAAGTCGATTCCGACCTTCGGTGCCACCATCGAGGCGGGGCTGACCTTCTAGTGGCTGACGGCGGGAACCCAAAACTCGCGATCGCGGGTACTGCTGCGGCGACGCTATTGCTCGGGCTGGGCAGTGGCGCGCTCTTGGCGGGCCAGCTGACGCCGACTCCCGGCGCTGTGCACCTGCAGGTGTCGGGGGCGATGGCGCTCACTGTGTTCTGCGGCGACACCACCGTGAACCGGGAGGGCAACGAGATCCGCTTCCTGGCTCGCGACCAGGAGTGCAAGATCGAGGCAGCCCTGTCACCGGTGATGCCGATCCGGGGTGAGTTGTTCGTGACCACACCAGGGCGATACCGCTGCAGCCGGGACGGGACCGAGCTGCTTTGTGCAGGGCCAGAGTGAACAAGCCCGGTTGAGGACACACTGCGTTACCGGAACGGTAGGCATGGAGGATTCATGGGCACTCTGCGTGGGGCGGTACTGGCGGTTCTCGGGGCCACTCTCGCATGGTCACCTCTGGCGACCGCAGCGGAGGGGTTGCAGTGGGGGTGGAGTGCTGGTGAGAGTCACCGATACTTCATCAGCGCCGACGTTCAGACGCCCTATCTGCTGCCCTTCAACGCCCAGACGAACTCGAACCTTCGGGTCGCGAAGTTCGTCATCCTGCTGAACACCAACTGCATCCACGTGAAGGACTTCGGAAAGAAGGCCTTCGAGATCGAGTGCAGCATCGACGACGTGAGGATCGTGGCACGCACCACGGTGTCTGACTCTGATCGTGGCCTCGTTGAAATCCTCGACGAGATTGATGATGGATACTTGGAGTCGCGACTGCAGGTGGTCATGGGGCGTGACGGCTACGTCCGCTCCGTCTCCCTGGACGGCGTGAATGATCGGCTCAGGCGCATGCGTGAGATGGAAGAGACCATGAGGCTCATGGTCGTTCGCGCCTTTGCGGGCGTGGACCTCGGACTGCCGCCGAAGGGCAACGATGGCGGGACTGTGTGGGCCTCGAAGAAGGCGCTGGTGCTCCAGCTTCCCTCGAAGTTCGGCTCGTTCGGGACATCGACCATCGACAACCGGGTGACCGAGGTCAAGGGATCGCTCGTCACCATCGAGACCGTCGGACGAGGCACCATCGCGAGCGGCGAGTCGGCTGTGATCTCCACGCCCGAAGGCGCCGCGGTGGACCGCCCACGCGACACGTTCGACATAGTGGTCGAAGGTGTCGCCGTCTTCGACACCCAGGCGGGAGTACTGGTCGAACGCGTCGTCACGGCCTCGGGCACGGCCACCGCGTCGTCGCAGACGGCCGTAGCCGGCGAGGGGGTTCCATACCTTCAGCTGATCAAGGTCCAGCTCGCAGATGACAAGGAAATCCCGGCGTTCGCAGGGAACGGCGAGATCTGAAGGCTAGAACAGGTCCTTCACCTCGTCGTAGTACTCGCCGAAGTGCACGCGGTTGATCTGCTTGCCCATCTTGTACAGTTCGCGGGCGATCGCGAACACCAGGTGGCGCATGCTCACGTCGGCGCCTTCAGCGGCCGCGACGACGCACGCGTTGATCGACGCGTTGATGATCGAGCCTCCCGCCAGGATGAAGTTGTTCGCGATGTAGTCGAGGTCGAGGTCGTTCGCGCGAGGAGCCCCGCTCGGCACCGCGCGCTCCCACAGCTGTCGCCGCTCGGACGGCGAGGGCATCGGGAACTCGATCACAGCGCCGAACCGACGGAGGAACGCCTCGTCGATGTTTTCCTGGAGGTTGGTGGTGAGCACTGCGCACCCCTCGAACACCTCGAGTCGCTGAAGCAGGAACGAGACCTCTTGGTTCGCAAACCGGTCCTGCGCCTGCTTCACCTCTCCGCGCGAGCCGAACAACGAGTCTGCCTCGTCGAACAGGATGACCGACGCGCCGCCCTCTGCGGCATCGAAGATCTCCTTCAGGTTCTTCTCCGTCTCACCGACCCAGCGTGAGATGACAGAAGACAGGTCGACCTTGAACAGATCAAGCCCCAGCGAGCCCGCGATCACCTCTGCGCACATGGTCTTGCCCGTGCCCGGTCCTCCGCTGAACAACGCCTTGATGCCGTAGCCACGTGGACGGATCTTCTGTCCGCCCCACGCGTGCATGACGGTCTCCTGCTGGGCGAGGTAGTGCTCCAGGTGCTTGAGCTGGCCGAGGACCTTGTCCGGCAAGATGAGGTCGGTCCACGTGTACCGGGGGACGATTCGCTGCGCGAGCCCAGCGAACTCCGGGCGCGCGGCTTCGCGAGCCGCCGACCAGATCTGATCGAGATCGGGTTCGCGATTGCCGGCTTCCGCTTCGGCTCGCTCGCACACCCGCTCGATCGTGGTGCCGCCGATGGAGTAGAACCGCTCTGCCACCTCGGGTGCCTTCTCCTGGTCCCAGCCGCGCCGCTCGAACGCTTCGGCCCAGGCGTTCACGCGCTCCGCGTTGGATGTCCGGCCGACGGGCACGGTCACATTCGGCCGCTCCGCGCCGAGCATGGTCGCGACAGCGCGGCGGTCGTTGCCGCCCACGCAGATCGGGTACGGCAGGCTCGACAGGGCGGTACCAACGTTCATCATCTGCATGCGAATCGAGGGTTCTTCCTGGGTATCCGGCACGTTCACTAGATACGCGAGGGAGCCGTCCAGCTGCAGATCACGCACAAGGTCCGAGGGCGACTGGAGGTAGGACTTGCATCGCTCCATGTCGATGCGCACGAGCGGCCGGCCGGCTTGACGTGCCACTTCGATGGCGATGCCCTCGCGCGTGCCCGTCGTTCCGCCGAGGATCGCGATGGTGACGGGGCTGTTGAGGGTCTCGCCCAGGTCGCGCAGGCGATCGCGCGTGATGCGTGGCACGAACGGGATGTGTTGGGTGTCGAGTCGCTTCGCCCCCTCCTGCAAGGAGACGTGGCCTTTCGCCAGGATCCACTTGATCAGAGTCGGTGCTGGGTGGACGCGCCGTGACGTGTGCGTGTCCATGCCGTCGGGCGGGTTCAGCAGCAGCAGGCGATGCGCGATCAACGGAGAGCCAGGGAGCAGACGACTCTGGAGGGCGAGTCGCTGGCGTCGCTCCTGGCGCAGCACCCGCGTGGCCAGATCGACCGTCAGGTAGGCCTGGTTCAGGTTGTCATTGAGGTAGGCGAAGATCTTGCCGTAGCCGGCCGAGATCTCTGGCGCGATGGACAACAGGATCAGGTCCATGTCGTCACCGTCGAGCTGGAACGCCTGCTTCAGGTGTCCGAACCTCCGGCCGGGGGCATCGCGGTATGCAGCGCTGGCAGCGATGGCGTCGTCGAGCCCGTCGGCGCCGACGGGGTAGTCGATCTCGCCGTGCGCGCGGAGCAGGGCGTCCACCTCGTCATCCGTGATCACCGAGCCCCAGAACTGCCCTTTGGCCCGCATCGCGGGACGTGCCCGCTGACGACGGACGGCGCGGAGGAGGAGGAGGTCGGTGCGGCGCAGGCGACGAGCGAGGTCGCTGAAGATGGACTGGGTCGCCATGTGGCTCCTGGCCGCGATCTGCGTGCGGCCGCGCGGAGGGTAGCACGCACGGGATGGGCACTCGGAGGCTCCTCGGGAGCCGCGCCGGTGCGTGAAGTCAGCTGGCCGCGGTCAGCTTCAGCGGGTGCCTGCTGTCAGAACAGCGACGCGTCGGCTGAACGGAAGGACTGCTCCTCCTCCATGCCGGCCAAGGCGTCGAGCACGAAGGTGGTGAGGTCGCGCACGACATCTTCATGGGACCGCCCGCTGGCGATCAGGGCGCGGTAGGCGCGCTGGACCTCGGTGTCCTCGTCCCCATCCCCGCTCTCCCCAGCCTGCTGGTCCGCCTCCTGGCTGTTGGACGGCACGCGACCCGATCGCACGTCGCTCATGATGTCGCTGAGCGAATCACCGCGCGCAGAACGGTGGAGCACCATCCGCTCAATGGCTCGGGCCGCGACCTCCTCGCCGTCGTGGGAGCTGTGGCCATCATCCAAGCCGCCCGACTCCAACTGGTGGTGTCGTTCGTGGGCGTACAGGGCGGCGTCATCGGGGTTGGATGGGTCGAAGTCGTCGTCAACGAAGATGGTGTGATCCAT
>JBLFXJ010000513.1:0-4671 GCA_047609825.1 Myxococcota bacterium
GGCTACTCCTCAGAGTAGACGAAGGCATCCGCCAGCCCGAGCTCCAGCGTGACGCTCATGTTCTGGCACAGTCCGTCGGCGGCCGGCTCGAGGTCTGACAGCCCCGACACCAGCGCCGGCAGCGCATCCTTGAGCCCTTGATCGATGTTGGTGTCCAGCAACCCGTCGAGCACATTCGAATACGGGAATGAGCCGCCGAGGATGCCGTCCCCTATCCCGGTCTCGTCGTTCATCGACAGCCGGACCGCCGCGTTCGAAATCTCGAACACGAGGTTCGCGTCGAAGATGTCCACCGGCAGATCGAACGCGAGCCCCTCCGCCTCGAGCACCCCATCCCGGAGAGTGCCGATGACCGGCTCGTCCATCGGAATCTCGTCGGACACCGGGAAGGTCTGGTCGACCAACAGCAGGCCATCGGAGCCCACTGCGGGCACGCCGTCTCCGAACAACAGCCGCACACCCACACAGTCGTCATCGCGCAGATCGTCGAGCCCGGTGAGCTCGAGCAGCACCAGGATCTCTCCGCCGTTGATCGCGGACTGGATCAACGGCTCGAGCCCGACCGCCTCAGTGGAGTCGAGGAACGGCAACAGGCCGGCGATGGCGTTGTCCACTCCCGACACGCCGTCGGGCGAGGTGTAGTCCTCCTTACCGCAGCCCGTCGCGTCGCCCGATGCCGTCACGGCGCCGTCCAGATCGAACCCCTGGGCGACGCCATCGGCCGCGCGGGCGAAGAACAGCTGGCGCGCGACAAGGTGACGCGTAGGCTCGAGATCGCCGCACACCCCCTGCGACACCTTGCGTTTTCCGGTGTCGGGGGCGCACGAGGCCAGGAGGAGACCGGCGAACAAGGTGGGCAGGGTTGCGCGCATCGCGAGTGGATAACGCGCTCGTGTGCCAGCCAGCGCGACCACGCTAGCCGTCCGTGAATCGGCTGACCCGGACGCGTCCGTCCACCATGCGCGCCTCCCGGTCCATCAGCTCGTCCATCTTGCCCCAGAACGCTCCCTTGAGGTCGAAGTCCGCCGAGATGGCCGTGCCCATCAACAGGATCAACAGGTCGGCGCACTCCTCCGCCAGCGCCTCCTTGGGTCGGCCCTTGGTCACAGCCTCCGAGATCTCGCCCAGCTCCTCGGTCATCAGCGCCACCCGATACACCAGGGACTCGCCGCCACGGGCGCGGAAGTCGTGCTTGTCGTGGAACGCCTGCACCGAAGCACGCATCTCGGACCAACTGTCGGAACCCATGGAACCTCCGCGGAGCGCGAGTTTCTACCACGCGAGCTGGGCCTCCGTGCCGATCCGCTTGCACCGAGGATCCCTGGACGGTACCCTACACGCCTGCCCCGATCTGCCCGCCCCGCCGCCCCCGCTGACCCATGAAACTCATCCTCCGCGCGGCCCTCACCGCGCTGAACGGCGGCCTCGTCGCTGCCCTGATCACGCTGTGGCTTCCCCAGTCCACCGCGTCGGCCCACCTCGCCTCACCCGCGCCGCCCACTGCGGTCGAGCGTGTCTGGGCCCCGCCAGCGTGGCACCCCGGCGCCGATGAACTGTGGGTGCTCGAGGCGCTCGACTCGCCGTCGGTGCACGTCGAGGGCCCGAAGGTCCGCGCCCGGGCGGCCATCGTCGCCGATCTGGATCGCGGCGTCGTGTTGTGGACGAAGAACGCCGACACCCTCAGGACGGTCGCGTCGCTGACCAAGATGGTCTCGTCGCTCACGCTAGCGAGCCACCCACACGACCTGGACGAACAGGTCTGCATCACGCCGGACCAGTGGCCCGCTCGTGCCGGTGCCCGGTCCCGGTTCGAGACGGGCGTCTGCCACGCGGGCTGGGAGCTGATCGGTGCCGCCCTCGTCGCATCGGACAACCGCGGGGCGATGGCCCTGCCGACCATCGCTGGCGTGGAGTACAGCGCCTTCGTCGACGACATGCACACCGTCTCCCGCGAGCTCCGACTCGACCAGCCTAGCTGGGCGGATCCAGCCGGACTGGACGATGCGAACATGGCGTCGGCCCGCGACATGCTCAAGGCGGTGGTCGCGGTCTCCGCCCACCCCGATCTCCAGGTCGCTGCCACCGCTCGCGAGTGGTGGATTCAGCGGCGCCGCGGCCCGCAGCTCCTCCCGACCACCAACCGGTTGATCGACACCTGGGAGACCCTCGCCGCGAAGACTGGCTACACCGACACCGCGCGGTACACCTACGCCACTGTGGTGCGCACCCGAAGCGGGCGCCGCCTGGGCGTGGCGGTGCTGGGCGCGCCCACGAATCCCTCACGGTTCTCCGACGCGCGAACGCTGATCGAGTGGGCTTCGAAGCGCTGAAGCCCTGGACGTGCCGATCTCGGTCGAACCGGTGTCGCGTTCGGACGTACAGTCGGATCGGAGGAGCCGTGTTCGACACACTGAACGAGCGGATCGCCGAGGCGGAGGCTGCGCTGGAGCGTCGTGCCACGCTGGCACAGCGGCTGCGCGTCGCCGAAGACACCCGGGTCCGTGCTCGGGAGGCCCTCGCATACTGCGAAGAGCAGGCCGAGCGTGAGCAGCAGGACATCCGTGCACTGGATGGCCTCCCCGGTCTGTGGAGCCGGCTCACGGGAACCTACGAAGAACGGGCGGAGCACGAGGCACGCGAGGCGTATCAGGCCCTTCGTCGACTCGATCAGGCCAAAGCGGTGCTGAGCGCCGCGGAAGAGGCCTACCTCGACATCGCGCAGGGGTTTGACGCGACAGACCACCTCGAGACGGAGTTCGAGCGCCTCATCGCACACAAGTCGATGCGCCTCCAGCAGAGTGACCGTCCCGAGAAGGCCGCAGTCAACGCCTTGGACAATGACATCGTGGCGCGCGAGGCCCTGCTGGACGAGCTCGAGGAGACCCTCGCGCTAGGCCAGTCCGCCTTGGCCGCCCTCGCCGCAGTGGCACACAAGCTGGAGTTGGCGTCGCACCAGGGCGTGATGGACCAGACGGGGATGCCGCTGGCGGGCGTGAACAAGCAGCTCAACCTGCGATCCGCGACCGAGCTGATGACTGCGGCCGATGGGAAACACCAGGCGTTCTTCGTCCACCTCGGCATCCTCGACACGATGGGCACGCAGCGCACCGAGCTGGGCGTGGCAGGAACGGCCATCGCCGACCTCGCCTTCGACGGCATGTTGACCGACATGTGGGTCCAAGGCCGCATCACGGACGCCGCACGCACCGTCGAGAGCCGTCGCGAGGAGGTGCGGATGGCGGTCGGCCAGATCGCGGACCAGCGCGGGCGGGCCGCCGAGGGCCTGCGCGCGGCGGAGACCACACGCATCGCGCTGATCCGCGACCTGCGCTGATCCGACCGGAGGCCATGGCCCCGCTCCGGCTACGCGTACTCCGCAACGCAGGCGGATTCGAGCGCGCACGGCGTGAGCGACACGTCAACCCTGGCGCGGGGCGAGCAACACTCCGCCACCTGCGCTAGAGTTGAGCGTGTCTGGAGGCTCCCAATGCGCATCTTCACCCTGACCTTGGCCGCCTGTCTCGTGGCCTGTACCAGCAGCGCCACGCTCGAGACCACCGGCGAGGCGCCCACGACGGGTGCTGCGGTCGGCGGCGGGAACACGGGGGGCGGAGGCGGTGGCGCCACCAACGGCGGCGGAGGGAACACCGGCGGCGGTGGCGGCAGCGCAGACTCCGATGGTGATGGCCTGTCCGATGCCGACGAGGCCGAACTCGGGTCCGATCCGAACGAGCCCGACACCGATGGCGACGGCTACCTCGACGGCGAAGAGGTGGATGCAAACACCGACCCCACCGACGAGTGGGATCACCCGTACCGCGGTGGCTGGGAGATCGGCGCCTGCCGCTGGGACCTGCGCGCCACCGGCAACGGCATCGGCCAGGTGACCGAGAACTTCGCCCTGTACGATCAGTATGGCGAGCTCGTGAAGCTGCATGACTTCTGCGATCGCGCAGTCATCCTCGTGGCCTCCGCCACGTGGTGTGGCCCGTGCAACGCCGAGGCTCCCCAGCTCGGGGCCTGGTACGACCAGTTCGATGACGAAGGCCTGATGGTCATCACGCTGCTCGGCGAGAACATGTTCGGCGACCCGCCCAGCCAGGGCGACCTGCGCGACTGGGCCGAGACCCACGGCCTGAGCCACCCCGTGGTCGCCGACCCCGGCTGGGGCGTCACGATCCGGTACATCGACGGCTACAGCATCGGCCTGCCGTCCATGTCCCTGCTCGGCGGCGGCGCCGAGGTGGTCATCCGCGATGGCTACGTGGACGAGGCCACGGTCGAGCGCGCGCTCACCGAGCTGTAGGAACGAACGGTGCCCGGCCGCTCGCTCGAGCGGCCCGTCGAGCTCGGCCGCGCTTCTACCCGTTGGGCGCGGCCGGCGAGTTGGGTCTCACGCCGTCCTTGGTCGACCCACCGCGAGCCGGTAGGTGCGGCGACCGCTGCGGCCGATCTCCTCCATCTCCAGCAGATCCACACCCCCGGCCTCGACGATGGACCGGAAGTCCGCTTCGTAGGTGACCCGGCCGAATTCGATGGTCGTCAGTTGCCCGAGGATCGGCTTGATCTGCTCCATCACAGGGGAGCGTCGCTCTTCGAAGGTCTGCGTGAAGTAGATGGATCCACCGGGCCGTAGGAGTGTGGACACGTGGTGTAGGGCCGCCGCCGGAT
>JBLFXJ010000514.1:0-4639 GCA_047609825.1 Myxococcota bacterium
CGAGCTGGTCGCGCACCAGGTCGTTGATCGAGCGACGCCGCTCGGACAGGAGCAGGTCGGCCTCGCCGCCCGGCACCACCCCCAGCATGCGCTGGTAGGCATTCCACGGCACGTTCTCCGCCGCGCGGCGGTCCCGGGCGCCCCGGTATGACAGCACCTCGGCGATGAACGCGCTCTTTGCGCCGGCGAACAGGGTGAGCGGCTCCACGCCGCACGCGGCGGCGACCACGTGGTCCACCGACGGGCCGAGCGCCATGGTGAGGTTGTCGCGCAGCTCGGGTGCGAGCGCTGCTCCGGTGAGGCACTGGGCGCCGCCCGCCGCGTGGCGACAGCCGTTCTCGGAGAAGCCGTACCGCAGCCCCCGCACGAGCGACAGCTGTGGCGCCCAGTCGGCGAGCTCGGACAGCACCCGATCGCTGTCGGCGGCCAGGCCATCCGCGGTGAGCGGGCCCACCGCGCTGGGCCAGAACCGCTCGGGCTCCTCGCCATAGGCGCGGGACACGCCGTTGCCCTGGCGCTGGAACACGACGCAGATCGGAGCGTCCTCCTCCCTGGAGGCGGCCCGCGCGAGGGACGGCAGGAACGGAAGCCCCAGCGTCACGCCGGCGATGCCTCGCAGCACGGAGCGACGGTTCATCGGTCCTCCCGGTGGGTGAAGCTGCGGTCCAGCACCAGCTGCCGCACCAGGTCGCGCACCGATGCGTCGGACAGGGAGCGCCGGGCGAGCGCGTCCACAACGGTGGCGTCCAAGTCGACCGGAACCCGCCCATGCAGGTACTCGAGCCAGTGGGAGGCGTAGCAGGCGTGGGTCTGCTCGGCGGAGGCGGCGAGGGCCACGAAGTCCACCGCGTCGGTGAACGGAACCGCCACCCCGTCGAAGCCATACACCCCCGACGCGTCCACCGGCCGGCCGGCGTCGGTCGACCGGAATGCCCCGATGGCGTCGTAGTGCTCGAACGCGAACCCCGCCGGGTTGATCAGGGTGGAGTGGCAGCCCTCGCCGCAGGTGCCGTCGCCGGTGAGCGCCTCGATCCGCTCCCGGTTCGTCTGGCCGGGCTCAGGCGGCGGCGGCTCCCCGATCCCCGGCGGCGGCGCTGGCAGATCCTCACACAAGATGCGCCGCACCACCCACACGCCGCGATGGATCGGGTCGCTGGTGAGGGCGTCGGCGTGGGCCGAGGTGAACCCGGACAGGGTGAGCACGCCCGCTCGCTCGCGGGGGTCGAGGTCGACCCGCTCCCAGCCCGATTCCGGCACATCCACCCCGTAGATCGGCGCGAGCCGTGCATCCACGTGGGTCAGCGGCAGGGTGAGCACGTCGTGCCAAGAGCCGTCCGCCTCCCACAGCGCGGCGTCGAGGTACCGGTCGAGCTCCTCCCGGGACGACGCCATCACCTCGGGCGTCCACTCCGGGTACAGCGCGCCATCGCGGGTGGACGCCGCCCAGCCATCGGCGCCGAGCAGCTCGGCGTGAAACCCCCGGAGGACGTCCCGCGCCCGTGGGTCTGCCAGCATCCGATCCACCTCGGCGGGGAGCGTCGCGGGGTCGGTCAATCGGCCGGCCTCGGCGGCGTCGAGCAGGGCGTCATCGGGCAGCGTATTCCACAGGGAGAACGCCAGCCGCGCCGCCAGCTCCCAGTCGTCCAGCGGCACCGCCCCAGCCCCCTCGCTCCACTCCACCCGGTACCCGAAGTGGGGCGACTGGAGCACGGCCTGCACCACCAGGGCCACCACATCCTCGGGCGCATCACCGAGCAGTGCGGAGGCCTGGTCGGCGAGATTGGTGTAGGCGGCGAGCTCGTCGGGGGTGGGTGGCCGTCGGAAGGCGCGGCGGAGGAGCGGACCGAGCCAGACCTCCACCGAGCCCTCGAAGGCGGCCAGCGCCACCGGATCGGCCACCAGCGCGGCGACCGCGGCCTCAGCGGCCCGCTGCTGGTCGCCGTGGAGCTCGGGTGTGAGCTCGAGCACGGCAGCGTCGGTCGAGAACGTAGACACCGGGTCGTCCAGGAACCCGGCCGACCAGTCGCCGGGCACGCCCAGCAGATCCGACACCGCATTGGACCACTGCGCATGGCTGAGCCGGGCGAACCGGGTGCGGACGGCGAGGGGCGCCGGAGAGGTGGGTGCCGTTGGCGTGGACGCCGAGGATCCCGTGGGAGATGCGATCGGCTCGGAGGCGAGGCCGCTCCCGGGGCCCGGCCCGGCAGGCTGGCAGGCGACGAGCGCCAGCACCCACCTGATCACGTGATCTCCGGCCTCGGGACAGGATCATACCCTCCGGGGAACAGCGGCTGGCACTTGAGGAGGCGCTTGGTGCCCAGCCACAGGCCGTACAGACCCCACACCTCGATGGCCTCCACCATGTAGGCCGAGCACGACGGATGGTAGCGGCAGGCGGGCGGGGTGAACGGCGAGATGAACCGCCGGTAGAACCGCACCGGGGCGATCAACGCGCGCTGCATCAGGTTCAGCTGGACGGGCTCGTGATCGGCACACATGGTCACCGACTATCCCAGGAGTCCCGCCGATGCCTCTCCACCGACGCCGCGCGCAACCGTCCCCGGTGGGACTACGAAGACCCGGGGTGGGTGAACGCCCCCCGCCCCCGGCGCCGGCAGGCGGGTGCGGCTGACCGACCCCCGATAGTCAGCCGATAGTCCGCACCGCTGGCTTCGTGTGGCAGAATCCGGCCTCCGACAGGAGCGCCGATGCGACCGCCTCTCATCGCCCTCAGCCTGGCGCTCACCGCCTGTGGCCAGCGGGAGCTGCTGCGCGAGCAGGTGTGTGATGACGCCGTGTTCGCGGTGGCCTCCCGCGTGTATCAGTGCACCGGGGATGACGCGCTCAGCGCCGAGGCCGCGAAGCTGTTCGAGGGGCTGGACTGCCTGTACCGCGACCCCCCGGACAGTGCGGCGGTCCTCGATCTCGGCCCAGCCGACTACCACTGCGTGAACGCCCTGTATGCGGCGACCTGCGACTCGATGGAGGCCAACCTGTCCAACCTGGACTGGTGGTGGTCCCAGGGAACCGACGCGCGCTGCTGGCAGCTGTTCGCCGAGGCTGCGCACACGTCCCCCGCCTACACCACGGGCACCCAGACCGGGGGCACCTACTGATGCGCCCCCTCCTCACCCTCGCCGCACTCGCCGCCTCATCCACCGCACTCGCCCAGGGCTCCTGCGGTGTCGAGCAGATCCTGAGCGACGCGTCCGCTGACTTCATCCGCGCCGCTGGCGCCGACAACGCCGACCTGTACGGCGCCGTGAGCGGCGTGGAGCGCAACATGCTCCCGCTGATGCACGAGGTGTCGGACTTCGGCGACAACGGCATCAAGCTGTTCGTGTTCGAGCAGCGGGTGGTGCTCGGGGTCGGGCGCGCCCCCGCCTGGGTCTCCGGCTCCGACTGCAAGTACGGAACCCAGTACGCCCCGGTGGACATGGGCTCGGGCAACTTCGGCCTGGCCTGGACCT
This sequence comes from Myxococcota bacterium, assembly GCA_047609825.1. Classification (GTDB taxonomy): domain Bacteria; phylum Myxococcota_A; class UBA796; order UBA796. The sequence continues at coordinate 3,471 of JBLFXJ010000514.1, forward strand.
GGGGCGACGTGGGCCTGTTCTACAACGCGAGCACCGCCGGCACCTGGACCACAAGCTCGGGGGCGATGCGTGGGTTCAGCGGCTTCCTCGGCCCGGCCTCGGTGATCTACTACGGCCTCGCGGCGCCGTTCATGCCCGCCGGCAAGACCGTGAACGACAGCGGCGCGTTCTACTGGGACTACATCATCGGTGCCGAGCTCACCCCCGCGACCGTGGCGATCCGGGCGGGGTACGTGGGGTCCTCCGGTGTGTACGTGCAGGGCCGCGAATCCACGACCGGACTGTTCTTCGGCGCCGCGGCGAACGACGCGTTCGCGAACCTGCCCTATCTGCGCGCCGGGCTCGAGCGCCTCGCCGTGAAGAAGCTGCGTGAGACCCTCGGGTTCACCAGCCTGTTCGCCCGACGGATGCAGCTCCCCGGCGCCGCTGAGGCGCCCGCGAAGGACCGCCAGTCGTTCACCACGGGCCACCTGAACCAGGAGAACCTCGACGAGATCATCGACGTGTTCGCGTCGGTCGCGGTCAAGCCCAGCCTGTTCATCCACGAGGCCAGGGTTGGGCTGCACACGAAGGACTGGTACCGGCGGGCCGAGGACCGCGACCAGGAGTGGTCGTTCCGCGGTGTGGCCGGCGTCCTGCAGATGCCCGAGGCCGTGCACTATGGCGCGAAGGGCGGCCTGCGCCCAACGGCGAAGTTCGAGGCTGACTTTGCGCTGGACGACTTCGGCGACGCGTTCGGCGCGCTGCAGATCTCCGCTCGGTACAACGACCCCGAGGTCACCGACTACTTTCCGTACGCCGAAGACGCGCTCGAGATCTACTTCCTGATGAAGATGGGCGGCGACTGACCGCGCCGGCCCCGCTCCATCGCTCGTCGGGTGGTCCTGAAGACAGTCCGCCGCCAGTTCGCGAATATCCCCGGTAATGCACTGTCACCGCGGGTCTGCCCACGACGAGTGCCCGCCGCAGTGGCGGGACGCGGATGGAGCAGGTAGCGTGCGCCACGAGAGGGGTGATCGGTGAAGCTGATGCGTCTGGGTGGAATCGCGGTGCTCGCACTGTTGGCAGCTTGCTCTGATCCGGGGGACAAGCCGGTGCTCATCGAGACCGGTGCGCCCACCGACAGCCCCGACGCGGACGCGGATGCGGATGCGGATGCGGATGCCGAC
>JBLFXJ010000515.1:0-4626 GCA_047609825.1 Myxococcota bacterium
CCAGGCTGACCACGTCGGTGTGCCAGCCCACCGCAGGGAGGGCCGAGGGCCGAGCGTCGATGCGGGATTCGGCCACCAGCCGCACGTCCTGCGACCGGGTCTCCACCCCCACCCGACCGTCCCGCTTGGTGATCACCTGGTCGGTGTCATGGTCGGAGGCGTGTCCGAGTACGGACGGGGCCTGCACGTCCAGGCGCCAGCCTTGGTTCACGGTGCCGGAGAAGGAATCCTGCACAGTGAACCCGCGCCCGTCCTGGTCGAGCCACAGGGTGCGGTCCAGCGCGAGCCGGTTCGGCGCCGCCTCGGGCTCGCCACGTCGGAGCTCCTCGATCTGCAGCGGTGTCGACGGCTGCACCCGGAACGTTGGATGCCCCGACCACTCGGGCGGCAGGGTGGTGCGGGCGGGGTCCACACCGGGCGGGCCCGACAGGTTCACCGCTCGCACCCGGTCGTCGGTCGCCACGGCCCAGGTCTCGGTGTCGGGCCACGGCTCCGCCAGCTGTGGGGCGGTGAGCGAGGCGACTGGGCCCTCGTGGAGCGCGTCGATGGTGATGGTGAACGATCCGGGGCGGACCTGCACTATAAGGTGTCCGTCGGCGTCGAGGCGAGCCGGGAGGTCGGCGGACAGGGCCACGGGCACGGTTCCCGCGAGCCCAACGGCGCCGAGGTCCATCTCACGGGCGCCCCCGGCCACGGACAGGTCTACACGGGTGCGTACCTGCAGCGGCACGGCATCGGTGATCAGGCGTCCAACCTCCAGGGTGAGCTGGTCGGCGGTGCGCTCGGTGGTGTCGCCAGCGCCGAGGCGGAGCACGCCGTCACGGAGGCTGGGCTCGGCCACCGGGACGCCGTCGAGGGTGAGTGCGACGAGCCCGACCGAGGGCGGGAGCGGGATGGCCTGCGGGGCGGTGTCCCACGGGGTGGACCAGGTGAGCACGTGCCCGCCCGGGTCCAGGGGCACGGCGGGTACGCCGCCCAGGTCGGCCACCGGCGCGGGCCGCCCGTCGACCCGCAGATCTTGTGGCCAGCTGCCACGTCCGCCGGGGATCGGCAGCGCGACCGCGCGGTCCACCGTCACGGCCAGCCGCGCGGTGGCGCCATCCGGGCCGGCGCTCAGGGCGAACACGCCCGGCCAAGCGCACGTTCGGGCGTCACCGAGCAGTGGACACGTCAGCGCGGGGTGGCGCGAGAGCACCCACGGGGCCCAACCGGCGAGCTCGGGCGGCAGGTCGGCGACCTCCCCCGCGACCACTGGGGACGACGGCGGGGGTGGCGGGGTCACCGGGTCAGCTAGCGCAGCCCCGAGCACGAACACAGCGATCCACATGCGGCCTCCCCGGCGTCAGCCTACGGCACGACACAGTGCGGTTGCAGAGGTTCCAGGAACCGGGCACCCCGCGACCGGGTCAGTCCGCGAGGCCGAACAGGCGCGTCGCCGTGCCGCCGAGGAACGCCGCCCGCGTCTCGTCATCGAGCCCGAGGTCCGGCACCTGAGCAAGGCAGGCCGCCGGCTGGAGCATCGGGTAGTTGCTGCCGAACAGCACCTTGTGCTTGCCGCGCCCACGCATGAACGCGACCAGCGTGTCGGGGTACCGCGATGGCTTGTAGGCCGAGGTGTCGATGTACACATTGGGGTACTTGGTGGCGAGGGCGAGCATCTCCTCGGTCCACGGATAGCCGATATGTCCGCCGACGATCGTGAGCTCGGGCCACTCGCATGCCACCCGGTCGAGGTACGGGAACGGCCGACCGGGCTCCGACGGGCGCAGCGGTCCGGCATGCCCGACCTGGAGGCAGAACGGCACGCCGAGGTCGACGCATGCCGCATACACGGCGTAGTACCTGCGGTCATCGGGAGGTAGGCCCCACCACCAGGGCAGCATGCGGATGGCGCGGAAGCCCAGCTCCTCCACACAGCGCCGCACCTCGCGCACCGCCTCCATCGGCCGCGACAGGTCCACGCTGCCCACCCCCACGAGCCGGCCGGGTGCCTCGGCGACCCACGCCGCCACCTGGTCGTTGTCGATCAACGCGCCCTGCGGACCCCACCAGGCCGTGAGCATCGCCTTGTCCACGCCGGCGGCCTCGAGCGACGCGAGCGTCCACTCGAGGGGGATCTCGGTGGGCACGGTGTCCATCCGCATCCACCGCCGCAGGCTCTCGAACATCGGGTGCGCGACCATTGCGGGCGTGGGGTGCTGGATCCAGGCATCGACGCGCATCGGACCTCCCAGCGCCGAGACTACCCCGCGTCTGCCTCGCCGGCCTCGGCCGCCTCCCGCACCTGGTCTGCGAGCCGACGGCCGGCCTCATGTCCCCAGGCCGCAGCGGTGAGCCGGGCTCCGGCGGCTGTGGGCTCGAGCTCCACCCGCCTTCCGGGATCGCGGTAGGGCGAGACCACGGCCGCCGCGCGGGCCCGCTCCAGGTCGGCAGACGCTGGCAGGTCGACGGTGACCACCGGCGCGTCCAGGTGCACACCCATCACAGTGGCGCCGCCGACCGCCCCGATGGGCACGGAGGACCAGCGGCCATCTTCGTGCTCCACCGTCACCCGGAGCAGGCCCACCTCGGCCAGCCGGCCGGTGGTGTCGCCGATGCGCACGCGGTCCTGGGAGCCGGCGCGGGTGCGGAGCACGAGCCACAGCCCCTCGAGGTAGCGGGGTGCCCACAGTGTGCCGAGCACGATGGCCGGCACCGCCGCAGCGAGCAGCACCAGGGTGGGTGCCACTCCGCCGACCCCGGCCACGACCCCCGCGAGGGAGGCGCCGGTGAACACGACCAGCAGGGCGGTAGCGGTGAACCGGAGCACCGCCAGCTCGGGGCGCAGGTGGCCGAAGCGCGCCTCCAGTCGCATCACGCCGATGCGGATGAACCCGAGGGCTACGCCCGCGAGCACCAGGCGCAGCACAACGCCGATCAGCGCGCGCGACGCCGACGGAACGGCCACATCGAACGGCTCGACCCGCTCGCGGGAACCCGGAGCGTCCGGGGCAGGCTCTGCGTGGGGCGCAGGCGCTGCATGTGGCGCTGGGGCGGCGTGTGGATCTGTGTGGGGCGCAGGCGCTGCATGTGGCGCTGGCGCGGCGTGTGGATCGGCGTGGGGCGCTGGGTGCGGTTCGGGCGCAGGTGCGGTGTGCGGTGCGGGTGCGGCGTGCGGTGCGGGTGCTGGATGTGGCGCCGGCGCGGCATGGGGTGCTGGGTGAGGCGTCGGCTCCGGGTGTGGCTCCGGTTCCGCGTGTGGGACGGGCTCTGGGTGTGGCTCCGGTTCCGCGTGTGGCGCTGCGTGATCCGCCGGCTCCGGGATCGGCTCCGCTTGTGGCGCCGGCGCTTCGTGCGGCTCCGCCGTCGGGGGCACGTCGTGCGGCTCCGGCTCTGGGGACGCGAACGCGAGGCCCAGGAGCATCCAGCAGACCGCGCTCATGCCTCACCTCCGACCGGGGTTCGCCTTCGGCGGAGCTCTCCGCCCACAGAGGCGAGCAGCGGCGTGGGCACCGTGAAGTGCTCGCCGCGGGTGCCATGCACCGCGATCAGCTGGGCCGCCCGCAGCACCTGCAGGTGTCGCACCAGGTCGGCCACCGACACGTCGAGCGATCGGGCCAGCTCCTCCGGTGACATCGGACCCCAGCCATAGAGCAGGCCGAGCACACTCCGGGCGAGCTCGGGCAGCTGGGTGAAGAACGGCAGCTCGCGGGATTCGAAGGGCGCCACCTCCAGGTGTCGCTCCGAGCCCTGCGCCACGGCCACACGCCACGCGGCCATGGCCGCGGCCAGGTTGCCGTCGGTGGTCTCGACCAGCTTGGAGAACCAGCTCTCCTCGGGCGACCGCAGCAGTCGATCCACCCGGTTCGACTGCGCTGCGAGCTCGATGTCGAACCCACCCAGTCGAGCGCGCGCCGTCATCACGTCGCGCAGCTCCTGCCAGTCCGACGTCGCCAGGTCGATGTGCTGGTTGAACAGAGCGGTCACCGGCGTCAGCTCGTTCAGGCGCTGCACCACGCTTCGCTCGGCGGTGAACACCCACTGGGTGCCATCGCTCGCCGTCTCGGCCGCCAGCGCGAGCACCTCCGCCACGGAGGCCCCCACGTCCGCGTCGGGAACGAGGAAGCGCTCGAGGTTGTCCACCAGCACCAGCGTGCGCCGGGTGGCCAGCGCTGCGCGGATCGCGGCAGAATCATTGTCACACCGTAGCTCTCGGGCGATTGCCTGCAGCAGACCCAGGGTGCGCTCATGGTACACATCCTCGGGTCGCACCACCCGGGTGCGCCGGGCCGACAGCTGCACCACGTTCACCAGCGACGTGCGACCGCTGCCCCGCGCGCCGGTCACCAGCGCGAGCAGCGGCGTGACCGGATCTGGCTTGCCGAGCTGCGCCCGCACCCGATCCAGCGCCGATCGATGGGCCACGAACTGCCGACGGTCGTCCACCGGCCGGTCGGAGTACAGCCCGAGCACCGACCCTCCCGCGCTGGCGTCCACCAGCTGTCGCACCCGGCGCCGCATCTGTTCCCCATCCATCGACCGGGCTCCCGAGCGCACGGCGCGGTCGAGCAGGGCGGGGTCCTCGAGCCGGGTGGTGACCCAGGACGACACCCACTGCCCGCCGGCCGTGATGCGCCCCAACAGCGC
>JBLFXJ010000516.1:0-4625 GCA_047609825.1 Myxococcota bacterium
AGGTCGACCGGTGCGCTCGCCACGCCTCGAGGTCGTCGGCGAGCGCGGCCGCGGTCGGGTAGCGATCGCCCGGGGAGCGCGCCATCGCCCGCTCCACGATGCGTACCAGGCGTGCCGGTGTCTTGGGCGCGAGCTGCCGGATCGGCGTCGGCCCCACCCTCCGCACCTGGTGCACGATGTCCATCGCGTCGGGCGTCGAGCCCGGCTCCATGTACGGCGCCCGCCGCACGAGCATCGTGTACAGCGTCGCCCCGAGCGCGTACACGTCGGACTGGCGGGTGGCGGGCTCTCCTCGGGCCTGCTCGGGCGACATGAAGCACGGCGTGCCGACCACCGTGCGGTCGTCGTCCACCAGGTGCAGGCTCACCGTGTCGGTGGGTGCGGCGGTCTGAACCGGCGGCAGGAGCTCCGGCGTCGACAGACCGAAGTCTGCCACGAGCGCCCGGCGCGACACCGGCATCACGAGGATGTTCGCCGGCTTTACGTCCCGGTGCACCACGCCCACCCGGTGTGCGGCCTCCGTCCCGCGCGCGGCCTCGGCCACCACCCGAACCACCTCGGACATATCGGAGATCGGATCATCAGCGAGGGATCGGCCCACCACCAGCCGCTCAGCTCCGCCCTCGTCCGCCCGGTACTCGGCGCAGAGCAACATCTCGATGAAGTGCAGGCCGCTCGCGGCATCCTGGCCCGCGTTGCGGATCAGCACCACGTTCGGGCTGATGATCCCCGACGCCGCCCGCGCCTCGCGCAGCACCGTGTCCACGGCGCGGTGACTGGGCAGTCGGTCGCCATGGAACAGCTTGAGCGCCGTCCAGGCCTGCAGGCGCGTGTCGTAGGCGGTCCACACCGAGCCCGATGCGCCGACGCCCAGGTTCGTGCCCAGCCGGTAGTGGTCGATGGTGTCGCCCGGAGCCGGCGGCGCTGCCGGCTTCGGCACGGGAAGGTCCCCCGCGATCGCGAGTAATGCCCGAAGTTCGTTCCGGATGGACTCGTCGGCGGTACGCCGCTCGAGGGCCGCCAGGCGCTCGTCGGCCGGCAGGTCCATCAGGTCGTCGAACAGCTCGTCGACGAACACCTCGGCGGGACGATTCACGCCGGGAGGCGGTCCCAGGGAATCCGCCGGCGCCAGGCCGGGGCCCTCCTCCGAAGGGCGCTCCTTCACGCGTTCACCCCCTCCTGCAGGCGCGCCATCAGCCAGGCCCGGACGAACCGCACATCCCGCCCCACGGTGGACTTGGGCACATCCACGAGCTGGGAGATCTCGGACTCGGTGAGCCCGCCATACAGCGCATACCGGGCGACCATCGCTCGGCGGTCGGCGAACCGGATCCGGTCATCATCTCCGCTGGCGAGCCGGTCGAGCAGCCGGTCGACCTCCAGGAAGGTGTGGGGGGAGGACTCGGCGAACAGCGGCGCATCATCCAGGTCCACGCGCACCCGGGCGTCAGGGCGCTTCTGAGACCGTCGGCGGCGGGCGTGGTCAACGAGCTCCCGCCGCATGTTGGTCACCGCCAGGGCGATCACCGAGCGGGGATCGGCGAGGGTGGTGTCGCGCAGGTCGCCGTTCAACAGGCGCTCGAACGCCCGATTGACCAAGTCGCACGATGCCATCGTGTGGTCATAGGGCTCGTTGCGGAGCAGGCGGCGCGCTGTACGTCGGAGCTCGTCGTACACTTCGCGCAGGTCATCGGACATCGGTTCCCCCGGCAGCACACCCCGCACAGCGCGAACGCCCGTGCGGTGACCCACGGAAATCCGGGACGGCCACCCGCGACAGACGTTCTGCGGATCCCGTAGCTTCACCGACGATCAGCGGCCACCGGCGCCGCAGCGGCTACGGGACGCTGAGCACGACGTTCGATACGACGGAATCCGCGCCACCCGGACCCCGCTGGATCGCCGCCTGCACGGCCAGCTCGGTGCCGGGCGCGAGCAGCGGGATCGCGATCTCGAAGTGGGCCTGGCCGTCGGGTCCGACCACAGCGGTCTGGAGCAGCCGCGTGCGCCAGTTCAGATCCAGGCAGTTGTAGCCGAGGAATGCCGGGCAGGTACCCACGCCCGTGCCGTCCTTGGAGCCGAGCAGGTACGCAGTCTCGCCTGCCACACCACCGGCCACGTCGATCGTCGCGACGCCGTCGCTCGCCAGCCCATCGGCCTGCAGACCGAGCACGGAGGGCTCCACGCCACACCCATCGGGCGACCCGTCGCCATTCCAGTCGATGGCATCATCGTGCCCCTCGCACGCGTCTTCGGCATCGCACACGCCGTCACCGTCGGTGTCGGGACCAACACAGGGACCGCCGCCGCCGGGGCCGTCGAACGACCACAGGCCGATCTCGGACGAGACCCACAACTGGTCGGTCGCGGCGTCGTAGTCCATGCCGCTGTAGCCCTCGCCCACATCGGTCGCCCACAGTGAGTTGTCGCCCGCCGGCGTGCGGATGTCGATGCTCCCGCCCGGCCAGTAGCGGAGGAACATCGTTCCATCCGGCTTGAACGCGGTGAAGTAGTACCCAAATGCCGGGGCGTCCTCGAACATGATCTCGAGGCGCTCGTCCAGGGGCAAGGCGTCGGCGCCGTCGACCACCCGCAGCACCCACTCATCACACCCGAGATCGGTCGCCCACAGCGCCCCGTCCGGCGCCACGCTCAGGCCGTACAGCCTGCAGCAGCCCGGCCGGTCATATACCGGGTTGAACGGCGCGAGCGCGAAGTCCTCCACCACGCCACCCGGCAGCAGCTCGTAGATGGTGCCGTCGAGGTGGCTGTTGGTGAACACGCGGCCATCGGGCGTCTGCTCCAGGCCGATCAGGCCGTTCACCACGTCCCAGTGCTCGAGCACGGCGCCGAAGGCATCGAGCTGGCTCACGCCCTCGCTGTACTCCACAACCCACACCGTGCCGTCGTCGGCCACGAACAGCTCCTGCAGGCTGTCCAGACCCGACGCCAGCTCCAGCGTGGCGCCAGTGCCGGGGTCGTACGACCACACCGACGTGGGCAACGTGAAGTAGACCGTGCCATCCGGGCCTACCGCCACGTCCTTGGTCTGGAAGAAGTCGATGGCGCCCGGCGCGACGTGCTCCACCGCGACGTAGGCGGCGTCGTACAGCACCGGGGCTGCGGACGAGGGAGTTGCCAGGGTGGCGAGCAACATGAGCATCGGGACCTCCGAGTGTGAACCACATTCTCCCACTGGACCCCCGTCCACAACCGCCCCCGCAAAAGGGTATCCTCGGGGTCTGGAGGACCCGCATGCGCTCCGCCTCGGTCCTGGCCCTCATCGCCCTCATCGGCTGCAACAACGACGTCACCCTCGGCAAGAGCGCGAACGTCGCCCCGCAGGTGACGATCAACGCGCCGGATGACGGCACCACCGCGTCCGAGGTCGACGCGCTCGACTTCGTGGGCACGGTCACCGACAGCGACGGTCTGGGCGACCTGCAGGCCGTGGTGTGGCTGTCGAACCTCGACGGTGAGATCGGCGTGGTGGATCCCGACGCCTCGGGCGTGGTCCGGCTCGCCACCACCCTGTCGCCCGGCACGCACACGGTCACCCTCACCGCCACCGACAGCGCCGGCCTCGAGGCGTCCGATTCGGTGGCCGTGATCATCGATCCAACCCTCGGCGTGCCCCGGGTCGACATCACGAACCCACCCGATTTTGCCCTGTACCCCCTCACCTCTCCGCCGACACCGGTCGCGTTCGCTGGCGGCGTGACCGACCCGAACCAAGACGCGGAGACGCTGGGCGTGGTGTGGACGATCGAGAACACGGAGACCGGGGATGGCGAGGCCCTGTACGTGGGCCCGGCGAACATCGGCGGCAGCACCACGGCGTTCTGGGAGGTGCCCGAGCTCGGCTCGTGGCGGGTGACCCTCGAGGTCACCGACGACCAGGGCAACAAGGCCGACGACCAGATCCGCATCGACATCGTAGACCCGGCTGATGACGACCGGGACGGCGACAGCTGGTCGGTGAACGAGGGCGACTGCGACGACGACGACCCCCGCGTGCACCCCGGCGCCGATGAGGTGTGCGAGCCGGACCTGATCGACGAGGACTGCAGCGGGCGCGCCGAAGACAAGGACCTCGACGGCGACAACCACATCGACCAGGACTGCGTGGGCTACACCGGCGCCCGGGCCGTGGACGACTGCGACGATGAGAACTCGGCCGTGTTCCCCGGCGCGCCCGAGGCCGAAGACGGCGTAGACAACGACTGCGACGATCTGGTGGATGAAGGCACCGATCGGTGGGACGATGACGGCGACTGCTTCTGCGAGGGTGAGACGGACTGCCTGGGTTCGGCAGACCCCGCATGCGTCGACCTCGGGCTGGGCGACTGTGACGATTCCGACCCGGACCTGAGCCCGGCCGACGCCGACCTGGACGGGTTCTCGACCTGCGAGGGTGACTGCGACGACACCCTGCCCGAGCTCACCCCGGTGGATGGCGACGGCGACGGGACCAGCACCTGCGACGGCGACTGCGACGACACCGACCCGGATCTGAGCGGCCGGGACGACGACGCCGACGGGTACTCGACCTGCGGCGGCGACTGCGATGACGACAACCCCTACCTGTCACCCGCCGACCTGGACGGCGACGGCTTCTCCACCTG
>JBLFXJ010000517.1:0-4614 GCA_047609825.1 Myxococcota bacterium
AGCGCTCGGCCGGTCACCACCGCAACCTGGTGATCGCTGCGACGGGCACGGGCAAGACTGTGATCGCGGCGCTGGACTACGCGCGGCTCCCGGGGCGACCATCGCTGCTGTTCGTGGCACACAGACGTGAGATCCTGGAGAAGAGCCGGGCGACCTACCGCGCGGCGCTCGGCGACGGCAGCGTCGGTGAGCTGCTCACGGGGGCCGACAAGCCGCTCGTCGGTCGGCATGTGTTCGCGAGCATCCAGTCGCTTCATGCTCGACGATTGCAGGCGCTCGCGCCGGACGCCTACGACGTGGTCGTGGTCGACGAGTTCCACCACGCCGAGGCCGCCACATACACGGCCCTGCTCGACCGTCTCGAGCCGCGCTGGCTCCTCGGACTCACTGCCACCCCGGAGCGCACGGACGGTCGCTCGGTCCTCCATTGGTTCGGCGGGCGGGTTGCGGCTGAGTCTCGCTTGTGGGATGCGCTGGATCAGAGCTTGCTCGTGCCGTTCCAGTATTTTGGCGTCGACGACCAGACCGATCTGTCGGCGCTGGACTTCCGCGGCGGCCGGTACAGCATCGCGGCGCTCGAGACCGTGTACACGGCAGATGAGCACCGGGCGCGCCAGGTGCTGCGCGCGCTGACCGAGCGAGTGCGCGACCCCACCCGGATGCGGGCGCTCGGGTTCTGCGTCTCGGTGCGGCACGCCGAGTACATGGCGGCATTCTTCGTTAGCAACGGGCTGAACGCGGTTGCGGTCACAGGCAACACGGCCGCTGCGGAACGGCGGGCTGCTGTGCGCCGGTTGGCCGCCGGTGAGCTGTGCGCGCTGTTCACTGTGGATGTGTTCAACGAGGGCGTCGACATCCCGTCGGTCGACACTGTGTTGTTCCTTCGACCGACCGAGAGCGCCACCCTGTTCCTGCAGCAGCTCGGCCGCGGCCTGCGTCTCCACCCGGACAAGGGCTGCCTCACCGTGCTCGACATGATCGGACGCGCACACCGCGGCTTCCGGTTCGACCGGCGGTTCCGCGCGTTGCTCGGTGGCGGCACGCGCGCCGAGGTGCGGGCGGCGGTGGAGGACGGGTTTCCACGGCTCCCGTCTGGGTGTGCGATCCAGCTCGAGCCGGTGGCCCAGCGGAGCGTCCTGGAGAACATCAGGCGCACCCTGTCGAACTGGAGCGGCCTGGCCGACGATCTGGTCGAGGACTGGCCCCTCGCCACCTTCCTCGACCGGGCCGACGTCGACCTGCGCGAGCTGTACCGGCCGGGACGCTGCTTCACCCAGCTCCGCGCGCAGCGCGGGTACCTGCGAGGGCAGCCGCCGACCTCGCTGACCCGCGCCCTGCCGAGGGTGCTGCACGTCGATGACGGTGACCGGCTGTCGAGCTGGCGTCGACTGATCGATGGCGTTCGCCCCAAGCCAGACGCGACCGACCCCCACCAGCGGATGCTGTTCGCAGCACTTGGGCAGGCGGGCCGTCCCGTCGAGGAGCTGGGCGCATTCCTGGGCGAGCTGTGGGACCAGCCCGAGGTGCACTCGGAGCTCCGGCAGCTGCTCGAGCTGCTCGATGATCGCCGACGGAAGCCCACGTTCGAGGAGCCCGGCCTGCCGTTCCGGGTTCACGCCACCTACAGCCGAGACGAGATCAGCGCTGGCCTGGGTGAGCTGCGCAAGGGCAAGCTCTTGCGCACCCAGGGTGGGGTGTACAAGTGTGATGCCCACCGGTGCGATGTGTTGTACGTGACGCTGCAGAAGGATGCCGCCGATTTCACGCCGACCACCCTGTACAATGACTACCCGATGTCGCCGAGCCGGTTCCACTGGGAGAGCCAGGGGAGCACCCGGCTGGAGTCAGCGACGGGTCGACGGTATCGTGGTCCGGAGGCGGACTGGCGGGTGTTGTTGTTCGTGCGGCATGCGAAGCGGGACGAGCGCCGGGTCACCCAGCCGTACCTGTTCCTCGGTCCGGTGCGGTGCGGTTCGGCGACCGGAGAGCGGCCGATCCAGATCGTGTGGGAGCTGGAGCGCCCGATGCCCGGGTCGTGGTTCAACCAGGTGAAGATCGCGGCGGGCTGAGCTTGGAGTTCTGCGGGTCGGGCGCCTCTTCGCGCGACGGCGAGGCGCGCGACAGTGCGGGTCGGACAGCGCGCCGATACCCAGCCCGCATGCGCAGCGTGCGACGATGGATGCTGTCCGTGTGGGCACTCGGCCTCGGGTGCAGCGCGCCGGTGCTCGATCTGCTCCCGGACGCTGACCGCACAGGGCTCGACGGCACAGACGGCCCGTTCGGCGTGGCGCACCAGACGTTTCATGCGCAAGCGCGGGTCACCGATTCGGTCCGGTACGAGGTCTCGTGGCCAGCGCGCGCGGGCGGAGGGTTCGACGATTCTGCCGGTCGGTGTCCGGTGGTGATGTTCATCCACGGCGGCTTCGTGCACGCCGACCAGTATCGTTGGTTGGCGAGCCACGTTGCGAGCCGGGGCTACTGCGCGGTGAGTCCGGAGCACGCGCTGCAGCTCGCGATCCTGGAATCCGACAACGCGTCGGTGGCGCTGGACGACCTGCAGCAGCGGCCACCGGCGGTGCTCGACGGTGCCATCGGCGAGGCCGCGGTGGTGTTGGGGCACAGCCTGGGCGGTGCGGTGGCCGCGTTCCGCTGGATCGCCGACGACCGGTTCGACGGGCTCGGCCTGCTCGCGTCATGGCCCGCGGAGACCTCGCCCGTGGAGTCGATGCGCGGGCGACCGTCGCTGTCGCTGATCGGCAGCGAGGACAAGGGGGGCGAGGCGACGCAGACGGCGCACGACGAGTACCAGCGGTTCCGGGAGCCCGCCTGGTTCGGCGTGGTGGACGGGATGAACCACTACGACTGGGCGGATGGCGCGTCAGACGCCGATCTGAGCGGGGATGGTGTGCCCACCCGGCCGCAGTCCGAGACCCGACGCGACGTGCTCCGGGTGCTGGATGCGTGGCTCGATGCCTGGCTGCGGGACGACGCTGCAGCGCGGGAGGCCCTCGACGCGCGGGCGTTCCCGAACGTGGCGGAGTCGCCATGATCGGTCTGTGGATCGCGGCGGCAATGGCCGCGGATCCGGCAGCGCTGCGCCAAGTTCAGGCGGGCGGTGGGGCGGCAGACCTGAGCACTGAGGCGGTGGGGGTCGCGGCGGATGTGGGGCCCGTCCTGCTGGCGGTGGACCACGCGTACGGGTCGTATGTGGCGGCGCATGTGGGGGTGCGGCGCGCCCTGGTCGGTGCGGATCGCCCGTGGGGGCTGGATGCCGTGGCGTCCGGTGGGCTCGCTGGGCTGCTCGCGACCCCTGGAGTGGCGTTGCTCGGCATGGGCGAGATCCGCGGCGGCGTGCGGGACGACCGAGGCCAGGCAACGCTGGGGGTGGTGCTGCCAGTCGCGGTGCGGGTGGATCTGCCGCCCCAGCTCGCTCTCCCGCTCGGGCTCGAGCTCAGGCTGGCGGCCCGGCTGGGTCCGCTGTGGCTGGGCTGCCGCGGGCAGGTGGGTGGCACGCTGACGGTGCGGGGAGCGCCGGCTGGGCGGGCGACGGCGGCGGCATTCGTCGGGGTGGGGCCGCAGTAGGCCGCTGGAGCGGTGCTGGGCTCACGGCCCGGGCGGGCGCCCGGAACACCAGGTGCGGTCCGGACACCAGCCGCCGAAAGCCTTCGGGGCACCTATGTCTTCGTAGAACAGCATCCCGAGGTCCATGCGCCCGCGCAGCCCATCGGCGACCCACGACATTGGCGTGCCGCTCGCGTCGCCGAGGAGCGGGTGCAGCGTCGGAGCGAGGGTCCAGCCCACCAGGCGCTCCGCTCGTCGAGCGGCGTCGATGCCCGCTGCGCCGCCGGTGATCACGCGCCCATCCGGAAGGCCGACCCGCGCCCGATGGAGCAACCAGAGGTACACCAGCAGCTCGGGAAGGATGCCGACACTGGCGTTGCCCGCCACCTTCAGCTCGAACAGGTGGAACTCCCGGCCGTCGGGTGAGGTTGCCCACAGGTCGGCTTGCGCACCGTTTCCGGGCGTGTGGCGGGTGCTCGTCGACACGGTGCCGTCGAACAACCCGAGCGGGAGCTGCCGGCGGAACCTGTCGATGCTCACGCCGGCCGCGGGAAGTGTGCGTGCGAGGGTCGGATCGTCGGTCAGCTGCACCTCCACCTGGTGCTCCCGTCCGCCCCCCCCGAGGTCGCTCCCGCGCGGCTGTCGTGGCGCGTTGAGCGCCGGTGCCATGGGCCATGGGTCCTCGTCGAGACCAGTGACCGCGAGCCGGTCCCCCAGAGCCTCTGTCAGCGCCTCCAGCGCGATGTGGGCTCGTCGGGAATGAAGCATGGCGCTCCGTTCCCGGGGCGGCTCGCCCACGATGTCGAGCCGGAGGGCGGGGTCGGTACCCGTGAGCCGAGAGTGCCACCACGCAAAGCAGACGAGGAAGAACGGTGCCGCGGGCCTGTTCGTCTGCAGGTTCTCCCCGAGCACGGTCCGTGGGAGCTCGAGGGCGAGCGTCGGAGTGCCGCGTTCCGTGGTGACCCGCCAGGTGCCCGTGTCGGGCAGGCGCACGCGACGGTGGAGGTGGGCGCGAACGGGCCGGCAGATCGTGGTGTCGAAGGATGTCGGCAT
>JBLFXJ010000518.1:0-4612 GCA_047609825.1 Myxococcota bacterium
GCCTTCGACGCCTTCGACGCCTTCGACGCCTTCGACGCCTTCGACGCCTTCGACGCCTTCGACGCCTTCGACGCCTTCGACGCCTTCGACGCCTTCGACGCCTTCGACGCCTTCGACGCCTTCGACGTCGGCCGTATGCGCCACCCACGGACCGGCTCTCTACAGCGTCTCGAGGAACGCCACCAGGCTGTCGACCTCGTCTGGCGTGAGCTCGCTGGTCTGGCCGTGGAGGTCGCCGCCACCGCACGGGCCGAACCGGTCCGCGAGCTCGGGCGCGCACCCGTTGTGCAGGTACGGCCCGCGTCCGCCGACGCCCACGAGCGAGGGGGTCTGGAGGGTGCGGCCGGTGCCCACGTCGTAGCTGTCGCCGTCGGTGTACCGCGTGCCGCGGTGACAGCCCGCACAACCTGCAGCGTCGAACAGCAGCGCGCCCTCGGCCACTTGCCAGCGGTCGCCAGACGGGTCCACCCGGTCTGGCCGCTGCAGGTCCATCCACGCCAGCATCGCCGCGGATGTCTCCTCGGTGAACACGTCCGGCGAGCCGCCCATCCGCTCGACATACACTCGCTCCATCAGGTCGTCGAAGGTCCACATGTCGGCGGCCCAGTGGAACGGCTCGGTGTCGGTGAGCCCCACCGCCACGTTCTGTGTACGCAGCGGTCCGGTGCTGAACTGCCAGACCACGCCGTCGTCGTTGCCCTCCGGGTGGCACGAGGCGCAGCTCAAGCCTGCCGTGTTGCTCGCGTCGTGGAACAGGTCCAGCGAGGGGTCGGGAATGCCGGGATCGAGGTCGACCGGGTCGGTGCCGATGTACAGTCTCAACGGCGTATGGGTGACCCGGATGTCGACGCCGGCGATGTTCACTGCCAAGCCGGTCACCCGCTCGCGGAACGTATAGGGCACCCGGTCGGTGGCACAGGCCTCGCTGAGCTGCGCCCAGTCGAACTCCCGCACGCCGTTCGCGTACTGGTCCGGGATGCGCGCGGCGGCGGCGACGCGGAGTCCGGTGGGCGTGACGAGGGCGTCTACCGGCAGCGGCGCATTGAGCACCCCGCTGGGGTCGGGCGGCGCGTCGGCCGCGAAGAACGTGACCGCGCTGACCGTGACCGCGCTGCAGTCGTCCGTCGGCGCTTCGTAGCCGGGCGGAGGCGGCGGGTCGGTGTAGTACGCTTGGGAGGTGGGGTCGGGGTTCAGGGTGTCGAGCGGGATGGCCAGCGTGCGCTGATGGATCAGCCCCACGCCGTCGTCCGTGGGGAACAACCGCCAGCCCACCGAGGCGACATACGGCAAGGCGCCGCGCCCGCGCAGGTCCTGGGTGATGTCGGGCGATGTGTCGTGCTGCACGACCGCCCCGTCCACCACCCGGAACACATCCGCCGTGCGCCAGCGCGAAACCCACAGGCCGTCTGCAGTCGATACGATGTCGCGGAGGTCCTTGCCGATCCATAGCCGCTCCCGTTCCAGCCCCAGTACGGTCTCCAGCCCGAGCAGGGTGCCGGTGCTGCACGCGACGCGGAGCATGCCGTCGTGCAGGGCGAGCCCGCGAGGCTCACGGCAGGTGTTCCAGGTGGCCTCCAGCGCGCCGGTGGCAATGTCGACCACAGCGATCTGGCCCACCCCGCGCAGGGAGATGTAGGCACGGGTGTGGTCCGCCACGGCGCGGAATGGAACGGCATCGCCCGGGAGGCGCACCTGCGCGCGTACCAGACCGCTGATCGTGTCGACCAGGAAGATCTGCGCGGTGTCGGCGTCGGTGACGATGGCGGTGCGGCCGTCGCGCGCCATCGCGAGGTTTCCACCCTGGATCGCCCGGGACACTGGCGGCGCGACCGAGCCCGGGGGCGTAGGGAGGATCAGCGGCGTGGGGTCGGTGCAGGAGACGAGCAGCAGCAACGACGACAATGCAAGACGCACGGGACCTCCGAGGCGGCTGAATGCCCGACCCGGGGGCGAGACGTCAGAACGGTGTCAAGACGGATGCCCACCGGCCGCTACTCGCCAGCCCCCGCCGGCTTCGACGCGCCCCAGTCGGCGCCCGCCCAGTTTGGCGAGCCGAGGAACCCGTCCAGGTCGCAGTCCTCCAGCTTCGTGCGAAAGAACCGCGCGCCCTGGAGATTCGCCCCGCGCAGGTTCGCCCCGCGCAGGTCCGCCTGACTGATGTCGGCGCGGGACAGGTCGGCGCCGGAGAGGTCGGCCCCGCGCAGGTCGGCCCTGACGAGATCGGCCCCGGCGAGTGGAGCTCCCGGCCACTGGATGCCGACCAGCGCGTTGATGTGATGCTTCTCCGTCGTGCCCCCCTTGGGACGCGCCGTGCGCCAGGCGGTGAGCGCCGCCCCGTCCCAGGCGCGCACCTCGTCGGCGGTGGGCTCTACCAGGTGGAGGAAGTCGGCCTCGGTGAGCACCGGCAGACCCCGCGCGCGTGCCTTCGCCTCCGCGCTGGTCACTACCCGTTCGCCGTGTGCAGACAATCCGAGACCCACGACAAGGTGGGTTGCTTGCTTGGTGAGTGACTTGGCGACGGTGCCGCCGAGAGCGGCCACCCGGTCGGCCCCCACGGCCTTGTCCAGCTGTCCGAACCGGCCGTTGAAGTTCCACACCGACCGTGGCCAGTCGATCTCGGCTGGACGGTCGGATGGGTGGACCTGCGGGCCCGGATCGGGCTCCATGTAGACATCGACCGCCCACACGTTGCCGTCGGCCCCGAGGAACTCCACGGCGCCGCCCACTCGGCGAATGGGCCAGCCCGCGTCGCGCTCGAGGTACCGCTCAGCCGCGTGCGGTGCCGGGGCCAGAGGAACCGGCTCGCCGTCCAGGTCCCACCGGAACAGCCCCGTGCGCGCGTTGAACACGACGGCTCGGGCGGCGACGAACACCACGCCCCCCGCCCGGGGATGTGCGAGCTCGGCGACGCAGGTTCCGTCTGCCGTCGCCCACACCGCGACGCCGGCTTCGTGGGCGACCGCCACCAGCGCGCCGGAGTCGCTCACCGCCACGTCGTGAGGGGACCCGAACCGACCGACATGGCGGACCTCGAGCTGGACGGGGACGAGCCAGAACCAACTCAGCTCACGCCCCAGGGCCACCATCCACGTGCCGTCCGGGCCGAGGGCGCCGGCCACGAGGGAGTGCCGGCTCACCCGTCGGCGGGTGCCCTCCTGGTGGACTGCGAGGTGCCCCCTGTCCCGGCGCACCGGGGCGTCGGGTTCGAGGGTGGCGAGGTCTGCCGGCAGTCCCCGCTCGGACACCCAGTCGCCGTCGAGGGTGAGCACCGCCACCGGCCCATGGGTGCCCGCCACCGCGATGCGATCGGCCCCGACCGCCATCGCTCGCTGCCCCTTGAAGTGGTCGGGAAGGTGGGTCGCCCAGAGGAGGGTGCCGTCGCGCCACGCCCGCACCGTGCAGTCGTTGGCCCACGTGTACACCACGCCATGCTGCACCACAACGGACTGGACGCCCGCAGCCCCGCCGGGGGCGAAGGTGTGCTCGAGGGCGGGCCCCACCTCGGCTCCGGCAGCATCCCAGCACCGCACCCAGCCGCTCCCGCCGCCGGTGTACAGGCGGTTGCCGTCGAGCCACACCGCGCGCACGTTGTTCGTGGCCACCTCGGTGAGCAGGGTGCCGTCGGGGGCGAACACTCGGGCGTGGTGGTCCCAGCCGCCGGTCGCGATGCGGTCGTCCACCCAGTGGATGGCCCAGCAGTCCCGGTCATGGGCCGTCCAGGTGCGGTCCCCGACCGTGAGCGTGCCGTTCCGGGCGGTCGCGAGGGTCCCCGAAGGTCCGCGTGCCGCCACCGTGGCGTCAATCGCGGCCGGGGGGTTGCCTACGAGGCCCCGGGCGCGTCCCACCTCGCGCACCTCGAGCGCGTTGCCGTCGCGGTCGAACGCGGTGAGGGTGTTCGGGTCGCCGAGGCGCAACACCCACAGCCGACCGTCGGCGTCGAAGGTGCAGACGGCTGCCAAGCCGGCGCCGTTGAACCGCGTGGTGCCTCGCACGAGCCGCATGGGACCTCCGGGTGTTCTGGGGAAGTGGGGTTTCGGTGCCTGGTAGGGATCAGAGCGGCAGGGTCAGCTCCGCCACATCATCGTCGATGGACACCGTCACGGTCACATGGGTCGCATCCGGCGCGTCCTCTGCAGTGATCACGTGGGTGTCGCCCACCAGCTCGTCGAGTCGAGTGTCCGCCGCGATGTCGAAGCCCAGCAGATCATAGGCGTCCAACCCCACGTACAGGCCGCCGGCTGTGCGCGTCAGCAGCTTGGGGTCGAGACCGGAGGGCTCGAACACCGCCGCATGCACGACCCCGTACAGCACGTTGCCGCGCGTGGCCGCGACCACGTCGGCGAGCGTGTGGGATGCGCAGCCCACGCTGCACTCGTGCATGCCCTGATCGGTGACCAGCACGATGAACCGCTGCGCATCGGGTCGCCAGCTGAACGTCTCGTACGCCACGAGGATCGGGTCGAGCGCGTTCTCGGCCGGGTCGTCCCCTCCACGCGCCTCCAGGTCGCCCACCCAGCTCCGCACCGACGCCGCGTTCGTGAGGTCGATCGACGTGCGCACCTCGTCGCCGTACTCGATCGCGCCGACCTTCGCGTCGACCCCCGTGGCAGCG
>JBLFXJ010000519.1:0-4601 GCA_047609825.1 Myxococcota bacterium
GCCGATTGGCGCGCTGACAGGGATCGGCATGGGCATCCCGGCCCGCCGGCTGCGGTACGGCAAACAGCCGCACAAGAGCGCGCCCGCGACCGGTTAGACGTGCGGCCATGCGACAGCTGCTCTGCCTCTTCGCCCTGACGGCCCTGGCCTGTGGCGGCAAGGCCACCGACGATGTAGACGGCGACGGCTTCCCGGCCGGACGCGACTGCGACGACACCGACGAGCGGGTGAACCCCGACGCCATCGAGCGCTGTGGCGGCGGCGACGAGGACTGTGATGGCCTGCTCGACGGAGACGACCCCGACGTGGTGGACGGCCGCCCGGCCTACGTCGACGCCGACGGCGACGGGTTCGGCGACGCGAATGCGCCGGTCATCGTGTGCCGGTTCGATGACGGTGTGTCCCCCAGCGGCGACGACTGCGACGACACCGACCCGCTGGTGCACCCCGGGGGCGACGAGGTGTGCGGCGGCGGC
The DNA here is from genome assembly GCA_047609825.1 of Myxococcota bacterium. GTDB lineage: Bacteria > Myxococcota_A > UBA796 > UBA796. Next base: position 477 of record JBLFXJ010000519.1, read on the forward strand.
GACGACGACTGCGATGGCCGGATCGACACCGATGATCCGGGCCTCGTGGACGGCCTGCTGGCGTACCCAGACGCCGACGGAGACGGCTACGGCCTGACTGCGGCCCGCGAGTCCACTTGCGTAGTTCCCACTGGCTGGGTGCTCACCGGCGGCGACTGCGACGACGCTGACCCGTTCCGCGCGCCGGGCATGGACGAGGTGTGCGACGGCATCGACAACGACTGCGATGGCCGGGTGGACCTGGACGACCCCGACGGCATCGCCGACGCCACCTGGTTCGTGGACCGCGACGGGGATGGTGCGGGAGATCCCGCCTTTCCCGTTGTCACCTGCGGCCCGGTGGACGGTCTGGTGCCCCGAGGAGACGACTGCAACGACAGCCGCGCCGATGTCGCCCCCGACGCCCCGGAGGTTTGCGACCGGCGCGACAACGACTGCGACGACCTGGTGGACGCCGACGACTCCGACCTGGTGGGCGGCGAGGTGTTCTTCGCCGACGGGGATGGTGACGGCTTTGGCACCGAGGCCGACACGGTCGTCGCCTGCGAGCGTCCCCGTGGCTACGTCGACAACGCCACCGACTGCGCCGACGACGACCGCTTGGTGTACCCCGGCCAGGTCGAGGTGTGCGACGACGGCATCGACAACGACTGCGATGGCGCCGCCGGTGGCGACTGCCTCGGCCTGTCCGGCCGCACCCTCGTGACCGACCGCCTTCTCGGCGGAGCGGCCGGGGCACGCGCCGGCGCGTGGGTGCACGCCTTCGACGACGGCGACGGCATCGGCGATCTCTCCATCGGCTCTCCCCAACACGCGGACGCCGGACGCGCGACCCTGCTCCTGGGACCACTCCTTGACCGGAGGGACGTCGAGGGAGAGGTGGTGGTGGATGGCGTGGAGGGCTCCAGGCTGGGCACGGCAGCGATCTGGGCCGGCGACATCGACGGCGATGGCCTCGGCGACTGGCTGGTCTCCGCACCCGACACCGGCTTCGGCGGCGAGGTGTACCTGTTCTCGGATCCCCTCGGCCGCAACCCCACCTCGCCCTCCGATGCTGTGCTGGTGCTCCAGCCTCCGGACCCCGAGGCCCGCGCTGGTGTGTCGATGGCGATGCTCAGGGTCGATGCGCTGGGCACGATCGGCGTGCTGATCGGCGCGCCGCTGGCCGATGCCACCACGCCTGACACCGGCGAGGTGTATGTGCTGGCGGCGCCGCTGGTGGGGGGCGCGCTGGATGCAGTCGCCCTGGGCACCCTCCGCGGCGCCAGCTCGGGCCACGAAGCGGGCACCTCGGTCGCCGCCGGCGACTTCGACGGCGACGGCATCGACGAGGCGGTGGTCGGCGCGCCGTTCGTCGCCTCGGGAAAGGGCACGGCCTACGTCGTGTCGGGGCCCGTGCCCGACGACCTCAGGCTCAACCTCGCCGCCGGGGTGTGGTCGGGTCAGGCCGTGGACGACTTCGCCGGCACCGCGGTGTCGGTGCCCGGTGACGCAGACGGCGACGGCCGGGTGGACCTGCTCGTGGGCGCCCCCGGCACCAGCCGCGGCGCCGAAGAAGGAGGCACGGCCTACCTGATCGTCGGCGACGTGCTCTCCGGCGTGCGCAACCTGGTCGACGCAGACACCATCCTCGACGGCGTGCAGCCCTTCGAGGCGGCCGGCAGCGCGGTCGCGGGGGCCGACTCCACCGGCGACGGTCAGGTGGCGCTGCTCATCGGGGCACCCGAGTACGACGACACGGGTGATGGCGACGGCGCCGTGTACGTGGTGCGCGGGAGCCTGTCTGGCAGGGCCACCCTCGACACCGCGGATGGCGTGTTGGTCTCGGGCGCCGCGTCCAACGGGTTTGGCGGATCACTCGCCGGGGTCGACATGAACGGCGACGGGTGGATCGACGCCGCAGTCGGCGCATCCGGGGACGACGCAGGCGGCGTGAACGCCGGGGCGGTCTACCTGTGGGTGTCGAGCGGCGGCGGCCTGTGATGCCAGACGCCCCGCCGAGCGGACTGGCGGTGACGCTGCGACGGCCCTTGGGCTCCACCACATGGTATAAGGAGCGCTGTGCCGCCGTCATTGCGGTGATTCGTGGACGGCAGAGCGACATCGGCAGATGACAGCTCGCTGGGCAGGGAGAGACGGTGCCACCCGATCCGAGCAATCCCGAAGCGCACCTGCTCCCGCAGGGGACCATCGTCGCCGGCCGGTACCGGGTGCTGCAGCACGTCGCGGAGGGCGGCAGCTGCACAGTGTACCAGGTCCGTGACATGCTCACGTCCGAGGTGCGTGCGCTCAAGCACCTCCACCCAGAGCTCACCGAGGACCAGCCCGCCCTCCTCCGTATCGCCAACGAGGCCGTCGTGATGACCCTCCTCGACCACCCGCACGTGGCCACGGTGTACGACATGGGCGTGGACCACACAAGGCCGACGCCGCGGTACTACGTGGTGCTGGAGTGGGCCGAGGGCGGGAGCCTGCAGACTCGATACGGCGCCGGTGTGGCCTTCCCGGCCGCCGAAGCCATCCTGCTTGGCACACAGATCCTCGCCGCCCTGGAGGCCGCACATGCTCGTGGCATCGTGCACCGGGACCTCAAGCCGGCGAACATCCTGCTCCACGGCGACGGCAGCGCCCTCCTTGCCGACTTCGGCATCGCCCACGTGCCCGACGCCGACCCCGGCATCGACGGTCAGGTCGAGCTGGTGGGGAGCTTCCGGTACATGGCCCCCGAGCAGCGGATCGCAAACGCGCCCCCCGCCCCCGCCAGCGACATGTACGCCCTCGCCACCACGCTGTACGAGGCGGTCACCGGGCAGAACCCGGTAGACCTGTACACCGCCGAGAACGACTCCCCCCGGTGGGACACCGTGCCCAGCACGCTGCGTCCGATCCTCCAGCGGGCAACGCAGCTGGATCCGGCGGCCCGGTACGCGACAGCGCGAGAGATGTCGCTCGCGCTGTCCGAGGCGACCGCCGGCGACGTCGCGGCCACCACCGGCGCGGCCACTCCCCAATAGCCGCGCGGTCAGGGCACCGGATGCTGCGCGTCGTAGGCCGCCACGCCCCGCCACAGGTCGCGGGGCAGACCGGAGAGGCCGAGCCGCTGGCTGATGGCCAGGAGCAGCTGGCGCAGGATCAGCGGCGGCACCAGGTGCGGATTTCGGGCCTCGCCATGGCGGGGATGGGTGTGGTCGCACCACGCGGGCTCGGTGACGGCGACGAACATCCGGCACACCGCGGGTCGGCTCCCGTACACCCGGCACCGACCGTCAGCGCCGAGGAATCCACACGGGTCGCCGCGGAGGCCGGCAGCGGCCGACGCCTTGGCGGCAGACCCCGTAGCCTGTGCGTGGGCGTCGAACCGCACCGCCAGACCGGCCATCTCGGAGAGCATCGCCGCACCGTCGGGGTGGGCTCGCGCCGCCCGCACCGCCCACAGCACCTCCACGCCGCTCACGCCGCGGGGGTTGTGACGGCAGCAGTGGTTGCAGCCCGCGCGACAGGTGAGCGGCAGGGAGTCTCCCACCAATGCGAGGTAGCGCTCATAGGCCGCCCACCACCCCTCGAGGGCCGTCACCAGGGCGTCCGGCAGCTCGCCGTCCGCCAGAGCATCCTCCAGGCCCGGGCAGCGCAGGGCGTCTTGCAGGTGGCGCAGCCCATCTTCGAGAGCAGCGACAGCCTCCGGGGAGCCCGCCGCAGGGATGTCGAGGGTGTCAGCCACGGAGCTCCGCGAGCGCCGCGATGGCGCTCTTCCGGGAATAACCGGACCGGGTCGGGTCGCACGACTCGGGCTACGGGCCAACAGCAGCACCATGACCGCACGCTTCCACGCGCCGAGGGCCCGGCGGTGCCGGCGCTGCGGAGCGGTGCACACGCCCCACCGGTGAGGACCGACAGCCGAGGGCGGTGCGCACTGTAGGCAAACCGTCAGACGGATGGTATCGTCACCACAGCAACCCGGAGACTTCTATGCGCACCCTGGTCCTCGCTGCCTTGGCCCTGCCAGCCGCTGCTCTCGCGGCCCCGACCCTGAGCATCTCGGGCGACTGCCCAGGTGCGATCAACATCGACATCACCGGGCTCACCCCCGGCGGGACCATGACGCTGCTGTTCTCCGGCGGTGAGGGT
>JBLFXJ010000520.1:0-4568 GCA_047609825.1 Myxococcota bacterium
GGGTCTGAACCGGCGGATCGGGTCCCGGGAGGGCCCCGCTGCGGGGTGTGCGGACGGCTCGGCGAGAGGGTAGGATGCTCCAGATGCAACGACGAGCGGCCTTAAGCTACCTGTCCTCCCGATCTGCCAGGGTGCATCGAGCATCGACGGTGTGGTGAGCACCCGGATTCGCGGGATCGGCACCCCGATCGTGTTGGACACCCGCCACCAGAGCAAGGCATCGTTCACCGCCCCGGAGAGGTCCGAGGTGCCGACCTCCTGCCCGAGGGACCGGTCGTAGTCCGAGTAGTCGTTCACGCCGATCGTCAGGGAGAAGGTGTTCGATGGCTCGCCTTCGTACACGTCGATGTTCAGCATTCCGATCGGTGTGCGGCGCTTGACCTCCTCGGGCATGCCCTCGGACAGTGGCGCACAGGCGGTGAGGCTGACAACGGCGACGAGGGGGGCGAGGCGCATGGGATCTCCCGGTGGGGAGCCAGAACATTCGCGAGGAGCGCCCGTCCGGGATGGGTCCGTTGCGGCTCCTGCGTGTGCCATCATGCGCCCTGGAGGCCCTGTGGCAGAACGAACACCCCTCATGCGGCTCGTGCGCGCGGGCGTTGTCGCCCTCGTCGGCGCAGAGCTGGTCTATGTAATGGCCGCGAACCTGTTGTTGAGTGGTGCCCTCGGTCGCGGTCCCCTGGAGGGGCCCAAGGTCGACGTCACGTGGGATCTGGCGTGGACCGTGATTCCCGGGCGCGTGCACGTGCGCGGCCTGAACCTGGACGTGCATCCGTCCACGACCCGCGTGGTCGTTCAGGTGGCTGAGGTCGATGCGGCCCTTGACGTGATGGCGTTGTTCTCGAAGACGGTGTCGGTGCCGCACGTGGAGGTGCAGGGCGCCTCGGTCGACATCGCCCAGCTCGGGAAGAAGGACCCCCCGGCCACCCCCAAACCCGCCTCGGGTTGGGCGCTCGACATCGGCCAGGCGGCCCTCACCCTCGACACCCTGCAGGTGCTCGACAAGAAGGTCACCGGCGGCGAGGCCACGTTGTCGGCCGGGCTGCACGTGGACTTTGGCGGCGAGGTCGAGGCGAAGTCGGTGGTTCTGGACTGGTCCGGCGCCAGCGTCGAAGACGGCGACACCACGTTGGTCGAGGCCGTGGTCGTGAAGTTCGACGGCGGGCTCGCGATGAATCCGAAGGTGGACAAAGGGGACGCGCTGCTCGCCGACATTGCGGGCACGTTGGCGCTCCAGGGCCAGGCCCGCACGCTGGCTCCGCTCAAGCAGCTCCTCGGCAAGGCCACCTGGCTGGAGGCACTGGACGGCGCGGGCAGCGTCGACGTCAAGCTCACGCTGGCGAACGGCGAGCTTGCGGAGGGCGGCACGGTGGACGTGGAGGCGGATCGGCTGTCGCTCAGCGCCCTGGGGTTCGACGCCTCGGGCAACGGCAGCGTGAAGGGGGCGGTGAAGGCGGACAGCCTGCAGGTGGACGTGGCGTTCACGGACCTGGAGGCAAAGCGCGACGGTGCGGTGGTGGTGAAGGGCAAGGGCCTCGCCCTGACGGCCACGATGGCGGGTCGGGCGCTGGTGCCCACGACGCCCCACGTGGTCGCAGACCTCGCCCTGGCGGACCTCTCCGTGCCTGATGTGGACCTGTTCGGGGCGTTCCTCCCGGCCTCAGACCAGCTGAAGCTCACGGGGGGCAGTGGCACGATCAACGGCAAGGCCCACGCCGACACGGCCTCGAGCGACGTGACGGCGGAGCTGGAGGTGCGGTTCGTGGACGTGGCCGGGCAGTACGCGCACCTCGGGTTCACGTCCGACGTGGACGTGACGGTCCGGGTGGTGGGCGGCGACCTGTCCAAGCGGGAGCTGGACGTGAAGCGCACCGCCGTGGCGTTCCGCAACACCCGGTTCACTGAGAAGGGCGCACCCTGGCCCTGGTCGATGCGGGCGGTGGTGTCGGAGGGGCGCGTGGTGCTCGGGTCGCCCGTCGGGCTGGACGTGAAGGCGGAGCTGCACTTGGAGAACATCCGGCCGATCCTGGCGTTCTTCGGGCAGGAGAAGCCGGTGGTCGACCACCTGCAGAAGCTGCTCACCGCCAAGGACGTCACCGCCTCGGCCCGGATCGCCCTCGTCGACGGCGGCCTGGGTGTGCATGGGCTCGAGCTGTCCTCCTCCAGCCTGACGAGCAAGGCCGAGCTGCGCGTCGGCAAGGCGGAATTCGACGGCCTGTTCTGGGCGAAGCTGGGGATCCTCGGCTTCGCGGTCGAGCGCACGCCCGACGGCACCAAGGTGCACCCCATCGGCGCCCGCAAGTGGTTCGACAAGGAGCTACCGGCCTTCGAAAAGGCCTACCCATTCATTGGGCTGCCCTGAAGGGGTGCTTGACCTCGTCGGCGCGCTCATTCGGCGGGGGCGAATCCCCGGCCGCGCATCCAAGCCTCGACATCCACGTCCCGGCCGCGGAAGGCGCGGAAGCCGTCCGCCGGGTCGATGGTGTCGCCGACCGACAAGACGTGCTCGACCAGCGCCCGGGCGGTCGCTGGATCGTAGAGCGAGCCCGCCTCGTGGAACACCGCTGCTGCGTCGGCGGTGAGCGTGTCGGCCCACAGGTAGCTGTAGTAGCCGGCGGCGTAGCCTTCGCCTGAGAACACATGTCCGAACTGGGGTGTGCGGTGGCGCATCACCAGCTCGTCGGGCATGCCGAGGGCGGACAGGGTGTCGCGCTCGAAGGCGTCGGGGTCGACCGGGTGCGATGCGGTCAGGTGCAGCTCCATGTCCACGATGGCGCTGGCCAGGTACTCGACGGTCGCGAAGCCCTGCCCGAAGTTGGCCGCCTCGTGCAGCTTGTCGACCATCGCCTGGGGCAGGGGCTCGCCGGTCTCGTGGTGCTTGGCGAACCGGGTGAGCACCTCGGGGGTCGACAGCCACATCTCGTGGATCTGGGACGGGAACTCCACGTAGTCGCGCTTCACGTTCGTGCCGGACTGGGACAGGTAGTCCACGTCGGAGAGCAGGCCATGGATGGCGTGGCCGAACTCGTGGAACAGGGTCTCCGCGTCGTCCCAGGAGATCAGCACCGGCTCGCCGGGCGCGCCGCGCACGAAGTTGCAGTTGTTGGACACCAGGGGCGACACCTCGCCGCGGAACCGCTCCTGGGAGCGGTAGGCGTTCATCCACGCCCCCGAGCGCTTGCCCGGGCGTGCGAATGGGTCGAAGTACCACAGGCCGACGTGGGCGCCGTCCGCGTCGGTGACCTCCCAGACCCGCACGTCTTCTGCGACCACCGGCACGCCCTCGACGAGCGCGAAGTGGAGCCCGTAGAGCTCGCCCGCAACCCAGAACATGCCCTCGCGGAGCTGCTCGAGGTCGAGGTAGGCCTTGACCGCATCCTGGTCGAGATCGTACCGCTGCGCCCGGACCTTCTCTTGGTAGAACCAGTAGTCCCAGGGAGCGATGGTGATGTCGGCACCCGCCGCATCGGCCAGGGCCTGCTGCTCTGCGACCTCCTCGTGCACCCTCGCGACCGCCGGCCTCCACGCCGCGCGCATGAGCGTCATGGCCGCATCGGGCGTGCCCGCCATGGTGTCGGCGAGTTGCCAGTGGGCGAAGCTGTCGAACCCGAGCAGCGCCGAGCGCTCGGCTCGGAGGGTCAGGATCCGGGTGATCAGGGCGTTGTTGTCGGTCTCGCCGCCGTTGTCGCCCCGGTCGGTGAACGCGCGCCACACGCGTTCCCGTAGGTCGCGTCGGGTGGCGTAGGTCAGGAACGGCGCCACCGATGACCGGGTGTTCACGACGGCCCAGCCGGTCAGATCGCGGTCTTCGGCGGCGGACCGGGCGGCGGCGCGCACCGACGGGGGCAGGCCCGCCAGGTCGTCTTCGCCCTCGAGCTGGATGACGGTCTCGCCGTCGGCGAGGAGGTTCTGGCGGAACTGCGTGTAGAGGCCGGCGAGTTCTCCGTTGATCGCGGACGTGCGGTCTTTGGCCGTCGCGTCGAGCTGGGCCCCGTTGCGGGTGAACTGAGTGAGCTTGCGCTGAGCCAGACGCTGCTCGGCCGGGGTGCGGCGCCGCAGCTTCCGCGAGTTGGTGACCGCCTCGATCCGATCGAACAGAGCTTGGTTCTGGGTGATGCCGTCCCGGAAGGCCGACAGCTTCGGGGCCATCTCGGCCTCGACAGCGCGCAGAGCGTCGGAGCCCTGCGTCGACAGGTACACGTCGTAGACGGCCTCGACCCGGGTGAGCCCGCGTCCGGCGTCGTCGAGGGCCGCGATGGTGTTGTCGAACGTCGCGCGGGCGGGGTTCGAGGCGATCTGGTCGATCTCGGCCTGGTAGGCCGCCATACCGGCCTCGAGGGCCGGCCCGAAATCCTCGGGGGCCGCTTGGTCGAACGGGGGCAGGCCTCCATAGGGCCCAGTCCACTCGCGGAGCAGGGCGGGTTCGGCGGCAAACAGGGCGGACGACAGGAGCAGGGCGGTGAGCATGCGGGCGTCTATCCGGAGCCGGGCCCGTCCGTCCCGGAGCCATGGCGCCACGGTGCTGGGGGCTCGAGCTCGACGGGCAGGAGCCGGTCGCGCACCGTGTC
>JBLFXJ010000521.1:0-4549 GCA_047609825.1 Myxococcota bacterium
GTCGCTGGTCGCGGGGCTCGGGGGGCGGCTCACGGCGCTGGTGACGCTGCAGGCGTACCTCGCGTGTGTGGACACCAACGGGGCGGCGCGCGGCGGCTACGACCTGCTCGTCGCCAACGGGCTGTGGCTGCTGGTGCTCGGCGGCGGCACGGCCACCTGGTCGGCGGATGCGCGGTGGCGGACCGGGTCGTGGAGGCCTGCCGCAGAGACCGGTCGGTGGGTGCGGTGGCTGGTGATCACGCAGTTGCTCCTGATGTATTGGGCCACCGGACTGCAGAAGCTGTCGACCCACTGGGTGCCCGGTGGAGACCTGGGCGCGCTGTACTACATCCTGCAGCAGCCCACCTGGCAGCGGGTGGACATGGCCTGGTTGGAGCCGTGGTTCCCGCTCACCCAGGTCGCGACCGCGTCGAGCTGGCTGTGGGAGATCAGCGTGCCGGTGTGGGCGCTGGCCATCGCGCTTCGCGAGCGGGGCAGCGACAGCGCTCTGCGACGGTGGCTCGACCGGCTGTGGGTGGTGGAGGTGTACGCCGTCGTGGGGGTGGTGTTCCACGTCGCCGTCGGGGTGTTGCTAGAGGTCGGGCCGTTCTCGCTGATCAGCCTCGCCTACTACGCGGCGCTGTGGTCGGTGGTGCGCAGCCGGCGGTGAGCGCGGACTCGCCTGGTTGCAGGGGCGACGCTGCGATACCGCAGGCGAGATGGTGTCGTGCGCCGGTCCGCCTCCCGCGGTGGGCTTGCGTCGCCCCGAACACAGGGTGGGAATATGCGTTTGGCGATTCTGGTGGTCGCGCTCCTCACGGGGTGTGGTGGCGACGATGGCACGGACACGGACATGGTAGCGCTCGGCACGGCGACGGGTGGCGGCGGCGGCGGCTCGGACGTTCAGCCGGCCACGGGCACCTGGCGCACCACGAACTACGACGTTCGGTCGGACGACTGCGGGCTGTGGTCGCCGTCGACCGAGACCGACTACTTCCCCGAGACCTTCGACGTGATCGCGGAGGAGGACGGGACCTTCACCATCGACGGCCCCGCCCTGTCGGTGAACTGCACGTCCTCGGGCACGTCGTTCACCTGCGCAGAGGACCGGTCGAGCGAGCCCTATGGCTACGGCCTGAGCGCCGACATCCTGCTGAACATCGCGGTGAGCGGGAGCTTCAAGGGGGACTCCGCGCTGGACGGCGACTCGGTGGTGGAGCTCGACTGCGACGGCGCGGACTGCCCTCAGGTGACCACGGCGGCGAACCTCGACTTTCCGTGTGTGATGCGCCTCTCGATCGACGCCGAGCTGGAGTAGCAGCGCCGGATCGGGGCTCGCCCGTCAGCCCTTGCGCCACGGGGGCGGGGCGGGGGCGCCAAGCTCGGCCGGGAGCATGAGGTCGCGCACGGTGTCCACGTAGGTGGGCTCGGTGGCGGCCAGGTGGCGGAGCAGCACGGCGGTGAGGCGCATGAAGTCGGCCTCGGTGACGATGCCGACGAGGCGGCCCTCCTCCACCACGGGCAGGCAGCCATACCTGCTGCTCGCCATGCGCTCGGCGGCGGCCGCCAGCTCGTCATCGGGGCTGCAGGTGGACACCTCGGTGTGCATGATCTCCCGCGCGGTGAGCGTGGCGTCGTGCACCATGCGGTCCACCCGGTTGTTGTCTGCGAACGGCGACAATGCACCGCGCAGCAGGTCGCGGTGGGTGACCAGGCCCACCAGCTTGCCGTCTTCGAGCACGGGCAGGTGGCGCACCCGCCGGAAGCCCATGAGCTCGCGCGCCGTGACCATGGGATCGTCGGCCCCGAGCGTCATGACATCCGTGGTCATCAGGTCGCGCACCCGCATGGAGCCCTCCGCGGCGCCCACAGGGTAGCGGGTTGGTGGGTTCTCGGCACACCTCTGCTCGATCTGTGGTCCAGATCCTTCCGGCCCGGCCCGTCATGGATCGCGTCGGCCCGCAGGATGCCCGGGAGGCGGATCCAAGCGGTATTGCACATGGATGGGCGGCGGCGCCCCATGCTTTGTGCAGATGCGCGTTGCCTGTGGCGTAGGGTGGGCGCATCCTCCGTCCAGATGGAGGACCGATGCTGACCACACTGCTCGTTGCCCTGCTCGCCCCTGAAGCCGCTGCCTGTGGGGGCTTCTTCTGCAACCGTGAGGCGCCGGTAGACCAGTCCGGCGAGACCATCGTGTTCGGCGTGGACGCCGAGGCGAAGACGGTCGAGATGCACGTGCAGGTGGAGTACATGGGCCCGTCGGAGTCGTTCGCCTGGGTGATCCCGGTGCAGGGTGAGCCCGACGTGTTCCTGAGCCACTCGGCCCTGTTCAGTGAGCTGCCGGCGGCGCTGCCGCAGCTGTACCGGATCGATGGCGACGATTCGGCCTGCACCCTCAGCACCGCCAGCTCGGCCGGGGGGGGCAGCGATCCGGGGGCCGGATCCGGTACGGGCACCGGCACGGGCACTGGCGGGCCGCCGGACGACCCGGGTGTGGAGATCCTCGACAATCAGCTGGTGGGTGCGTACGACGTGACCACCCTGGCGGCCGACGACGCGGGTGTGCTCGTGGATTGGCTGCAGGACAATGGCTACGACGTGCCCGATGCGCTCGAAGACGTGCTGGTCCCCTACATCGCGGGGGACATGAACTTCCTCGCACTGAAGATGCGGAGCGGGGCGTCGGAGGGCAAGCTGTCGCCGCTGGGCCTGCGCTATGAGGGCACCACGCCCGCGATTCCCATCGAGCTCACGTCGCTCGCTGCCAGCCCCGACATGCCGCTGTTCGTGTACGTGTTCGGCGAGGCCCGGGCGGTGCCGCTGAACTACCTGCACGTGCGGATCAACCCCCTCGCGGTGGACTACTGGAACAATGGGGCGAACTACCAGGAGGCCATCGCCTTGGCGGCGGACGAGGCCGGCGGGCAGGCGTTCACCACGGACGCGATGGCGGACACCGACCTGCTGCGCCGCCGGGTGTACGACCCGAACCAGTTCCGGCCCGACGATCTGCTGGGCGACGACGTAGCGGCCCGGTTGGTGGAAGCGCTCGGGCCTGCAGGGTTCTCGCTGACGGATGAGGTGCTGTCGGTGCTCCGGCGCCACGTGCCACTGTTCGGAGAGTTCGGCAGCGACGTCGATGCCTATGCGTGTCCGAGCTGCTATCCCGAGGTGTTCCGCGGCCTGAAGGTGGACCCGCAGGCGGTGGTGGATGAGCTGGTCGAGGTCGAGGTGGAGGCCAGGGCCAACGCGGAGCTGCTGTTCACGAACCACGCCGTGGTGACCCGCCTGCGGTCGAGCATGTCGCCGGTGGAGATGACGGTGGATCCACAGTTTGGGTTCAACGCCGATCTCGGTCCGCCTGCCGACCTGTCCACGCTCGGGATTTATCTCCAATGCGACGACCAGGTGTACAGCCCGTGGGAGGCGAAGCAGGAGCTTTACTACCCGGACATGCCGATGATGATCATCCCCAGCTCGGACCGGCTGCGGGAGCTGGGTGTGAGTGAGTTCGAGTATGTGCAGGGCGTGGGCCAGCCGGCGGCGCTGCTCATCGAGCAGCTGGGGGAGTCGGGTGACGGCGACATCCTGGTGGACAACCGCCCGGAGATCGAGGAGGCCATCACGACCGAGGATGGGTTCGACGCGTTCGATGGGTCTTCGGAGGCGCCGGCGGGCTGTGGGTGTTCGTCGGCTGCGGCCCCTGGGGCGCTCGCTGGGCTGCCGCTGTTGCTCCTCGGGTTGGCGCGGCGGCGGTAGGCTCGATGGGGCCGCCCGGACCCGGGTCCGCCTCGGTGCCTGACCCCGCCGCGGACTTGGGTCCGCCTCGGTGCCTGACCCTGCGTTGCGCGGGATAGGACAGGGCGGGGGTGAGTGTGGACTGGTTCGAGGGGTTGTTCGGGTTTCGTGAGGGGCGCTGGGCGGAGACGCGGTCCCGGTTCTCGCTCGCTGACACCCACCTGCGGGCGCCGAATGGGCGCACCTTCGGGGTGGGACGGTTCTCGACGCCGCGGCTGTCGGAGCTACGGGAGCGGGCGGCGGCGGTGGCCCGGCCGGGGCGCCTGACGCTCCGGCACGAGGCCATCGGCGATGTGCTCGAGCTGCACGCGTTGCCGGAGAACGCTGGCGCGATGTTCCAGGTCGCGTCGCAGCTGAACTGCCTGGAGTTCGTGGGTCCGTCGGTGGTTCCGGAAGATGGCGTCACCGGCTACGCCCACGACAACACCCAGGGGCCGGCGTGCTCGCTGGCGGCGGCGCCGGCCACAGTGTACCGGAACTACTTCGCCGAGGTGAATGGGGAGTCGGGGCAGACCCGCGAGCGCCAGCTGAACACCCTGGCTGACCTCGCGGCCACGTTGGGCGAGCCGGATGCGTACTTCACGGTGCGCAATGGCTATACGCACTCGGACCGGGCCCGGCTGGAGGCGCTGGATTCCGCGCTGGTCGCCCATCCGCGAGATTCGCTGCTGGCGCAGGTGCGGATCGGGGTGCAGACGGGGGTGGAGGTCACCTTCGCGCGTCGGTATTCGCCGCCGGGGGAGCCGGCCTTCGTGTCCCAGGCGTTCTGCTC
>JBLFXJ010000522.1:0-4446 GCA_047609825.1 Myxococcota bacterium
CGTCGTTGTCGCGTCCGTCGGCGCAGGCCTCGTCGCAGGCGGGATCGTTACAGTCGTCGTCGGCGCAGTCCACCAGGGCATCCGCGTCGTTGTCACGCCCGTCGGTGCAGACCTCGGCGCATGCCGGGTCGACGCACTCCTCGTCGAGGCAGTCCACCTTTCCGTCGCCGTCGTTGTCGAAGCCATCCCCGCAGACCTCTGGACAGGAGCCGAAGCAGTCGCGGTCGTCGCAGTCGATGGCGCCATCGGCGTCGTTGTCCCGGCCATCCCCGCAGTTCTCGGGGCACAGGCCGTCGCAGTCGTCGTCGAGGCAGTCGATGAGTCCGTCGAGGTCGTCGTCGGTGCCGTTGGTGCACACCTCGCCGCACAGGGCGGCGCAGTCCGGATCGGCGCAGTCTGCGAGCTCGTCGAGGTCGTCATCTTCGAGGTTGTCGCAGATCTCTGCGGGCGGCTTGTCGTCGCCGGGGTCAGCGGACTCACAGGCGAACAGCAGCAGCGGGAGCAGGGCGAACACGCGCATTGGGACCTCCACCAGGCGTTGGCAGTGTACAGCCAGCGCCCGGTGGTGGTCAGCAGGGCGTTCGGATCAGCCGCACTGGCACTCGATGGCGTGCCAGGTGTACGGCTCGGATCCGGTGCCGTCGATGAAGCTGCGCAGGGTGCCTTCGCTCCCACACGCGGGCGCCGGTCCGGGCACGTACACGCCGTCGAGCACCTGCTCGGAGCACAGCTCGTCGGTCCACTCGCCGTGGTTGTCGGGGCCGCAGCCCTCGCTGATGCCGCCGTCGTAGTGGTTGCACACCCACCGGGCGCCGATGGCGGTCAGCCCATGGAACCGGCAGGCGTCCTCGCACGCGAAGCTCCCCCCCCCGTAGTACACGACCGGGTCGAACACCGTGGGCACGCCCTCGTAGGCGCCGAAGACCCAGCGCTCACAGGGGATGTCGATGCCGTCGCAGTCCTGGTCGATGCCGTCGAGGCAGATCTCTTCGGCGCCGGGATGGATGGTGGGGTCGCCATCATCGCAGTCCAGGCCGATCCAGTCGGGCCGGAGGCCGGGGCCGGGCGAGTCGCAGGTGGGCGCGGGATCGACGGGCTCGCCGGCGCCGTGTCCGTCTCGGTCTCCGTCGGGGTACCACAGGCTCGGCGGGCCGACGGTGGGGTCGCCATCGTCGCAGTCGTCGTTCGTCGCGGCGGTGCCGTCGGGCCGGCTGCAGGCGTACTCGAAGTCGTCCTCGGCGCCGTAGCCGTCGCCGTCCCGGTCGGCGTACCACTCGAGGTAGCTGTCCTCGGTCACGTCCGGGTCGGCGTCATCCACCAGGCCGTCGCAGTCGTCATCCAGCGGGCCCTCGGGGTTGCAGATCTCGGGCATCTCGGGGTTCACATCGGCGCGGAGGTCGTCGCAGTCGAGGTTTGCGAGGCCCCAGCCGTCGGGCTGGGCGCAGGCGAACTGGACGTCTTCGTTGGTGCCGTAGCCATCTCCGTCGCGGTCGGGCCCCCAGGCGGTGAGGGTGAACACGTCGATGTCGGGGTCGTCTTCATCCACCAGGCCGTCGCAGTCGTCATCCAGCGGGCCCTCGGGGTTGCAGATCTCCGGCCGGCTGGGGTTCACATCGGCGCGGGAGTCGTCGCAGTCATCCCCGCCATAGTCGGCGTTGAAGAAGCCATCCCCGTCGGCGTCGCACTCGGCCTCGCACTCGTCGTCGTCGCAGTCGACGCGCCCGTCGGCGTCGTTGTCGCGTCCGTCGTCGCAGATCTCCGGACAGTCGCCATCGCAGTCGGAGTCGTCGCAGTCGATGCGCCCGTCGGCGTCGTTGTCGCGTCCGTCGGCGCAGGCCTCGTCGCAGGCGGGATCGTTGCAGTCGTCGTCGGCGCAGTCCACCAGGGCATCCGCGTCGTTGTCACGCCCGTCGGTGCAGACCTCGGCGCATGCCGGGTCGACGCACTCCTCGTCGAGGCAGTCCACCTTTCCGTCGCCGTCGTTGTCGAAGCCATCCCCGCAGACCTCTGGACAGGAGCCGAAGCAGTCGCGGTCGTCGCAGTCGATGGCGCCATCGGCGTCGTTGTCCCGGCCATCCCCGCAGTTCTCGGGGCACAGGCCGTCGCAGTCGTCGTCGAGGCAGTCGATGAGTCCGTCGAGGTCGTCGTCGGTGCCGTTGGTGCACACCTCGCCGCACAGGGCGGCGCAGTCCGGATCGGCGCAGTCTGCGAGCTCGTCGAGGTCGTCATCTTCGAGGTTGTCGCAGATCTCTGCGGGCGGCTTGTCGTCGCCGGGGTCAGCGGACTCACAGGCGAACAGCAGCAGCGGGAGCAGGGCGAACACGCGCATTGGGACCTCCACCAGACGCCGGCAGTGTACCGCCAGCGTCAGTGGCCGTCGCCTGTGCGCTCAGGTCTGCAGTGGGTGCAGGATCGCCTTGTCGACGCCGAACAGCCACGCGAGCAGGGCCACACGCATCCACACGCCGTTGCGCTCCTGCGACCAGTAGCCGACCCGGGGGTCGTCGAGATCGTCGATCGCGGGGTCGATCTCGTCGCGCTTTGGCAGCGGATGCAGGAGCACGGCGTGGTCGCGCAGCGCATCGAGGTGGCGTCGCTCGAACCGGAAGTCGGGGTGGGCGGCCTCGTGCCCGCCGGCCTTCGCGCCGTCCCACTCGTCCTGGATCCGGGTCATGTACACGGCGTCTGCGTGGGGCAGTCCGGCCTCGAGGGTGGGCACGACCTCCCACCGTACTCCCGCGCGGTCGAGCTGCCCGGTGATGTCAGGCAGCATCTGGTACCGCTCGGGGGCGGCGAACAGCAGAGTGACGTCGTCGTACACCCGGGCCAGCTGGGCGAGCGATCGCACAGTGCGCCCCCGGGCCAGATCGCCGACGAGCAGCAGGGTGCGTCCATCGAGGGAGCCCAGCGCGCGGGACAAGGTGTAGACGTCGAGCAGCGCCTGGGTGGGATGGTGTTTCGACCCCGATCCACCGCTGATCACCGGCACGGGGACCTCGCGGCCACCCACGCGCAGCCTGCGGTGGGCCCGACTGGCCGTCCAGAACGCGGTGCCTGCCGCATGCTCGTCGGGGTGCCGCATGACGATGGTGTCGACATAGCTGACGTAGGTTCGGATGCTGTCGACCAGCGACTCGCCCTTGGACATCGAGCTGCGCCCGATGTCGCGCACGCTGACCCGCTCGAGCCCGAGGACCGCCTGGGCGGTGTTGAAGCTCATGAAGGTGCGCGTGCTCGGCTGGGCGAAGAAGTTCAGCGCCATGCGGTGGGGCACCCGGCTGCCGAGCCACGCTGCGCCATCGTGCGAGCGGTGCAGGCGGCGGGCCGCATCCGCCACCGCGCACAGGTGATCGATCTGCGACCGCGTGAACTGAGAGGCGTAGAGCACCGCCTGGTCGCCGATCAGTGGGACCTGCGCGGCCTCCGGCAGGGCGAGGAACTCGGCGAGGGTGAGGTTCACGGTGGTCCTCCGGGCGGGGGAGCGTATCCCTGTGCGACCATGCGCCGAGCCGAGGAGTCTGTGAATGGCCGCCCCGATGTCCACTCGCCGCAAGCTGATGATCGCCACGTGGGATGCACCCCGCGAGGGCAACATCTACGGCAAGCTCAGAGTCGATGCGACCGAGGCGCTCGCCTACGTGGCGTGGAAGCGCGAGCAGACCGGTGAGAAGGTGACGATCACGCACCTGGTGGGCAAGGCCTGCGCGCAGGCGCTGAAGGAGGCGCCCGGCCTGAACGGCGTGATCCGGCTGGGCACGTTCGTGCCGCGGGAGAGCGTGGACGTGACCTTCCTGGTGGCGCTGGAGGAAGGCAAGGACCTGGGCAAGGCGAAGGTGTGCAACCTCGACCAGAAGCCGGTGTCGGATGTGGCGGCGGAGCTCCGCCAGATGGCGCTGAAGCTGCGGTCGGGCAAGGACGCGGCGTTCGAGAAGTCGAAGGGTCCGCTGAAGGCGCTCCCGAGCTGGGTGCTCAAGCCGCTGATCCGGCTCACGGGCTACCTCTCGGCGATCTGGGGCGTGAACCTCCCGGCCCTCGGCCTCGAGCCGTACCCGTTCGGCAGCTGCATCGTCACCAACGTGGGCGTGTTCGGGCTCGACGAAGGGTGGGCGCCACCGACGCCGTTCGCCCATGTGCCGATCTACGTGCTGATGGGGGCGGTGCGTCCCGTGCCCACAGTGCGCGACGGCGCCATCGTGATCCGCGAGGAGATGACGCTGTGCGCCACCATCGACCATCGGTACATGGACGGTGCGGGGGGGGCGAAACTCGCAAAGACCGTGCGGCGCGTGCTCGAGCACCCGTTCGCTGAGCTCGAAGGGATGGACGGCCCGCCGGCCAGCTGAGGGGTGCGCCGCGCCGGGATTGCAGCCGTCGGGGGTTCGAACTGGAAGAGCCCCGGACGAGGCCGGGGCTCACGGAGTTCGCCCCTCACCGGAGTGAGGGCCT
>JBLFXJ010000523.1:0-4414 GCA_047609825.1 Myxococcota bacterium
CTGGTGGAGCTGCTGGCCGGTCCGCAGCACACCCAGCCCAGCGCCGCCCCAGACCACCACGCCCGCCGCGTCGACACCCTGGTCGCCGCGCTCGCCAGCCGCGTGGACGACGACGCGCTGGCGGCGTTCGTTCGGTCCTGTCTCGCCCTCGCCCCCGAGGCCCGCCCCGACGCTGCGGCATTCGCCCGCACGGCGCGGCAGCTCGGCCAGCGCTTTCCCGACCTCTACCTGCCGGACTGGGCTTCGGAGACCGTGCCGTCGATCGGCGCCCGGCGTCCAGCGGTGTCCGATCCGCTGCTCGGGCGCGTGCTGATCGAAGACATCGACGGGCCAGGCCCGCCAGGCCCAGGCAACCACAACACCTTCATCCTCTCCGACTCCGCAGAGCTACCGGCGAGGGCGCCGACGCCTGCTCCCGCACACCGGCCCACGTCGCCATCCCGGCACACACGCGGCTGCATCGGCCTGCTGGGTGGGGCCATCGCGCTGGGCGGCCTGGGTGCTGCGGCCATCGCGGCCGGCCTCCTGCTCGCTGTCGTCGGGCTGGGGGCCATGGCCCTCGCAGTGTGGCCGCCGCTCCGTGATGCGGCTGTCGAGCGGGAGTTTCGCGAGATGTCCACAGCGCTCGCCCAGGTGCGGGACAGCTCCGGAAAGACCCGCCTCCGCGCCCTGCTGCGTACCGGCGCGGAGCAGGCCTATGAGGGTCGCGTGAGTATGTT
This sequence comes from Myxococcota bacterium, assembly GCA_047609825.1. Lineage (GTDB taxonomy): Bacteria > Myxococcota_A > UBA796 > UBA796. The sequence goes on from JBLFXJ010000523.1 coordinate 720, forward strand.
CGAGATCGTCGACTTTCGCCTCAGGTTCAACGACAGCCTGGTCGATCGGGTCATCGACTCCGCCGAGGTTCGCGTGCTCGAGCGGAAGGTCCAGCTGATGCTTGAGTGAGCCTCGGGAGCATGGGTGTCGGGCTCCGCTCCGCCCGGTGTTATCGACGCACCCGAAAGCGCAGATGACACACTCCGGCGCCGATGCGCGTCTAGCAACCAACGACTGCCAGCTCGCAGGGAGGCACCATGGCGACCCAGACCATCACCCAGGCCAACATCGAACAGACCGTGGCCGACAACAGCATCGTCATACTCGACTTCTGGGCGAGCTGGTGCGGTCCATGTGTGAGGTTCGCACCCACCTTCGAGGCAGCCGCCGAGAAGCACCCCGACATCGTTTTCGGCAAGATCGACACCCAGGCCGAGCAGGCTCTGGCCGGTCAGCTCCAGATCCGTTCGATCCCCACCCTGATGGTGTTCCGCGACAACATCATGGTGTTCAACCAGGCCGGCGCGCTGCCCCCCGCGGCGTTCGACGACCTGATCGAGCAGGTGCGCAACGTCGACATGGACGAGGTGCGGAAGAAGGTCGCCGAGAGCGCTGGCTGACGCCCGCCGGTCGACTGCGAGTCCGGCGCTGGTCGTCTGCGGGACCCGCAGGCGCGCGTTACTCGCCGCGCCCGCCGAGCAGGAGGCCAGCATGATCGTCGTGTCGGACGTGTCCAAGGGATTCGCAGGCCGGACGCTGTTCCGAGACGTGAACGTCACGTTCAGCGCCGGCCGGAACTACGGGTTGTCCGGCCCGAATGGCGCGGGCAAGACCACGTTCATGCGAATCCTGATCGGGGACGAGCCCGCGGACAAGGGCAACGTGACGCTCCCCGAGCGCACCGGATGGCTGCGACAGGACCAGTCGGCCTTCGACGACAAGTCCGTGCTCGAGGCCGTCATCATGGGCAACAAGCGCCTCGCCGCGGCACGCGCCGAGCAGGAGGTGCTGTACGCCAAGGAGGACTTCACCGACGACGACGGCATGCGCCTCGCCGACCTCGAGAGCATCGTCGCCGAGGAGAACGGGTACACCGCAGAATCCGACGCGGCCGTTCTGCTCGCCGGCCTCGGCGTGTCCGAGGAGGAGCACGCCCGCTCGATGGGCGAGATCCAAGGCGGCATCAAGGTGCGCGTCCTGCTTGCGCAGGCGCTGTTCGGCGAGCCCGAGGCGCTGCTCCTCGACGAGCCCACCAACGCCCTCGACATGGAATCGATCATCTGGCTCGAGGACTTCCTCATCCGGTACGACGGCGCCCTGCTCGTGATCAGCCATGACCGTCGGTTCCTGAACACGGTGTGCGATCACATCGCCGACATCGACTACGAGACGATCATCACCTACACCGGCAATTACGACGACATGGTCCGCACCAAGGCGGGTATGCGCGGCCAGGTGGAGCGGGACAAGGCCCAGCGCGAGAAGAAGATCGCGCAGCTCAAGGACTTCATCCAGCGGTTCGGCGCCGGCACACGCGCCTCACAGACCCGCAGTCGGGCCCGGCAGATCACCAAGCTGCGCCCCGACGAGGTGAAGCGCTCGAACATCGCCCGTCCGTTCATCCGGTTCGATGTTGGCGAGGAGAACAGCGGGCGAGACCCAATCGAGGTCCGCGACCTGAGCCACGCATACGGCGACCACGTGGTCTTCAGCGGGTTCAACACGATGGTCCAGCGCGGCGACAAGATCGCTGTGGTCGGGCGCAACGGCATCGGCAAGAGCACGCTGATGCGCGCGCTGCTCAACCCAGACAACGAGAAGGCCGGGCACGTCAAGTGGGGCCACAACGTGCGGGTGGGCTCGATGGGCCACGACCACCGCGAGCAGATCGAAGACGGCACCGAGGTGTTCAAGTGGCTGTTCAGCCAGAAATACGACGCTGACGAAAACACCGTGCGGGCCATTCTCGGCCGCATGCTGTTCTCAGGCGAAGACGGCTTCAAGCCCACGACCACCCTGTCCGGTGGCGAGGGCGCCCGGCTGGTGATCAGCAAGCTGATCTTGCTGCAGCACAACGTGCTCCTGCTCGACGAGCCCACCGACCACCTCGATCTCGAGGCCGTCTCAGCCCTCCGCGACGCGATCGCCGCGTTCCAGGGCACCGTGATCTATGTCACCCACGACCGGGACCTGGCGAGCGTCGCCAACCGCATCTGGACCTACCCGCGCACGGGCGAGCTGATCGACTTCGACGGCGGCCTCGAGGCGTACCTCGCGTGGTTCGAGGCACACTACAGGCAGACGGCCTAGTCACTCGTTCGCCGCCATCCACGCCTCGATCTCCTCGGGCGTGTAGTAGTCGCGCCGCTTGGCTGCCTCGGTCTCGTCGTCGACGACACCGTACAGCCACTGGCGGTAGGCGATGAGGCCGGTGCCACAGCCCAGCTCGAGCGCTCGCTCGTCCGTCGCGCGCTCGTACTCCGACACGTCGCTGGTGGCGTACCAGATGCCGAACTCGGCAAACTCCCGGGCCTCCATGGCCGTGTAGTCGACAATGTGCCGCAGCTCGTGGGCGAGGATCGCGATCACGCCGGCGTGCGGTGGAGGCTCGGCGAGCTGTACAGTGCTGTACACCACCGTGTAGGTGCGGTCGAACGGGTCGACCTCGAGGGTCGAGGCATCGACATTGGCGGCGTAGAAGCTCGATGGATCTGCGTTCTCCACCACGGCCACCCGCACGCCCCCGAGTTCTGGGAACAGCGCGTCCTGCGCTGTCCGGACCTTGGCTTCGACCGAGGCCCGGCCGGCGGGCGGCGTGCCCGTGGCCATGAGCTCAGCACAGCTTGCAGTGACCGTTGAGTCGGAATCAGACCCCGGCGCAGCGCACCCCGTGGCCGCGAGCAACGCGAGCAGAGCACGCCGGCGCGCGCGCCAGCTCACGTGAGCATGCCGCCTCGCTCGAGGGCCTCGAGGGCCTGGGCCTTGTCCTCGAACACGGCGATGAATCGGTTCTTGTGGCAGAATACGGACCCCGGGACCCCGGTCTTGGCCGCCAGCGTATCGCCGGTGAGTCCGGCCCAAGGTTCAGGCAGCGAGCGCTTCTGCGCGAACGACCCTCGCTCGGGTGGAATGCACACAACCCGCCATGAACCGTCGGTTCCGGGGAACAGGACCAGCTCCGTGCGGTGCTCCTCCCCGCCCGCATCGAAGTAGGGCTCCTTCCACTTGATGTAGCGCTCGAACTCCAGGAGGTTGCTGCCCGCCGCCTCGGCCGCAGCCATGGCCGCCCGCACCTCGGCGCCAGCGGCCAGCACGCGGCGATGCCCGGCCGCCACGCCGTGCAGCCAGGCCGCCGCGAAACCCACGGCCCCGTAGAACGCGCGGTCGAATTCGTCTTCGGACTCGGCTGGCTGGTTCAGTGCCTCGACGATCCGGGGGAAGCACGGCACAGCGGCATCCGGCGGGCGTCGACCGTTGTCGACATCGTCGAGGTACTCCATGGCGCCGGCGCTGAGCTCGGCCGACAGCCCAGGGTCGATGCGGCCTTCGTCGGTGAGCCAACGAAGCACCATCCCGGCGGCCGACAGCGGGCCGGTGTAGGCGGCCTGGTGGTGATCGAAGCGCCCGGCGGGGGGATCATAGATCCCGCCCACATCGACCACGATGTCGGCCGCAGCGATGCGACCGGAGTCTCGCGTTCGGATCACCTCGGCGT
>JBLFXJ010000524.1:0-4400 GCA_047609825.1 Myxococcota bacterium
CGGACTGGGCGATGCTCCCAACCATGTGGTGGCGAACGCGGCGGCGGCGCTCGACCGCGGCAACTCCGAAGCGGCGCGGGCGTGGCTCGTGCGGGCGATGTGGCCCGCGCTCGGCCCAGATGCTCGTGTCGATCTGTTCATCCACAGCGTGACCGACGCATCTCGGCTCGTGCAGGTGTCGGCGCTCCAGGCGGCCGATGAAGGCCTGCCGTCCGACATCATCGCGCCGTTCATCCAAGGCCAGGATCCCTGGGTCTCGGTCGCTGCACTCGAGGCGCTCGGCAGGGTGGGGGACGACGTGGCCATCGCCGCGCTCGAGCGGGCGGCGGACACCGATGATGCATGGCGCAGCGCGACCGCGCTGGCGGCGATGCGGGTTCCCGACCGCGCCCGGGCCATGGACCCCGCCCAGCCGGCCCAGGTGCGGGCGGCGCTGGTGGCAGCGTTGCCCACCGCCGAGCTGCTCACCCTCGCTCTCGAGGACGCCGAGCCGGCCGTGCGGACGGCCGCTGCCGCCACCTTGCTCGAGCGAGGCGAGTCCTCCGCACGCTCCGGAGCTGCGCTGGTAGGGGCGGACGATCCGCTGGTGCGCGAGGTCGGCGTCGATCTGTTGCTTCGCGGCGGCGATCCCGACGCGTCCGCGGCCGGTCTATTGCGCGTGCTCGCTGACGAGTCCGACGAAGGGGTGCTGCGTGCGACCTTCGCCGGACTGGACCAGCTGGCCGCTTCAGCGCCCAAGGCGGTCGATCAGGGGCGGCGCGCCATCACGACCGCGCTGACGACCCTTCCACCAGACATCAGCGCGCGCCTGCGCTCGGCCGCTCGCGGGCTCAGCCGCCGCCTGAAGCTGGAGTGGGACGAACCGCCACCGAGCGGGCCGTCCACCACCACACTGCAGCTCGACGGTCGGGAGGTCGAGATCGAGGTCGGCGCACCGACCTTGGACGATGTCGGGTCGATCCAGCTTGCCCGCGTCCAGACTACGCGTGGCGCGTTCACCATCGCGCTGGACCCAACGACCGCGCCGTATGCGGTGGCCAACTTCGCGCGTCTGTCCGAGGTCGGATGGTACGACGACCTCGTGTTCCATCGCGTGGTTCCCGGCTTCGTGGTCCAGACCGGCTGCCCACGCGGTGACGGGTGGGGCGGTCCAGGCTGGACCGTGCCCGACGAAGTCAGCCTCGGCGGGTTCGGCACGGGCTCGGTCGGTATGGCCCGGGCAGAGCCCGATTCCGGCGGCAGCCAGTGGTTCGTCACCCTGTCCCCTCAGCCGCACCTCGACGGCGACTACACGCGGTTCGGGCAGGTGGTCCAGGGCCTCCACGTGGTGCGCGGCCTGGAGCGCGGCGACCGGGTGCTCGCGGTTACGATCGAGCGGGCTCGGTGAGCATGGAGGACCAGGCGACTGCGCTGCTCGACGCCTGCCGCACCCGCGCGGACGTGAAGCGTCTCGCCGCGGGGGTCGACAGCGATCCAGACCTCCGCGCCGCGGTGATCCACATCGCGCAGAAGCGTGGGGTCGAGCTCCCGCCGGAGGCCCTCCACTGGCCAGCGAAACGCCTGCTCCGACGCGCCAGGGGGCTCGAGGCTCTCTCTCGCGTGCGCCGCAACCCCATCCGCCGCGACGAGGGATTCACCTGCGTGGTGTGCGGGACGGATGTCCCACCCCATGGACGAACGGCGCGCGACCACTGCCCCAACTGCTTGGCCTCGCTGCATGTGGATGTCGTCCCCGGCGACCGTGCTGAGGGCTGCGGCGGCGTGCTGGAGGCCGTGGCGGTGGAGCCGCGCGGGACGGACTGGCTGGTCAGCTACCGCTGCTCGAAGTGCGGTGCTGCGCGCGTGAATCGAGCGCTGCTCGACGGCGACCCCCCAGACCGATGGGAGGCGATCGTCGCGTTGTCAGAGCGTCCCCCCCCATGACCGGGCCCCTCCGGCTTCGGCACCGCGTGGTGCAGGCGGTGCGTGAGCACGCCCTGTGGGAGCGCGGGCAGCGGGTCGCAGTGGCGGTGAGCGGCGGCCTGGACAGCACCGTGCTGCTCGATCTCCTCGCGATCACCACCGGCTGGCATGGAGCGGAGCTCACGGTCGTCACGGTGCACCACGGTTCACCCCACGCAGATGCGCACGTGGAGGTGGTGCGCCGGCAGGCGGCTGCACTGGACCTCCCTCTGACGGTAGCCCGCGTCCACCCGTCGTCCTCGTCCGAGGCCGCGCTGCGGGACGCGCGGTATGCAGCCCTCGACGCACTCCAGGTGGACCGGGTGGCCCTCGCGCAGCATGCCGACGACCAGGCTGAGACGGTGCTCCTGCACCTGATGCGCGGAACCGGCGTGCGCGGCCTGGCCGGGATGTGCCGCCGACGCGGAAGGTATGTGCGTCCGCTCCTCGACGAACCCAGGGCAGCGCTCGAGGCCTGGGCGCGAGCGCGTGACCTGCGGTGGGCGGAGGACCCCACCAACAACTCGCCGCAGTACCTGCGAAACCGACTCCGGCACGAGATCCTGCCCGCGCTGGAGCGGCTCCGCCCAGGGGCACGGGCGGCCATGGCCCGCAGCGCTGGGCATGCGGGCGAGCTCGACCGATGGATCGACCTGCTGGCCGATGAACGATCCCCCCCGTGGGAAGCGGCGTGGATCGCCGATGGACCCACGCCGGTTGTACGCCGGGTCCTGGTCCGCGCCCTTCCCGGTGTATCCGCAGCGTCGCTCGACGCGATCGTGGCGGCCGCCCGCGTCGGGCATGGGTCATTGACCTTCGGTCGATGGCATGTGGACGTGGTTCGCGGAAGCGTGACCGTCCAGGACGCCCAGCGCGTCTAGCCGCGCGTGGATGCGGTGTTATTGCTCAAGTTCGTGGCTCCGTGAGAACACAGGATGGCTATGCGCAGTCTGTCGAAGGCCAACACGTTCTGGTTCCTCATCGTCCTGGTGCTCCTCCTCCTGTTCTTGTTCAACGCACAGACAGGTCAGAAGGGCGAGACGGTCACCTTCTCGGAGTTCATCGAGAAGGTTGAGTCTGACGAGGTGCGCGAGGTCACGGTCAAGGGCCAGCGCCTCGAGGGGTTGTACGTGAGCGGCGTGCGGTTCACCACCACCGGCCCCGACTCCATCGAGCCCATCTTCGCTCCATTGGCAGCCCACAACGTGGAGCTCAGCTTCGAGAAGGTCGAAGACGACTCGCTGTGGATCACCGCCATCTTCACGATGATTCCGCTGATCGTGCTCGTGGTGCTCTTCGTCTGGTTCATGCGCACCGTGAACAACAGCAATGGCCGGGCGATGAGCTTCGGCAAGTCACGGGCCAAGCTGAGCGTCGATGGCAACACGAAGGTCACGTTCGCCGATGTGGCGGGCATCGAGGAGAGCAAGGAGGAGCTTCGCGAGATCGTCGAGTTCCTCCGCGATCCTCGCCGGTTCACACGGCTGGGCGGCCGCATCCCCAAGGGTGTGCTGCTCATGGGCCCCCCGGGCACCGGCAAGACCCTGCTCGCACGCGCAGTCGCGGGCGAAGCGGGAGTCCCGTTCTTCAACATCTCGGGCTCCGACTTCGTCGAGATGTTCGTCGGTGTCGGCGCCAGCCGCGTCCGCGACCTGTTCGAACAGGGCAAGAAGCACCACCCGTGCATCATCTTCATCGACGAGATCGACGCGGTTGGCCGGCACCGTGGCGCAGGGCTCGGCGGCGGGCACGACGAGCGGGAGCAGACCCTCAACGCCCTCCTGGTGGAGATGGATGGTTTCGAGGGGACTGAAGGCGTGATCCTGATGGCCGCCACCAACCGTCCAGACGTACTCGACCCCGCGCTGCTCCGCCCAGGTCGATTCGACCGCCGCGTGGTCGTGTCGGCGCCCGACGTGCGCGGCCGCGAAGCCATCCTCGAGATCCATACACGCCGGCTGCCGCTCGGCACCGATGTGCTGCTCGACGTGATCGCGAAGGGCACCCCTGGTTTCTCGGGCGCAGACCTCGAGAATCTGTGCAACGAGGCAGCCCTGCTCGCCGCGCGGGAGGACAAGGACCAGGTCCAGATGTCCGACTTCCTCGGCGCCCGCGAGAAGATCGTCATGGGACCCGAGCGACGCTCAATGGTCATGCCGGAATCCGAGCGCAAGAACACCGCGTACCACGAGGCGGGCCACGCGATCCTCGCCCACCTGCTGCCGGGGCACGACCCGGTGCAGAAGGTCACCATCGTGCCGCGCGGCCGCGCCCTCGGCCTCACCTGGACCCTCCCCACGGGCGACCGCTTGTCGATGGATCGCCCAGGTCTTCTCAAGAAAATCACGATGATGATGGGCGGGCGTGCTGGCGAGATCGTCGCCACCGAGCAGGTCACCGGCGGCGCCCAGCAGGACATCGAGCAGGCCACGCGCCTCGCCCGGCACATGGTGTGCGAT
>JBLFXJ010000525.1:0-4400 GCA_047609825.1 Myxococcota bacterium
CAACGTGCTGATCGACCGCAACGAGGCGGGCGGCGACGGTGGTGGGATCTTTGCATCGGGGGCGGGTTCGATGGTCGAGCTCGCTGGCGAGGTGAACGTCGGGAACGCGACCCTGGCGAACGATCCGGCAGGCACGCTCGATTGCAGGGATAGCCAGTGGAGCCCAGTGTTGGGCAACACGGCGACCAACGGCGGCGGCATCGCCGTCGTTGCCGGGGCCACGCTCGACATCGGAGGCTCCCTCCGCGGATTCGCGCCGACCCTCCCGATCGGATTCGAAGAGAGCTCGCCAACCAGTGGCGTTCGCCTCACCTGCAACGAGGCCGCGCTGGACGGCGGCGGGGTGTTCGTGTCTGGGGCGGGCACCGTCAGCAATCTGCAGCGCGCCGTGCTCAACCTGAACGTGGCGGGCGACGACGGCGGAGCGGTCGCGGCCTGGGATGGCGCGATTGTCTCGATCGTAGACTCCACGTTCATGGAGAACCAGGCCAACCGGCGAGGGGGAGGCCTGGTGGCCGGCGACGCGGACACCAGCGTGTCCATCGCCACGGCCGCCACCGTCGGCGACGACGGTACCTGCCTGGAAGACGACGGCGCCTCCCTCGGCCGCGACCGGTACTGCACCGACTTCGTGGCGAACTTCGCGGAGAACGGGGGCGCTTTGGCGGTCGTCCAGGGTGCGAACGTGTCTGCCGTGCGGGTCGGCCTGCGAAACAACGACGTGACCTCACGCGGTCAGGCGTTCTACGTCGACTCGACCGGCCTCGGCGCAGACCGGAGCTTCCTGGGCCTGTTCTCCAGCCAGAGCATGAAGCACCTGACGGAGTCTGCCTTGGTCGACGGAACCGGTCGCTTGCGCGTCAAGCTGTCGACCCTCGCCGATCAGGGTGTGATCCAGGTCGACAGCACCCAGACCCAGCTCGTCGAGGAGAGTGTCCTCTGGGAGACGAGCGGCGTGGGGGGCGGGTTCTCGCTTGGTGTGGGCGCCACGGTGCTCGGCAACCGGAATGTGGGTGTGCTCGCCGGCATCACCGGCTCCGGGCTCGCCGTCGACCCGCTGTACCGGGCGACGGCGCGCACGGGCTTTCAGCTCCAGACGATCAGCCCAGCGATTGACTACCCCACGATCACGGCGGCGAGCTTCGACATCGAGCTCAACACGCGCCCCGGTGCGGCGCCTCCAGGTGGAGCCACCGTCGACGCAGGCGCCCACGAGTACGCACCGTGATCATTTGGCTGCTGGTCGCGTGCACCTCCGCGCCGGAGCCCTCGGCGGCGCCGGACGGGTGCGTGCCCGAGCCCGAGCTGCCGTGGGACGGCATCGACCAGGACTGCGACGGCGCCGATCTGGTGGACTACGACGGTGACGGCGTCGCCTGGCCGGAGGACTGCGACGACGTGGCGCCGGACGTGTACCCGGGGGCCGAGGAGGTGCCGTGGGATGGCATCGACCAGGACTGTGACGGCGTCGACCTGCTCGACGCCGACGGCGACGGGTCTCCGCTCGATGAGGACTGCGACGACACCGACCCTGCGCTGAACTGGCAGGACGCCGACAACGACGCGTGGCCCACCTGCCTCGGCGACTGCGACGACGCCGACCGCGCCGTGTACCCCGCCGCGCCCCGCCAATGCGGTGTGTACGCCGACGCCAACTGCGACGGCGTGGACGACTGCGACGGCGCCCACGGCAAGCGGCAGCTTCCGTACGACGCCGACGCCGTGTTCGTGCCCGCGGGGGTGCAGGTGGGCACCTCGGTCGGCGACATCGACGGCGACGGCGCCGACGAGCTGGGAGACCACGACCTCCTGGGGGGCCTGCAGTATTACCGCCTACCCGTGTATGGAGAGGTCCACCCCGACGACGCCTTTGCGGTGATCGAGATCGATGCCAACGCCGCCTGGTACGCCGACATCGACGGTGACGGGAGGGAGGAGGTGGCTATTGACACCTACGGCACCTACGAGACGATGGTGTTCGACGGGCTCGAGGCGGGTGGCAGGTTCACGCGTGATGACAGCCTGATGGTCCTGCGACACAGCGCCGTCGACATCATCCCCGGGATGATCGACATCGACGGCGACGGGGTGGTCGAGGTGGTGATGGGCAGCTTCGACTGGGGCTTCGTGACCATCCAACCTGGGGAGCACCACGTAGACGACGGCATCGTGACCATCAACCGGGGTGACTGGACCGCGGAGCGACGATCGAACCCCCACGACCTCACCGGCGACGGCGTGGCGGACCTCCTCTTCGGCGGCGAATACCCGTTCGACGACACCCTGCACGCCGTGCTCGTCGAGGCGCCGGTCGCGCCCGGTGCGTACGTCGTGCACGACTTCCCCGAGACGGAGCACTTCCTCCAGTCCACCGGCGACTGGAACGGCGACGGCTCGCTGGACATCCTGGCTTCGGATTCCCTGGTAGGAGGGCACTACCTCGTCCCCGGCCCCATCCGCTCCGACGGTGGCACGGCACCACAGTTCGCAGAGTTCGAGAATCTCTTCGGCGGGCCGCTGGGCAGCAAGGTCATGACGAGCAGCCTGGAAGAGAGCATCGACTTCGACGGAGACGGCTTCGACGATATCGTCTTCTCCCTGGGCGACCAGCTCGAGTGGGACGTGCCCCACTCCGATACCTACCGCGCCACCCTCGGCGTGTTCTACGGGCCCTTCGAGGGCACCGTGCCCATCGACATCAACTCCGACATGCTGGTGATCCAGTCCCAAGGGCAGACCATGGGCATGGCCTTCGCCAAGGACGTGGACGGCGACGGCGACGACGAGCTCGCCCTGCACCGGGTCGAGTTCGGCTCCGCCATCCTCTACGGGCAGCCGCGTCCGTGACGGCGACCCCGAGTGGGGCTGCCTCGACTGCAAGCCAGACCACTCCGACGGCCTGCTCGACGCCTGGGATGCCGCCCGTGGGCCGGCCGAGGACTACTTCAGCGAGGTGCTCGCGTCGGGCAAGGGGCTGGAGGAGGCCCCGGATGGGTCATTCCAGGTAGCAACCGCCGTGGTGGATGACTTCCTGCTGACGCACCTGAAGCTCGATTCGGATGCACTGACTGACCTGCTGAAGCGGTTCGGCCTCGAGCCCTGAGCGCGAATCGAGGACATCAGGCCGCGTCCATGTATCCTGCACACCCACCGCCACCGAGGCTCCGATGACACCCCTCGCTCTCCTCCTCGCCACGTTCGCGCTCGCCGCTGACACCACCACCGCCACCGAGCTGGTGCCGGTGTGCGACCCACAGCCGAGCACGCTGGTCGACGATGAACCCTGCGCGCCGAAGAGCAGCGACGGCCGCCGGTGGAAGGTGAAGGCGGAGCCGCGGCTGTACGACGATGGCATCGAGGGCGACATCCAGGATCCATGGCCGGTGCTGGTGACGGAGCTCGACGCCGACACGGTCGTGGTCGCCGAGCGCGACCCCACCGACGACACCTGGTGGACGGTGCCGCCGCTCGCGTTCCCGGCGAGCGCGAGCGCGCAGTTCGAGCTCGCCGACGTAGACGCGGATGGCGCGCTCGACCTGGTGCTCGCCGATCCGCTGGCCGGCAAGTCCGGCGTGTGTGCGGTCTGGCTGGACGTGCTGAAGGCGTCTCCCGACGCGGCCGACGTGGTGGCCGAGGGCGCGGCGTCATTCAAGCTGGCGCTCGAGGAGGACGGCTCCACGCTGGACCTATACGACGCCGCTGGGGACTTCGTGGGCAGCACGAGCTGGTGACCCTCAGAGGTCCGTGACCAGCCGAAACCCGAGGTCTTCCCGTCTAGACAGGGCCCTCGGGTGGTAGCGGACCGCCGCTCTGCACGCCGCCGCGTTGAACTGCGTGCATCCGGTTCAAGCAGCCCTGGCGCAGCGGACAGACGGGCGTGCGGCTCCGGCCAGAGGTGTTCGTGCTCAGGCTCGCCAGCCTGCTGCTGCTGCCGCCCGGCGTGAATCGGGTGCGGTACTTCGGAGTGTTTGCGCCGGCGTCTCCGCTACGGCGTCTCGTCGTGCCCCAGCCCCCGGAAGACGCCGTCTCGCGCCCTGCCGGGCGTTGGGTCGCGTGGCGCGCCTTGATGCTGTACACCTTCGGCGCAGATCCGACGCGATGTGCCCAGTGTGGCCGGGCCATGCGAACGGTGGCCACGCTGCTCGACCCCGTCCGGGCGTTCATCGCCCTGCGGTGGCAGGTGCGAGGCGCCCGGGGGCCGCCGCGGTCGGGGATGTGCGTGGGACCGTGAGCGGACGAGACAGCGCAACGCGAGGGTGAGGGCGGTGGCTCGACGCACACGTGCGCCTGCGCCGGGCCCAGCGCCTTGATGCTCCCTCCGCGAGGGCCTGAACCGGAGGATCGGAGCCCGGGAAGGCCCCCTGTGGGGTGTGCGGATGGCGCGACGAGAGGGTAGGATG
>JBLFXJ010000526.1:0-4392 GCA_047609825.1 Myxococcota bacterium
CCGACCTGGTGTTCAGCTCCTCTGGCGGCACGCCGGTGCCCGATGGGGCCGAGGCGGCCGGGGCCGTGTGGCTGTTCTCGGGCGCGAGCCTGTAGCGGGGTCGTCGCCGCTGCCGCGCCGTATCCAGTCACTCCCGAAATTCGCCCTACTTGAGCTGACCGGGTAACAGCGGAACGAAGTCGCCGGCGTCACGACGGATCCGCCAGTTCAACGGCGTTAACCCGTGAACCCAAGCCGAGGAGTAGGTCGGTAATCGGCGGAACACGTCGTACAGGTACTCTGCCGGGTCGACCCCCTGAAGCATGCAGCTCCCGATCAGCGTGAACCACCCCATCGCCGCTTCGGCACCACCCTCAGACCCCGCGAACAGCCAGTTCTTGCGGCCCACGATCGGTTGCCGCAGGAGCCGCTCCGACAGATTGTTGTGGATCGGGACGTCGCCATGCCGAAGGAACACCCGCAACCCGGGCTCCTGGCCGATCAAGTAGCCGATGGCCTCCGCCAGCTTCGACTTCGGCCGCACCGCCGGCCCGAGCTCCCTCGCCCACGTGTACAGCTCGTCCACGATGGGCTTCGACCGCGTCGCGCGTACGGACAGCCGCGCCTCTTTCGAGCTGGTCGCCAAGTCGCGCTCGATCATGAACAGGTCGCGGATGGCGGTCAGGGCCACCTTCGCTGTGTTGTGCTGGACGGCTGCGTCGTGGAAGTAGCGGCGGGCGTGGGCCCAGCACCCGCCACGCTCCAGCCCGAGGCGACGCACGACTTCGTTGTACTCCGAGCCACCGTCGGCAATGAGGCGTCCGCTTGCACCCAGACCTTCGAGCAAGTCCGCGGGGTGCTCGCCGGCCTTCGTCCGAGAGAACGCGAAGAACGCCTGACGCTGGTCGGTGAAGACCCACATCCGACCCTTCGCGAGCCTCCCATCGCTCCCGTCCTGAACGGGGAACCCGGAGTCATCCGACTGCAGCAGCGTGCCGCTGGCGATCTGCGCAACGACCGCCTTGACCAGCGGTCGGACCTCCCGCGCGCCTTGCCGCGACCACCCCGCCAAGACGTTCGTGCCGATCCGAAGCCCCTCGCGGGTCATTCGCTTGGCCTGGCGGTTGAAGGGGAGATGGTCGGCGAAGCGATCAACAATGACCTTGGCAAGGAGGCCATCGCCGCACATGGCGTTGGGCAGGAGGTAGGGCTCGGGGGCGGTCCAGACGCCTTGTTCGGGGCAGTGCGGACAGGCGCATCGCTCGTGGCGGGTCTCGAGGACCACATGCCGCCCGGACTCCCACTCGAGGCGGAAGGAGACGCGTGGGTCGAGGCTCTCGCGGTCGCCCCCACACGCGTCACAAGCGCCCGCTTCGACGGGGGCAGTGACGACCTTCTTGGGAAAGCCCGTGTCTTCGAGCTTCCGTCGGCCTTTGCGGCTGTGCTTCGGCGTCTTGCGGCGGTCGCCCTCAGGCTCGACCGCATCCGCCGCCTCGACCTGTGCGTCCCGGGCGGGAACGGTCACCGAGGCATCCGAGAACAACATCTCCTGGTTCTTCGCCGCGATGTAGCGCTCTGCCGCTGCCAGCTTGCGCTTCTTGGCGAGGAACTCGAAGTGCTTGGTGAGCCGCTCGACCTCGTCCGTGAGGCAGGTGTTCTTGGCGGTGAGCAGCTCCACATCAGCCGCGCGCTTCGATGCCACCTCGGCGGCGGTCCGGGCCTGCTCGGTCAGTGCAGCAATGCGAGCGAGCTGCGCCTTACTCGCTGCGCGGAGATGCGTATTCTCATCGAGGATTTCGGCCATTCCGGACATGCCTCTTCTTAACCTCTCTGGGCCCCTTGGTCACGTTGATTTCGAGGATTCCAGCGCTTCAATCGGTCCGCCTTCGACAGGTCGATCCCCTCCATCAACGCCGCCAGTTCGGCCCGTGTCAGCAGCATCCGGTCCTGGTCACCGATGGGCCATCGGACCCGACCCTGTTCGAGCTTCTTGTAGATCATCGAGAAGCCGCCATGGGTCCAGATGAGGGCCTTTATGGCGTTCTTCCGTCGGTTGACGAACAGGAACAGGGTCCCATCGAGCGGCTCTTCGCCGAGCTGCTGCTCGCACAGGGCCGCGAGTCCGTCGATCTGCTTGCGAAAGTCGACGTGGTCGCGGGCAAGCAGGATTCGGTTGGGGACATCGATCATTCGAGCGCCTGGATGACGCGCTTGAGGAGGGCGAGGTCGGTCTCATCGTCGACGTCGATGCAGGCGGCTCCGACCCGGACCTCGAGCTGCGGGCGCGAGGCGACGAGGATGGGCACGAACCTGGGCCGCTCGGGAGGTGGCGATGGCGACTGCTTGAGTCGCCACTTCCACCATGCGAGCGTGTTGGGATTCAGGCCGCGTGACCGCGCGAATTCTCGCATGGGCAGGGCAGCGGATTCGGCGTCGTCCAGTATGGCCGACCACTTCTTCGCGGCGGGTGTGTCCACGAGCACCTCCAGCTCGCAGCGTCACCCAACGGTGCCTCGGTGTCCCGGATCAGCAGTGACTGGATACCGCGGGCCCCGCGGTCCAGGGCCTTGCGGGCGGCTCCGCGAGAGGGCAGGATGGGCAGGATGCACTGACGAGTGGACTCATGCTGCCAGTACTCGCATCCGCCGGGTCTCGCGTCCTGCCCGGGTGCCCATCGCTGCACGCCCCGAGGCGGAAGCTGACTGCAACGCCGGGCATCAGCCCTTCACCAGCCCACCGTCGACAATCAGATTCTGCCCCGTCACGGAGCGGGACCACGGGGAGGCGAAGAACAGCGCGGCGTCCGCGAACTCCTCCGGGGTGGTGACCCGGCGCAGCGGGGTGCCGGCCGCAATCAGGTCAAAGACCTCCTCCGGCGTGGCCGAGCTGGCATCCGTGGTGCGCAGCAGCCCGCCCGAAATCATATTCACGGTAATCCCATCCGGGCCCAGATCGTGCGCCAGCGTGCGGGTCAGCGAGAGCAGCGCCGCCTTGGCCGCGGTGTAGTCATGGTAGGGGACCACCGGGTTTTGGAAGAGGTTGGTGCCAACATTGATGATCCGCCCGAAGCCAGCCGCGCGCATTCCGGGCAGCGCCGTCTGGACGGTGTTCAAGGCGCCCCGCACTGTACCGGAAAACTGCTGATCCAGGTTCTCCCAGCTCAATGTATCCGCATGCGGCCGGGCATCCCCGTTGAAGGAGAAATCAGCGAGCGCATTGTTGATAACGGTGCTGATAGGGGAGCCGAAATGCGCAGCCGCTTCTTCGAACAGCGCAGCGACCTGCTGCGCATCACGTACATCCGCCCGGATGGCCAGCGCCCGTTCCGGGAATGCTGCGGCGGTTTCCCGGGCCGCGTCCGCACTGCACAGATAGTTGACCACCACGCGGGCGCCTTCGCGCAGGAAAGACTGCACCAGGCGGGCCCCCAAGCCGCGGGCGCCCCCGGTGACCAACACCACCTGGTCACGAATAGGCAGGGCGGCCGACGTTAAAGCCTTGTTGTCAGAAGCGGGGAAATTTGTATTTGTCATCCATTTACTCCAAGTAGAAAGTTGGCAGGTAGGCTTGATCCGGGCCTGTGATGCGTCACCCGAGAATATCGTGACGCCTATGAGCGGACTTGCTTCCCTGCGCGAGGATTGAGGATAGCCCACATTAACGACGCTTGCCCTCGTCTGCTCTCCTTTAAGCCGGAGCGTTCTATCAAGAAAGTGTATACACAGGCGACTCTCCCTGCAGATCCGACCTGCTGGGGACCGGAAATGGGGCAAATGGGCTCAGGCAGGCCCAGCGAGACGCACCTGTCCATGACCAGCGGTCGCAGTCCACTACGCCCGAGGCGCCGCGATGCAGGTCGACGGCGGCCCGCGCGCCGAACGCTGCAGATCGCGGAGGATCTTGAGGGTCGCCGGGGGGGGCCAACCTGCGGCACCCGCGTTCGCCGAGGCGCTGGCCGCTACGGTCCATCGGGCGTGTCAGCGCTGGCGCCGGACGCTGAAGCCGAGCGACGCCGACCGTGCGGCCGCGTGGCTGGACCGGCTGGCCCAGGAGGCGGAGGTCGAGGGAGGTCCAGCGCCGTCGCGGTCGGAGCGGGTGGACCGACGCCACCGCCGGTGGGTGGCGCGCTGCGCGGGGCTCGAGGTGCACGCGGGCGTCACCGTGGCCGCGGACGACCCCGGCGGGCGGGGGAGCGGTTGGTGCGCTACACCGCCCGGGCGGCGGTGTCGCTCCAGCGCCTGTCCGTCGACGACGAGGGCCGGGTGTGCATCCGGTTCAAGCAGCCCTGGCGCTCCGGGCGAACCGGGGTGCGGCTGCGGCCCGAGGTGTTCGTCCTCCGGCTCGCGAGCCTGCTGCTGCCGCCCGGGGTGAACCGGGTGCGGACCTTCGGGGTGTTTGCGCCGGCCTCACCGC
>JBLFXJ010000527.1:0-4387 GCA_047609825.1 Myxococcota bacterium
TCGCCACGCCCCAGCCGGATGGGAGCTACCGGCTCACCGGCGACAAGATGTGGATCTCGGCGGCGGAGCACGATCTCGCGCCGAACATCGTGCACCTGGTGCTCGCCCGTACGCCGGGTGCGCCGGTTGGAACCAAGGGAATCTCGCTGTTCATCGTTCCCAAGGTGCTCGACGACGGCAGCCGCAACCGGGTGGTGGTGAGCGGGCTGAACCACAAGATGGGCTTCCGCGGAACCGTGAACACGGTGCTGCATTTCGAGGGGGCGACGGCCTACCGGGTGGGGGAGGAGGGCCGCGGCCTCACCTGCATGTTCCACATGATGAACGAGGCGCGGGTGGCGGTGGGGCTGGGCGCGTCGATGCTCGGCACGGCAGGATACCTGTTCTCCCTGGACTATGCGCGCGAGCGTCCACAGGGGCGGCATGCTTGGCAGCGGGATCCGGCCGCGCCTCCGGTGCCCATCATCGAGCACGCCGATGTGCGCCGGATGCTGCTCGCCCAGAAGGCGTATGTGGAGGGTGGGCTCGCCTTGTCCCTGTATGCGGCGCGGCTCGTCGACGACGTGCGCAGCGCGCCTCAGGCCGAGCGCGATGAGGCGGCGCTGCTGCTCGACCTGCTCACGCCGATCGTGAAGGCCTGGCCGTCGGAGTACTGCCTCGAGGCCAACAAGCTCGCGATTCAGGTGCTCGGTGGGTACGGCTACTCCCAGGACTACCCGGTGGAGCGGTACTACCGGGACAACCGCCTGAACGCGATCCATGAGGGCACCAACGGAATCCAGGCATTGGATCTGCTCGGCCGCAAGGTGCCCGCGAAGAATGGCGCCGCGCTCCAGGTGCTGCTCCGCCGGGTCGGCGCCACCATTGCTGCTACACGCGGGATGGACGGATTGAGCGAGCACGCATCGGCACTCGAGGCGGCCGTCGCACGCGCGGGCAGCACGACACAGCGCCTGCTCGGGGCCGCCGCTCGTGGAGAGATCCCGCAGTACCTCGCCAATGCGAGCGTGTACCTCGACATGATGGGGCACACGGTCGTGGCCTGGCTGTGGCTCGAGCAGGCGGCTGTCTCGGCGGCGGCGCTGGCCGAGGGCGACGACCCGTTCCACCGCGGAAAGCTCCAGGCGTGTCGCTATTTCTTCAGGTGGGAGCTTCCGAAGACGGTGGCGCAGGCGGAGCTGCTGAGCCGCTTGGACGACACCTGCCTGGCGATGGACCCGGATTGGTTCTGACGGCTCAGCCGCCCCATGGTGGGTCGTTCGCCCACAGCCAATCCTCGTCTCCTGGAGCCGAGCAGGGGCCTGCCCACGGGTCGGTGACGTCGTACCAGCCCGTCGGCCCGAGCACCTCGAAGTGCAAGTGAGGCCCGGTGGCCCGCCCAGAAGCGGCGGCCTGTCCGAGTACCTGTCCCGTCGTGACGGTGTCGCCGACGGCTACCGGGATCGAGTCGGCGGCGAGGTGGGAGTACATAGTGGCGAACACCACGGGGTCGTCCGGGTGCTGGATGACCACGAGGTTACCGCCGTCGAAGCACCAGAAACAGCTGTAGGCGGGCCGGGTGCCGAGCCCGCAATACTCGGGTGCGAGCTCGGTGCACTGTCGGAACCCGTTGGTCTCCCCCGGCTCGCTCCATGCGCCGGGGTCTGCGCAGTCGGGGTGGTCGGTGTCCTCGTGGCAGCGGTCATGGCGGCCATCGAACACCAACGCGACCACGCCGTCCGCTGCGGCGAGAACGTCCACTCCCGCGTCGAGGGCGGCGGAGTCGAATCCGATGTCCACGCCCATGTGGCCGGTGTAGCCGGGGGGGCCGCAGTCCCACGCCACCCCGTCGCCGTCGGGGTCGGCGTAGCCCAGGGGCTCACCGCAGCCGTCGCCGGGGATGCAGTCGATGGGCCAGTGCAGCGAGCCCAGCGACGGTGATGGATCGGTTCCTGGGGATGGGGTCGAGCCCGCGCCGGTGGCCGGCACATCCGCTGCGGGGGCGGTGTCGTCGGTGGGTGGGTCGGACTTGGTGCCGCAGGCGACGAGCAGCCAGAGCAGGAGCATGCCGCAGTGTAGCTGGGCCTGGGATCGGCGATTGTGGCGCTCGCGTCAACTCGCTGCGGGACGCCTCGCCGGATGCCCGGGACGGACCTGGCGCTTGTGCCTGCCCACTCATGCGGCCGCGGGCGTCAGCATCTGTCAGTGGAGGTGAGGAGTTGACGCCGCCGGGTTGGCGTCAGTGGTTGGGGTGCACACAATTGCGCGGACTGGAGGCCCCATGTCCTGTACATGCGCCGCGCCCCAGGTCGCCCCGGAGCCGCTCCCGCGTTCCCGGTGGTCTGGCCACGTGCGCTTCCCCGAGCAGACGCTGTTGCTGGCGTCACACGACAACTTTCGCAGGGTGAGCCGACTGCTCTGTGACACGGCTTCCGTCGGTGCCGCCGACCCGGAGTGGCGCAGCTTCGCCCGGTCGCTGTTCCTCCGGTGGCAGGCGGCGATGGTGGGGGGACATGAGCGCTACGAGGAGCGCAAGCTGTACCCGTACCTGGCGCGGCGGTTTGGCGTGGAGTTCCACAGGCTCGAGGTAGATCATCAGCGGCTGCACGCGCTGGCGGACGAGGTGGTGGACCGCCTGGGCACGGGAGAGGGCCTGAGCGAGGCATTGCAGGCCTACGACACCGCGATGGGCGCCCACCTGGATGCTGAGGAGGCGCTGGTGATTCCGCTCCTGCTCGCGATGTCGCCGGAGGAGTTCACGCGGTTCGGGCGCCAGGATCTGGCGACGCTGCTCGCCGATCTGGACGTGTGCGCTGCGAGTCCCTCCGCCTGAAGCCGGGTGGTCGGCGCGACCTGTGCCCGGGGCGGTTCAGGGAGCCCGAGGCGCCCCGAGGGCGTCGACGAGGCGCGCGAACGGGTCTGGGCCGGGCTCGAGCTCGGCGAGTCTCGCGGCGGCGTGCAGATCGGTGACCCAGAACTCGATGGGTCCAACGGCGTGCCGGGTCGACGCCCACGCGCCGGTTGGGAGATGGACCCAGGTGTCCCACGACATGGACACGCCGCCGACCGGGATGATGGACACCCACAGCTGCCATGAGACGGGCCGTCCGGTGTTGTCGAGGTGCCATAAGTAAGCGTCGCCGGGGGTGATGCCGCCTGAGCTGTACGCGACGAGCAGGGCGTCGCTGCCACCGACCTGGGTGATGCGGGAGCGGGTGGTTCCGGGGTCGAAGGCCTTGATTGGTGCCGTCAGCCAGAAGCTGTCATTCGCCCAGAGGGCGTGCGCCTGGGCCACCGCGGACTCTCTCGCGGACCCGCTCAGCGCCACCCCGTCCACGGTGGCGACGCCCTGCACACGGTCGAGATCGACCAGGACCTCCCAGCCGCCTTTGTGCACCCGCACGAAGTTGCGTTCGCGGTCCCACAGGTGCGTGTAGCTGCCGGCCCAGGTCCAGGTGATGGCGCCAGTACGCTCCCACGCGTCCGCGTCGACCGCCGCCATCAGCTGCTGAGCGAGGGCGTCTGCGCGGTCGTCGGCGATGCCTTCGGGGCGGGGAGCGTCGAGCCAGGCGAAGGCCCCGGCGCACAGCGCGAGGGTGAGGGCACCGGCGGAGGCGAGCTGGGCGATGCGGCGCGTGCGGGTGTTCATGGGGCTGCTCGGGTGTGAGGGCGTTTTGGGGGGCTCCCTTCATTCGCGGGCCTGGAGGACTCAGGGGTGGCCTACCGCGGCCGAATGCTCGCAGCCAAGAGCGCGAAGAGCCGGCCCAGTGGCCGGCTCGTTCGCTCGGGGGTCCTTCACCTCACGGCTCCCACGCCCAGGCATCGGGCGACCACGTTCCCGACCCACCGGAGAGCAGCGGGTCGAGGAATGCGCAGACCGCCCCATATAGGGTGATGAGGTCACGCCACTGCAGAGCGTCGCGCTCGACCATGCGCGCATAGGCCGCCTCCCAGTTCTCCGGTGGGGCGGGCAATGCAACCGGAATCGGATGGACGGCACGGTGGGAGAACGTGGCGTGGATCGCCGTGCGAAGTACGCCCGCGTCGAGCGAACGGATGCGTGCGAGGAGTGCGAGATCCGGGAGGTCTTTCACCCGCGAGTTGGGTCGCTTCCTGGGCAGTGTATACGCGTGGAGCTTTTCGGCGATGTGGGTTTCGATGGGGTAGATCCGCAGCTCCCCAGGCTCGACGCCTGCGAACGACAGCAGGTCGGTGCCGGCGACAACCTCGGCGCCGCCCACCGTCGGCTCGGCGAAGGCGACGTCGATCCCGAAGCGGCCACCGTAGACCTTGCCTGCGAGGCGGCCTTGGGCGCGGAACCGCATGCCCTCGTAGCGCATGCCTTCGGCGTCGATCCTCGGGTGTCTCGGGTCCGGCTCGAGCTCGTACTGGAGGTGATCCGGGAGTG
>JBLFXJ010000528.1:0-4385 GCA_047609825.1 Myxococcota bacterium
GGAATTCGGCGCGCATCTGCGCGCTTCGCCGCGCCTGTGGGCTGCGATTCGCGGGTTCCTGGGCGGTCTCGACATCCTTGAGATGACCGCGGACGATACCGACGCCGCTGCAAAGGTCGCAGCCGACCTACGGAAGAAGGGCCGCCCCATCGGACAGATGGACACTCTCATCGCGGGGCACGCCCTGAGCCGCGGATTGACCCTGGTGACCCACAACACGAAGCACTTCCGGGAGGTCGACGGCCTGGCGGTCGAGGACTGGTGCGCGTCGGTCTGAGCGCCCTCTGGAACGCCCATTCCGTGCGCGACGGAGCACCGAGTGAACTCGAAGTCGCGCTTCTCCAGCGCCGCCGCCGACGCGCGCCCCGCTGGCCCACCGCGCGACCGGAAGCGCCTTCGCGCCAGCCCTCGTCCGCGAGCTCCTTCCGCTCTGCTACACCCTCATGTGCGCCGTTGCCGTCAGCTCAGTGGTCGTCCCGGTCGCGTTCGTCCATCAGCTGTACGCCACCCAGCTCCAGCCCACCTGGGAGTCCATCCTGGAGTGGGTCGGCGTCGTGCTCACAGGCACGACCCTCGGGGGTCTCCTCGGTTCGTTGGGGGGATTCGCATCCGCGTGTGGTGGAGTGCTGATCGGGAGCCTGATCGGTGTCGCCGCCACCATGGTGCTGGTCTCGACCGGCCGATGGAGTGCGGCGCCTGCGGACTCGGTCGACTAGCGGCGCCCGCCCACGGGGCCAGGCGTCGACGCTTCCTCCGGGATGGCATCGGCGGGGTCGAGGAAGGTGTAGCGGCCGGTGCCGGCCACCGCGAGCAGCAGGTTCACGCCCACGAGCAGGGCGAGCGGCCCTGAGTTCTGCTTCAGTCGACCGGCGGCCGCATAGGCCCCGGCGAGCAACGCGAACACCACGACCACGGTGAGGAAGTACATGCCCACCACCGAGAAGGGCGAGCCGCCCCGAATCGCCCAGAACACCACATACAGGAAGCGAATGATGGCGATGCCGCTGGCGAGCACGATCGCTCCGAGCACGGCGTCGATGTGGGCCGCCACGTCGCCGCGGCGAATCGAGAGGTAGGCGCGCACCGAGAAGAACGCCGTGAACCCGATGAGGGTGAACAGGGCCCATCGCACCACCGGGCGATGGTGCTTGAAGATGACGCTCACCTCCGGGGCGATGGTGGTGCTCCTGTCGAGGCTGACCCAGCCCGCGCCGAGCAGGAACACCGGGATGACCGCGAAGAGCAAGGTGCGCCCGAGGCGCGTGTGGGCCTGCCGCCCGCGTCCGGAGCCGACCAGCTGGTACCCCAGCACGAGCTGCGCGAACACGAGGCCGACAAAGGAAAAGCCCAGCGCCGCGTGCACATCCAGGCTCAGCGTCGACACATACTCGAAGCGTCCACGTGACCAGACCCCGTTGACGAGGCGACCGAGGGTTGGCTCGGAGAACACCATGAAGATCACCGTGAACATCAGCCCCATCACGACCCGATAGCTCCGGGTCAGTCGGGCGAGGGGCGGGTGTTGGTCCGGGCCGGCCATGCGGCGAGTGTACACCAACCGCGGCGAGCGTCTCCCGCCAGCTCGACGCTCGGTCGAGTCGGTGCACCGGGAAGGGTCCAGCCGGGTGGTTGCCCCTCGGATGTGGGGCGCCGCGCGAGCAGCGAGCTAAACACGCCGCAGATCATGAAGGCGCCGACCCCATCCACCACGCCCCTGTCGGGCAACGAGACCCTCCGCGAGCCGGGGTTCTCGTACCTGCGGCAGTTCTTCAGCGCCGACGAAGCGCAGGAACTGGGCGAGTTCTTCGCCGGTCTGCACCCCCTGTGGGAGGACCGCTACGCGCCCGGCACCACCAGCCGCCGCGGCACCTCGGGCCGGCTCACGCGCCCCGTGTACTGGCTCGGCGCCTGGCAGTTCGCCGCCCTCGGCTACTACGCCGAGCCCGACCACCTGACCGACCGGTGCGTGCGGGCGGAGCCGCTGCCTCCGGTGATGACCCGCATCCTCGAGCGGCTCCGGGATGAGCTGGTCGAGCACGGCGACACCGGCCCGCTGCCGAACACGTGCCTGATCAACTACTACGGATCCAAGCGGGACACCGATGACGGTCCGCCGGTGGACGTGGCCCGGCTGCGCATGCACCGGGACCGGGAGCCCGGTGCTGTGGTGATGTTCTCGGTGGGCCAGCCCGCGCAGTTCGAGTTCGTGCTGCCCGGTGCCGAGGCCCCTGCACGCTCGCTGTGGATCCGGAACCGCTCCGTCGTGATCCTGAGCGGTCCCGAGTTCAAGGACCGGCTGTACCACCGGGTGACCCGGGTGCGGCACGGTCAGCTCCCCGCCCTCACCACCCAGCTGGACCGGTTCGCCGTGCGCCGGGTGAGCGTGTCCTTCCGCCACGTGCCCGACGCCTACATCCACGACCTGCACGAGCTCGGCGACGCCGCCCGGGCCATCGCGACCCACTATGTGGAGCAGCTGGCGGTGCACTCCCCGCACTTCCGCGCCCAGCTCGATGCCGCGGGCGGTCAGCCCAGGGACTGAACGAACCGGGCGCTGACGGCGGCGGCCTCGGCGAGCTGCTCGGCCTGGCTCACGCCCGAGCGTGGACGGGGCCGGAGCGCGTGGGTGGCGTCTTCGAGCCAGTGCAGGCGCACGTGCTCGGGGAGGCCGTAGCCGTGTACCTGCTGGCGGTTGCCGCGTGTGTCCCGGGTTCCCTGACAGATCAGGCACGGGACCGGCACGCCCGCGAGGTCGGTCACCCGGTCGCCGGGGTCGGGATCGTGCCGGCCGTGGAATGGGTAGGCGAAGCCGAGCAGGCCCACGGCGCCGAGCTCCGTGAGCAGCGACACGCTCACCCGGGCCCCGCGGGACAGGCCGCCCAGTATGAGGTGCACGCCGTCGGCCCGGGTGGCTGCGGCCTGCCGGATGTGGGCGGCGAGGACGGCATCGCGCACCCCGCCGTCGGCGTCATCACACGGCGGGAAGGCGAACCGGACCACCCGGATCCCGGCGTCGCCGAGCGCGATGGCGAGGAGGGTCGGGGTGGTGTCGGTGAGCCGGCACTCGTCGCCGGGTGCGAGCACCACGAGGTGCGATGCGGTCTCGGGTCCATGGAATACGAACATGGCGCAGCGTACACGCTGGCGTCCCGACCGGTCGATATCATGCGGATCGCTGGAGGCGAGCGCCCGACCCACCGCAGCGGCCCCTCGACGCACCCCTCGCCGCCGCACCTGGGCCACCGGTTAGAAGCTCCACGAACCCGGACCCCGAGGGCCGGCGGGAGGAGCGAGTGGGCGCACAGTGGAAGCAGAAGCATCGGGTGGCCGCGGCGAGCGCGCGGGGTCAGCTGTTCGGCAAGCTCGCCAAGGAGATCATGATGGCGGCGCGGTCGGGCGCCGATCCGTCCATGAACGCGGCGCTCCGGATGGCGCTCGAGCAGGCCCGCAAGCAGTCGGTGCCCCGCGACACCGTTGACCGCGCGATCAAGAAGGGTGCGGGGCTGCTCGATGGGCCAGTGAACTTCGACAACGTGACCTACGAGGGCTTCGCACCCCACAACGTTCCGGTCATCATCGAGTGCCTCACCGACAACAAGAACCGCAGCGCGTCGAGCGTGCACACCCTGTTCCGCGGCGGCCAGCAGAGCGCCGCGGGGGCCGTGTCGTGGGACTTCACCCGGTGCGGCATGATCGAGGCGGTCCCGCCACCCGACGGCGATGATCCGGTGGACGCCGCGCTCGAGTGTGATGCCGACGATGTGGACACCGACGACGCCGGCACGAGCACCTTCATCACGGCGTCGGATGCCCTTCATGCGGTGGGCACTGCGCTCACCGAGCGCGGGTGGACCGCCGAGTCGTCGGCGCTGGTGTGGATCCCGAACAACCCGGTCTCGCTGGATGACGAGCAGCGCGCCGAGGTGGAGGAGTGGCTCGCTCGGATGGATGCCGACGACGATGTGCAGAACATCTTCGCCGCACTCGCGGACTGACCGGCCTGCCTCCCATCGGGTGAAGATGCGGCCGTGGACGCGATTCAGGCCAGCCGCGGATCCCAATAGCGCGGCCTCACTGGCGGCGGGTGTGTAGTAGCGACCGTACACTTCGGTGTCGGCCAGCGCTGCCAGGCACACCTCGACGTACCCGGGTGGGCGGGGGTCGCCCGGCGGAGGGCATCCCAGGCCCGCGCGCGCAGCAGCTCCGTCGGCTGCCGCTGGATCAGGAAGGCCGGGGGCAGATTTACCGACTGGATGGCGCTGGCCAGGAGGGTGGGCCGGTCGCGGAACAATGCGTCGAGGGCCGGCTCGTCGAGGTCTGCGACCGCCCGTTCCAGCCGGACCATGTCGACGGATTCTCCAGAATCCAGCAGCAGGGAACGGCAG
>JBLFXJ010000529.1:0-4382 GCA_047609825.1 Myxococcota bacterium
ATCAGCCCCGCCCAGGCCAGGTCCCACAGCGCCCGCTCCACATCCGCCAGCGCCGGGTTGCCCGCCACCCGCTGCAGCTCCACCAGGAAGCTCGCCCCGCGGCCCTCCAGGTGGGTGAGCAAGGCCGCCCGGATCGGCGCATCCGGGTCGCTCGGGTCGTCGAGCAGGCCCTCCGGCACCTCCGGCAGGTCCACGAGCAACGGCACCCGCTCCCGCCGATACAGCGCCACCTTCCCGTCCTTCGGACCTAGCGCCCCCCTCCCGATCCACACCACCGCACCCATCGCCCCCAGCTCATCCAGCAGCCGCGGATTCCACCCCACGATGCGGGCCGGCAGCACCTCCGTCTCCAGCGCCGACCACGGCAGGGGCAGGCCCTCGAGCTGGTCCACCACCTCCTGCAGCCGCGGGTGCCCGCCGCGCTTCGAGTCCAGCCCATGCCACTCCGGGAGGAACCGCGCATACACCTCCGCCTCCACCGGCGCGATCTCGTTCCGCAGCGCCGCCAGGGACTTCCGCCGCAGCCGCCGGAGCACCTCGGGCGCACACCACTCGTCCGAGTGTCCACCTGGCCGGATGGCACCCGAGAGCACCAGATCCCGCGCCTCCAACGACCGGAGCACCGCCGCCGCCGCCCCGACGGGCAGGCCGAACCGTTCCGCTGGAGCCTGCGCCCGGAACGGCCCATGGGTGCGGGCATACCGCAGCATCAGGGTCTCCAGCGCGTCGGGCACGGCCTCGGTGAACACGGCCGGCAGCCCGGGCGGCAGCACCACCCCCAGCGCATCCCGATACCGGCCCGCATCCTCCACAGCGATCCACCGCTCCACGCCTGCCACCCGGACCGGAATCGCCCGACGCTCCAGGGACAACGACGCGATCCACGGACCGACCTCCTCGTCCGCTCGCTCCCCGATCTCCGCCTCCGACAGCTCGCCCAGCCGCCGCAGCAGGTCGTGCAGACCGTCCGCATGGCGCACCCGCTGGGCCTCGGTGCGCCACTGCACCTCGTCGTCCACCTCGCTCACCGCATCGGGCACCAGCAGCTCGCTCAGGTGCTCCTGGCCGAGCAGCTCCCGCAGCAGGTTGCGGTCCAGCGTCAGCGCCTGGGCCCGGCGCTCGGCTAGCGGCGTGTCGCCGTCGTACATGAAGCTGGCGACGAACTTGAACACGAGCCCGCGGGCGAACGGCGACGGCGTGACCGTCTCCACCTCGTGCACCCGGAGCACCCGCGACCGGATGTCGGTCAGGATCCCCTTCAGCGCCGGCAGATCGAACACCTCCTGCAGGCAGTCCCGGTAGGTCTCGAGCACGATGGGGAACGACTCGTACCGGCTCGCCACCTTGAGCAGGTTCTGCGCCCGCATCCTCTGCTGCCACAGCGGCTGGCGTCCCTTCGGGCTGCGTCGGGTGAGGAGCAGCGCCCGGCCCGCATTCTCCCGGAACCGGCTGCTGAACAGGGCGGACGAGCGGAGGTGCTCGACCACCAGGTCCTCCACCTCCTCGGGGTCGACGAGGAACTGCTCGATCCCGGGCAGCTCCTCGATGTCGGCGAACCGGATGGCGATGCCGTCGTCGGTCCACAGCGCCTGCACATCGAACCCGCCGCGGGTGGCGAGCAGGGCCTCGATGGCCAGCGCCCAGGGGGCATGCACCCGGGCCCCGAACGGGGTGAGCAGGCACACCCGCCAGTCGCCCAGCTCGTCGCGGAAGCTCTCGAGCACCAGATCCCGGTCGGTGGGCACATGCCCGGTCGCTTCCTGCTGCTCTTGGACATATTTCACGAGGTTGTTCGCCGCGAACGTGTCCAGCGGGGCCTGCTCCCGCACCCAGTCGACGGGGGAGGGGGCGGCCACCAGCTCGCGGGTGAAGGCGCCGATGGCCTTGCCCAGCTCCACCGGGCGCCCGGGCCGGTCGCCATGCCAGAACGGCAGTCGGCCCGGCTCGCCGGGGGCGGGGCTCACCACCACCCGGTCACGCGTGATCTCCTCCACCCGCCAGGTGCTCGCGCCGAGGATGATCAGGTCGCCCTTGCGGCACTCGTACACCATCTCCTCGTCCAGCTCGCCCACCCGCGGCCCTTCAGCGCCGGCGTACACGCTGTACAATCCGCGGTCGGGGATCGTGCCGCCGTTGAGCAGGGCGATCATCTTCGCGCCCTTGCGGGTGCGCAGCTCGTCGGCGGTGCGGTCCCACACCACCCGGGGCTTGAGGTCGGCGAAGTCGTCCGACGGATAGCGCCCGCTCACCATGTCGAGCACCGACTCGAAGGCCGCATCCGACAGGTCCCGGTATGGGTAGGCCCGGCCGATGATCGCCTTCAGCTCGCCCACGCTCCACGGCTGCATCGCCACCATCGCCACGATCTGCTGGGCGAGCACGTCGAGGCAGTTCCGCGGCACATGGGTGGCCTCGATGCGGCCCTCGCGCATGTGCTGCGCCACCACCGCGCACTCGAGCAGGTCGCCCCGGTATTTCGGGAAGATCTTGCCGATGCTGGTCTCGCCCACGCCGTGCCCGGCCCGCCCAACCCGCTGGAGCGCACGGGCCACCGAGCCGGGGGATTCCACCAGCACCACCAGATCCACCGCCCCCATGTCGATGCCGAGCTCGAGCGAGCTGGTGGCGACGAGGCACGGGATCTGGCCCGCCTTGAGCTGCTCTTCGATGACCGACCGGCGCACATGGCTGATCGAGCCATGGTGGGCCTGCACCAGGTCTTCGCCGGCGGACTCGTTCAGCCGCTGGGCCAGCCGCTCGCACAGCAGGCGGCTGTTGGTGAAGATGATGGTGGTGCGGTGGGACCGGATCAGCGACACGAGCCGCGGGTAGATGGTGGGCCAGATACCCGCACTCTTCTTGGGAGCGCCGTCGCCCAGGATCGGTCCGCTCTTCCGCTTGCCACCGACCTTCTGGAGCGGCCCGTCGCCGCCGGTGCCCTGGTGGATGGTGTCGCTGACCGGGTTCTCCATGTCGGCCACGGGAACGACGATCTGCAGGTCGAGGTTCGGGGCCTCGGAGGTGTCGACGATGGACACCTCGCGGTCGCCGCCGAGGAACCGGGCCACCTCATCCAGCGGCCGCTGCGTGGCGGACAGGCCGATGCGCTGGGGCTCGACGGCGGTCAGTGCCGACAGCCGCTCGAGCGACAAGGCCAGGTGTACGCCGCGCTTCGACCGGGCCATCACGTGGATCTCGTCCACGATCACGGCGTCCACGGTGCGCAGGGTCTCCCGCGCGCGGCCGCCGAGCAGCAGGTAGAGCGACTCGGGCGTGGTGACGAGGATCTCACCGGGGTTGCGGATCTGGCGTTGCCGGTCGCGCTGTGGGGTGTCGCCGGTGCGCAGGTCCACCCGCATGCCCCGGAGTGGCAGGCCCAGGCGGCTGGCGGCGTTGCCGATGCCCACGAGCGGGGCGCGGAGGTTGCGCTCGATGTCGTACACCAGCGCCTTCAGCGGCGAGATGTACAGCAGTCGCACGCCGGGCTCAGCGTCCAGGGGGAGCTGGGACAGGCGGTCGAGGCAGGCGAGGAACGCGGCCAGGGTCTTGCCCGAGCCGGTCGGGGCGAGGAGGAGCGCGTTGCGGCCGGCCTGGATGTGGGGCCAGCCCTCGGCCTGCACGCGGGTGGGGGCGGCGAAGGCCTCGGAGAACCACAGGCGGGTGGGGGCAGCGAACGCGTCGAGGGTGCTCATGCCCCTCCCTATTCGGTGTCACTGCCACCCGGTGTCAGTGGTCGGTCGCTACTCCACGCCGAGCTCGGCCAGCACCCGGGTGGCGCCGGACTGCTCGAGCACCCACAGGATGTACCGCACGTCCACGTGGATGCTGCGGGTGAGCTCGGGGTCGAACAGCCAGTCGGCGCTCATCGCCTCGTAGTTGCCGTCGAACAGCAGGCCGACGAACTCGCCCTCAGCGTTCAGGGTGGCCGAGCCGCTGTTGCCGCCGGTGGTGTCGAGGGTGCTGGTGAAGTCCACCGGCACGTCGCCCAGGGTGGGGTCGGCGAACCGGGACGACGGCGAGGTGGCGGCGGCGTCGAGCAGCACCTGGGGCGCGTGGAACGGTGCGGGGCCGGCCTTCGCGGCCATTCCCGCCACGGTGGTCTGCGGCAGGAACAGCGCCGCATCCTCCGGGCTGTAGCCCTTCACGTGGCCGATGGTGATGCGCAGGGTGCCGTTGGCGTCCGGGTACACCCGCTCCCGGCTCTGGAGCAGCGCCTCCATGTACAGCGGCTGCAGGCGCAGCTCTGCGCCAGCCTTCGCCTCGTCCTTCGTGCGCTTCTCGGCGTAGTACCCGGACTCCATCGCGAGGGCGAGCTCGACCCACGGGTCGGTGGATTCGCGCAGCTCGGATAGGGAGGCCTTTGCGAGGGTGAGCCGCCCCTC
>JBLFXJ010000530.1:0-4378 GCA_047609825.1 Myxococcota bacterium
AGCTGGCCCCTCCGTCCCTCGCGCCCCGTCCCACGCCGCCGGAGGTCGCGCCGCCGCCGGCCACCGACCGCCGTGGGTGGGTGATCGGGGGAGTGCTGCTGCTCATGGCCGCCGCGGCGCTGGTGGGGCTCGGCGTGTGGCTCGCAGGTCAGACGGGTCCACCTGCCGGTACACCCGCCTCGGTGGCTCCAGCACCTGCAGTCGTGGCACCTGCGGACCATCCGAAGCCAGAGGCGACGCCCGCTCCAGCGCCCGCGCCGGAGCCTGTCGTGGCCGTCGAGCCCGAGCCCGAGGTCGCACCGGCGTCCGCCGCGCCCGACCGCCCACGCCCCGAGCCCTCCCCCCCCACCTCCGGCGCCGACGTGTCGGTCCAGGGCGCCGACCGCATCTGGCTCGTGTCGGCGGAGGGCCGGTTCCCCGCGGGGCGGGTACCGGCGGGCGCCTACGTGCTGCACGCCGTGTTCGACGGCGGCGACCCCGAGCAGATGGGGCGGGTGACCCTCACCGATGGCGAGACGCGCATCATCCGCTGCGAGGCTGGCCTCCGGGTCTGCCGGTAGTGAGGGCGTTGTGCCCCGTCCGTCGGTCTCCTGACACCACCTGGCAGGGTCTGGGCGACTCTCGCACGCCACCGGACTACTGGGCGTCCCTCACCGAGGTGCCCGATGCCCGCGTTCGCCGACCCGATGCCCCACGCCGACCTCACCGAGGTGTGGCCCGACATCTTCGTGCTCCAAGGCACGGTGCGCATGGGCCCCGGCATGGTGATCAACCGGAACATGGTGGTGCTGCGCGACGAAGGTCGGCTCACGGTGATCAACTCCGTCCGGCCCCAGCCCGACAGCGTGGCGGCCCTCGACGCGCTGGGCGTGGTGACCAATGTGGTGAAGATCGGGCTGCACGGCATGGATGATGCCTGGTTCGTGGACCACTACCAGGCGAAGCTGTGGGCCGCCCCCGGCATGGAGGCGGCCGCACCGGTGGGCCAGGAGCTCTCCCCCGACGGCCCGCAGCCGGTCCCCTGGGTGCGCACCTTCGCGTTCCGCGACACGAAGAAGCCCGAGCTGGCGCTGCTCGCCGACCGCGCCGGCGGCGTGCTGATCACCTGCGACGCTGTGCAGAACTGGACCGACACCGCCCAGTGCTCGCTGGCGGCCAAGCTCGTCACGAAGGCGATGGGGTTCTCGGCGCGGCCCGCGAACATCGGCCCGCCGTGGCGCAAGCGGATGACCCCCGAGGGCGGCTCACTCCAGGCCGACTTCGAGCGCCTGGTGGCCGAGCCGTTCGACAACCTGATCGGCGGCCACGGTCAGCCGATGCGCGGCGGGGCCAACGAGGCCCTCAAGGCCACCATCGCCGCGGTGTTCTGACACCGACTACCCGTCGAACACCGCCGCGAGCTGCTCCGACCACACCACCAGCCGGTCCTCCGGATCGAACAGCTCGGCCACCATCACCGTGTACCCGTCCGCGGCGTGCACGCAGCGAGACCGGTAGAACCAGTCGCCGGCGTGCGCATCCGACACGGGACCCACGATGTGGGAGGACCACCGCACGGTGCTCGCGGGTGCCGGCCGGGTGAGCATCGAGAGCACCGGCGGCGGCCACGCATCGGCCAGCGCGAGCACGCCGGCGGTGCCGGTGGCGGCCTCCCGGAACCGGCACCAACCCGACACCCCCGGCTCGGTCTGCCCGGTGAACGGGAACCGGCCGTCGACGAGCCGCATCTGGAGCTGGGTGATGAACTGCGGCACCCCAGGGTGCTGCTCGAACGGCACGCCCAGCGCATCCGGGGGGTGCTCGAGGGTGGGCCCAGGCACCACCACGCCGGACGGCCGCGCGTCACCCAACGCCGCAGAGAATCGTGCTACTACCCGGTCTTGTTGGCTCACAGTGGCCTCGGCGAACGTGATCGACCGACCCGCCCGGAGCACCCGCGCCTCCACCCGCCCCGGCACCCCAGGTCGGAGCGGACCGAGGAAGGCCCCGTCGATGGAGCGCAGCGGCCGGTCCACCCGGGCCTCGAGCGCTCGCACCGCCACCCCACACACCACACCGCCGAACGCGCCGCGCCCCTGCATCCACGCCTCGGGCACCGCGCCCACCCACCCGTCTCCGTCGGGTGCCCACCGGATCACGTCATCGAAGCTGGGGATCACTCCACCTCCATCGACACGCTGTCCACGTCCACCGTCGCCGCATCCACCGCACCGATGGTGAGCCGGGTGTGCCACACGCCGTCATCCGGCGCCTCGGCACTCACCACGAACCGTGTCCAGCCGGTGGCCAGCTCCACCACCTGCTCGGTCACCTCCAGCGGCGGGGTGCCCAGGGTCTGGCCGCGGAAGTCGATCTGCACCCGGGCCTGCTCGCCGTCCGCCGCTCCCCGCAGCCACAGGGTCGCCGTCACCACCTGCCCCGCCGAGGCCGGGCTGGGCTGGTGGATGCGGTCGCCATCGGTGAGCTGCACGAACGCCTGGCCGCTGTGCGCCCGCGCTGGGTCCACGATGCGCCGCACGCCCGGATCGAGCCGGTACCGCCAGCCATAGCCCCCGAACGGCGCGCGCGCCTCGAAGCTGCCGTTGGCCACGTCGCCGCCCACCCCGAACCCGCTCACCACGTCGGACGGACCGGCATCCCAGCCGAGCCGTGCCGACAGGTGCTCCACCAGCACCGCCGCCATGCCCGCGTGGTCGGTCTCGCACCCATGCCACTGCTCGAACACCCACGGGAAGGTGGCCACGCTCATGTTCGGGTCGGCGTACTCGGCCACCACCAGGTCGGTGTAGTTGGCCGGCTCGTTCGCATCCCAGCCCCACGCGTTGAACACGACGATGTGGGGGTCGGGCCCGTGTGCTTCGCGCAATGCGTCGAACAGGGCCACGTAGGAATCGCGGATGGCGTCCACCGGCCGACCCACGTCATTGGCGCCGAGGTTCACGACGATGGCCTCGGGCACGAACCGGGCAAAATCCCAGGTCGGAACGCCGCTGTCGCTGTCCATCTGGTCGAGCTTGCGGGTCATCGAGCCGATGGTCTCGCCGCTGATCGACACGTTGTGGTACGCCGCATCGAGCTGGCGGGAGGCGATGCCGGCGTAGGTGAAGTGGCTGCCGCGCAGGCCTGCGGCGCCTCCGTCCGCCTCGTGCTCGAGGCTGACCCCGGCGAGGTTCGAGTCGCCATAGAATGCGATGCGGTGGGCAGGTGCGGCCGGAGGCGCGAGCGCCCCAGCACCGGCCACTTGCAGGCCGAGGAGCTCCGACCGGGTGCCGCCGTTGGTCTCCTTCACCAGCTCCAGGGTGTGCGGCCCTGGGGGCAGCCGGGTGGCGAGCAACACCGAGCGGGGCCCGTCGGCCACCTCGAGCTTCACCGCGCCTGCGTGATCGCCGTCGATGATCGCCCGGAACCACTCGGTGCCGCCGCCGGGGTCGAGCACGACCGACACGGCGGTGCCGTCGAAGGTGGTGCTCACCGCGCTGCCCTGCCACGACGCCCACGGCCGCAGGGGGTCGGCGTCGAGCCAGCGGCCGGTGTACCGCAGGTCGGCGCTGTCGGGCAGCACCTCCACGAGGTCATCCGCGCCATCCAGCGGGTCGCGACCGTAGTGCACCTCGCCGCCATCCGACAGGCCCCCGGCATCGGTGTCGGGGTTGTCGGGATCGGTGCCGTACAGCGCCTCGTCCGCATCCGACAGGCCATCGCCATCGCGGTCGCCGTCCGTCGTGCTCCCCGTGGGCGTGGTGCCGGTGGGAGTGGTGCCGGTCCCGGTCGTGCCGGTGGGAGTAGTGCCGGTCCCGGTCGTGCCCGTGGGCGTCGTGCCAGTCCCAGTGGTGCCCGTGGGGGTCGTGCCAGTTCCGGTCGTGCCCGTCGGCGTCGTGCCGGTTGGCGTCGCGCCCGTCGGCGTGGTTCCCGCAGGGGTGCCCGTCGGCGTGCCCGTGCCGCCCGTGGATGTGGTGGTCGACGGCACCGTGGCCTCGCCGCCCGAATCGCCGGCCTTGTCGCCCGACCCACAACCCAGCGCGATCACACACCACAGCACGCGCATGCGGCCTCCAGTGGCACGGCTAACCATCCGGTGCCTCCTGGTGCCCGCGCGCTGTATGGTCCTGCCTGGAGGCCACATGCCACGACGGATTCCCCTCGCCCTGGTGTTCGGATTCACCCTCGCCTGCGTCGGGGACTGGTCGGCCGACCCCGGTTCCGAGACGGACGCGGCGGAGGAGGACACCGACCAGGCGCCCGCCGATGCGCCGCCGAAGACCCGCAAGGGCCGGCGAGGCGCAGACGCTGGCGGAGACGCGACGCCCAACACGCCCGCGAGCGGTGGTGGCGGTGGTGGCGGCGGTGGCGGTGGTGGCAACGCGGCGGCCCCGTCGGA
>JBLFXJ010000531.1:0-4344 GCA_047609825.1 Myxococcota bacterium
GCTGCCGCCCGGGGTGAACCGGGTGCGGACCTTCGGGGTGTTTGCGCCGGCCTCACCGCTACGCCGGCACGTCGTGCCCCAGCCCCCGGAGGACGCCGTCTCGCGACCCGCTGGGCGGTGGATTGGGTGGCGGGTGCTCCGGCTGTACACGTTCGGGGTGGACCCGACGCGGTGTCCCCAGTGTGGCCGAGCCATGCGGACGGTGGCCACGCTGCTCGACCCCGTCCGGGCGTTCATCGCCCTGCGCTGGCAGGTACGGGGCGCCCGCGGGCCCCCGAGGTCGGCGGTGTGCGTGGGGCCGTGAGGGGACGCGACAGCGCAGCGCGTGGGTGAGGACGGTGGCTCTCGACGCGCACGTGCGCCTGCGACGGGCCACGCGCCTCTCTGCCTCCCGAGCGAGGGGCTGAACCGGCGGATCGGGTCCCGGGAAGGCCCCCCTTGTGGGGTGTGCGGACGGCGCGACGAGAGGGGTGGATGTCCCGGATGCACCGGAGAGTGGCCTTGTGTTGCCTGTCCTCACAACCACGGCTACAAAACCTACCGCCTGCTGAAGCTCGACCTGGCCGATTGACCGCGTCGACTGAAGCGCGTTGATGATTCTCGGACTACGATCAGTCACGG
This sequence comes from Myxococcota bacterium, assembly GCA_047609825.1. Lineage (GTDB taxonomy): Bacteria > Myxococcota_A > UBA796 > UBA796. Next base: position 622 of record JBLFXJ010000531.1, read on the forward strand.
CGATGCGCCTCGCAAGAGGTGAGCCCATCGGCCGGCTGGAGTGCCCTGATGACCCCTGGCGCCGCCCCCTTGTACCGCATGGTCTACCTCAGCCGCGCCACCCGCCCGATGACCCGCGGTGAGATCGAGGACCTCATGCTCGGCGCTCAACACCGCAACGCGGCGCGCGCGATAACAGGCATGCTGCTGTACGATTCCGGAACGTTCGCGCAGGTGCTGGAGGGTCCGCAGGACGTGGTGCAAGAGCTGTTTCAGAGCATCAGCGCGGACCCGCGCCATTCCCATGCGGTCGTCGTCAGCCAGTGGGAGGTGAGCGAACGCGACTTCGCGGGATGGTCGATGCGCGTCGAGAACCTCGGCGATCATCGCGACCTCGACATCGAGCCGCTCCGTGAGCTGATGCGAACGCAACGCGTCAAGGACCCCGGAGTGGCGTACCGATTTCTGCTCACGGTCCGAGCGGGCCTGGCCGCCACCTAGGGCGGCTCGCCCAGCAGACTGACGATCGAGGTGCCCCTCGCATCCTGGGCGGGTGACCCAACGTCCATACCGGGGTGTCGGGTAGACCGGGTCATCACTGACCCGGCCCCCCCTTCAGATCCGGACGTGCGGGACTACCGCATCCGGCTCCTCGGACTCACAGGTTCGCTAGTCGAAGTTGCTGAGGCCGCGCACGAATGTGCGGCTTCGGCGGCGGGTACCGCTCCAGGATCTTCGCGTGCCGCGTCCAGTTCAACGTCGCCCGCTGGGAGCGGCGGCAGAGCCATCGCCTCCAGAGGCGACGGGCCTCATAGTGAAACCGACTGATGGACTTGGAGTTTCGCTGGGTCCCGTAGTAGTTGAAGTGTCCGTTCAGCTTGGCGGCCAGGGGGGTCGCCTGCTTCCTCAGCGGGACGTGGCGCGCCCGCGACATCCACTCATTCAGCGCGCGAAGCGCTCGGCTGAACCGCGCTGACGACGTCTTGCGTCCCAGCGTCCACGTCCCCTTGCGCGACCGTCGCCAGAGCAACGTGAACCCGACGAAGTCGAAGGTCCCCGGTGCAGGTGAGCGGCGATCGTCAGGATGGCGGAATGGAATCAGCCGGGGCTTGTCGGGATGCAGCGTCAGGCCGAAGCGCTCGAGGCGCTGCGGCAGGACGGCGTGGACGCGCTCGGCGTCCGCCTGCAGCTCGAAGACCATCACGAAGTCGTCAGCGTAGCGAACCATGAACGCCCGACCGCGCATTCGCGGCAACACGGTCTCGGCCCACCAGCTGTCCAGCACCTCGTGCAAGTAGAGATTCGCGAGAAGCAGCGAAATAACTCCGCCTTGCGGACTTCCGGACTCTGGATGTGTCACCACACCCTCCTCCATCACGCCCGCTCGCAGCCACTTCCCGATGAGGCGGGTCACAACCCCATCGACTACCCGGTGGCGAAGCATCTCCCGCAGGTGTCCGTGGTCGATCGCGTCGAAAAATCCTCGGATATCTGCATCCAGGACCCACCCGCCACCGAGTTTCCACAGGCCATCGTGGATGGCCTCCAGGGCGTCGTGGGCGGATCGCCGCGGTCGGAAGCCGTACGAGAAGTCGTAAAAGAGCTGCTCGCAGATCGGCTCCAGGAGCATCTTCATCCCTCGCTGAAGGACCTTGTCCTCCAAGGTCGGGATGCCGATGGGTCGGGTCTTGTCCCCGCGCCCCCCCTTGGGAATATGGACGCGGCGAACGGGCGGAGCCTGGTACATCCAAGACTTTGCTCGGTTCAGCAGCGATTCGAGGTTGCCCTCCAGGTTCGTGGCGTAGTCCTCGGCGGTCACCCCGTCGATGCCTACAGCCCCGACCTTGCGCGTGCGCCGGAACGCCTCGCGCAGCCACTCCACGTCCATGTGGTGGGCCACCGTCCGAAGCGGTGTCCCGTCCATCTGCCTTGCCAGTGTCGCTATCCGCGCTTGTTTCGTTGAGATGGGTCTCGGCGTCGGTGGGCCGGTCATCTGTCCCTCCTGCGGATCTGTGTTTCCGGCGCCCCCCTCCCTCCACCAGGTCCCGATGGGATCAGTTCCCTGGTTTCAACGGTGCTACGGGGCGCTCCGCACCCTCTGCTCCGCCGCCTGCCTCGGTTGCCCTTGGCCGACGGTCCCTCACCCCCACGCCCGGTTCGCTCCGTCGGGTTGGGCGTGGGGACGCCCGACGGCCTGGCTCGTTGGATGCCGCCGAGCCGACGCGGCACTTCAGGATGAGGAGGAGGAGAGGAGAGGAGAGGAGAGGTCTCTCGGGTTCCCGGGCAGCCCTCGCGTCCGCGCCCCGCTCTAAGACCCCGGTGGAGCAGGCTTCAACCTGACCGTCGGCGTCGCCTGTGTTGCCTACTGCTGTCCTGACGGCAGCGGCCTCCACGAAGATTCTTACGGGGCTCGATCACGCAGCTCGAACGCTCCCTGTGTACGCTTCGCTACGTCCGTCGCCGGCCGCACCGCAACACTCGGTTCCAGGTGGGGGTCAACCTTCCTGGGTGGGACTCGTACCCACAGGGCTGCTTCAAGGTTTTCGATGGTTCTACGCCATCTTCCTCCTTCCGGGCTTAGCCCGTCGCACCAGGACTTCAATCCGTCGGGGTCCGGCAGGTCGCCCTCCGGCGGGCGGTCGCCGCCGTGGAGCGGGACGCGGGCGCGGGGCGACCGGAACGTGCCCGAGCTGGAGGGGCGGGCCCGAGTCGTTCAGGTTGCGAGGAGCGCTGCGACGGCGGTGCCGACCTGCGCAGAGGAGGTGGGCCGCACCAGGCGGGAAACCTCAACCCCGTCGTGCAGGAAGATCAGCGTAGGCCACAGCTTGACGCGAAAGAACCGCCCGAGGACGCGGCCGCGCCCGTCCTCGACTTTGATGTGGGGCACACCCGCAGCACGGAGGCCGGTACGAATGGCGGCCTCGGCGGCCCTGCACACCCCGCACCAGTCCGTGCCGAAGTCGAGCACGGTGGGGCCGATCAGCGCTCGGATGTCATCTGGAGTCGGCTGTTCCGTGGCGTAGTTCATCCTACAGGTCTACGACCGCGGAGGCATGTCGGCAACTCCGACCCTCGCCACGCCCGCGAAGGCTGGCCCAGGCCGGGGATCAGCGTACCCCCAGGCCGCCGTCGTCTGACTCACGACTGCAAGCGGGACGAGGGGCGCTTAGCCCTCCACCGGAGGGCGCATGAACCTGCACCTGTTGATCGCCGAGGGCGACCTGGATGCCGTCGCCGAGGCGCTGGCCGGCGGCGCCGACGTCGAGGCCCGCACCGCCACCGACGCCACACCGCTCTACGCCGCCATGGCCAGCCGATCCCTGCCCATGGTCGAGCTGCTGCTGGCCCATGGCGCCGATCCCAACGCGATCCAGGAGAACCTCTCCACCTGGGACAGGGACCAGGCGCGGATCCATCGCCTCGAGGGCGATGGCGACCACGCCACCACGGCACGTGCCAAGGCGCTCGGGGTGGCCTCCCCCAGGACGGTGCTCTCCGCATCCGTCGGCGTGTGGGGCAATGTCGAGCTGGTGCGACGGCTCCTCGATGCGGGCGCACGGATCGACGTGGCCGACCCCCGGGGCTGGACCCCCCTGCACTACGCCGCTCACGGACGGGCGCACAATGATGTTCTGGAGCTGCTCGTGGGTGCCGGCGCCGACCTCCACGCCCGCACCTCCGACGGCCACACAGCCCTGGCCCTCTGTTGTGTCGAGTGGCGCTCCACGGAGACCCGATGCCTGC
>JBLFXJ010000532.1:0-4340 GCA_047609825.1 Myxococcota bacterium
CCTCCGCCGAGACAGCGTCATCGAGCTCGGCGAATCGACCGAGCGCTGGACCCTCGTGGACGACACCCCGCCCGTGCCCACCGCCCGCGCCCTCGATGGGTCGGCCCTGGTGTTCGCAGAGGACGGATACCTCCTCCTGCCGTCGGCCGATGCCCCAACCCTGTCGGTCTACGACCACCCCTCACTCGGCTGGTTGGTCGAGTCCGATGACGGCCAGCTCGAGGCCGCCAAGCACGGACAGACCCTCACCTGTCCCGGCGGCGCGTGGCGGCTCCATCTCGCATCGAGCATGGCCACCCTTACTGTGGGCGAGCGCCCGCGGTTCCTCGCCCAGGCCACCCTCCGGTTCACGGTGAGCGCCGACGAGGAGCACGTGCAGGTGGACGCCATCTGGCCCGACGGCACCCGTACGCTCCCGCCCAGCGTGCACTGGTACACGGTGCTGCTGCTGGCCCGCGCTCGTCACGCGGATGCGGTCGCCGGCGAGATCCCGGAGCGGGAGCAGGGCTGGCGGCACCGGGACGACCTGTGCCGCGACCTGCGCACGACGCCGAACAAGCTCAACGTAGACGTCCACCGCCTGCGACGGATGCTGGCCCGCGGCGGCATCGCCGACGGGGCCACGCTCCTCGAGCGCCGACCGAGCAGCATGCAGATCCGCCTCGGGGTCGGGCGCATCGAGCTCGGCTGACCACGCGATTGTCCCCGCGCTCTTTGACGACAGGGCCGGCCTCCGCTCACGTCGACGACGCCCGACGTCGTGGGATTACCTCCGATGACCTGGCGGCGCCCCGACGGCACCGCTACGCCCGGTAGCTTGGCTCATAATTACATTATCGAACCACGAGGCCACGACATCCACGCGCTTTCCCCGAGCGCAGGTCGCGTGGTAGAACCGGGCTGTGAGTCCCCCCAAACCTCCTACATCGGAGATCCGCCCATGGCTTCACCGTCCAACTCCTACGCCGTGATCATCGGCGTCGCCGACTACTCCGCCTACCGGGGTCGCCCATCCGACAACCTGCCCGGCTCCGACCAGGACGCCAAGGCGTGGCTGCGGATCGCGATGGCGTCCGAGAGCCTTGGGATCCCGCGCGACAACATCAAGCTGCTCGCGGTCGACGAGCACGGCCGCAAGGTGAAGGGCGCTGACGGCCGCCCCACCGCCAAGCGCATCCGCAAGGCCATCGCCTGGCTCGCCCGGAAGCTGGCCGCGGCCGCCGACCCTGACGCCACAGATGCCTTCGGGCCCGTGATGCGCGCCAGCGGCCTGGTCACCTTCAGCGGGCACGGCTTCTCGCTGGAGGGCCTCACGGATGTGCCGCTCGGCAACACCCTGTTCCTCGCTCCCTCCGACCTCGAGGCCTCCGCCGACGGCCCCCGCGGCGCCCTGAGCCTCGCCGAGCTCAACGCCATCCTCGCCGAGGAGGGCAGGGAGGACTGGCCGCTGGTGGGCGTGAGCCACGGCGTCACCTGGGCCATCGACGCCTGCTACAGCACCGTCGCCGCCGCCGACGCCCCGAGCCTCACCCACCGTGGCGACCGCGCGCAGGCACTCGGAGCGCAGCTGCAGGCCGCCCTCACAGCCGTGCGCCCCGGCGCGCTAAGCTCGGGCTTGGTCCACATGTGGCAGAACGCGATCTACGGCCGCGTGATGCTCGGCAGCCGCCCCTGGGGCCAGACCTGGCAGACGCCGGTCGGCCAAGGCTACCGGGGCGCGTTCACCTTCGCCCTCACCACGCTGATCCAGCAGTGGACGCCACGGGTGCACCACGACGTGCAGTACATCACCGCCTCCTATGGCGACCTGATGGAGCGCACCCAGGCGATGCTCGACGCCCTCGGCGTGCCCCAGCGCCCCACCCTCGTGGGCCTGCCCCGGCTGGAGCTGCAGGCCTTCCTCCGTCCCGGCAACGACATCGCTGAGGACCAGACCTCGGCCACGCCCAACGCCGCCCGCCTCCGCGGACAGATCTCGTCCGACACGATGTACGGCTTCCGCCTGTTCGTGCTGTGGGCCGCACCCAGCGGAACCGCACCCACGAGTTCGAACTGGACGAAGGTGGGCCTGGTCACCCAGTCCAGCCTCGACGCCCAGAGCGACAAGCTCGGGTGGCTGTTCGCGGGCACGGAGATGTGGCGTCGGCACCAGCTCAGCGCCAGCACTGTCGCTACCCTGGAGAACGGAGTGCTCCGCCTGCAGCTCGTCGGCAACTACGACGACGTGGACGACCTCGACTCCGCCCTCTCCAACCACATCACCGATACGTTCAACGCCAACAAGCGGGTGTCCCAGGTGGTGCCGTGGGCCGACGCATCCAACGGCCTGCCATCGGGAGGGCTCGTGAGCCACGCGTCGGCGGTGTGCGCGCCGAACAGCTCCACCGCGAACCAAGCCGATCCGCCGATCGGCCTCAAGCTGGAGTTTGTCCACACCGGCAATCAGATCTACGCCATCAAGTACCTCACCTGGATCGCCCCCGCGGCGACCACACAGTTCTTCTCCACCATGCAGGTGGAGGAGGAGGAGGTAGCGCCCACCGAGGCCTACTTCACCGACGCGTTCACCCCACCGTCGAGCGGCCCGATCGCCGTGAGGCAGCGGTTCAACGACGCTGTGCCCACCGACAGCGGCAACCCGGCGGTGGCCCTCCAAGCCGACATCGCCTTCGCCTCAGGTACCGCGCCGCCCTGGTCCGCCACCGATCCGAAGGCGTTCAGCGCGGGCAACTACATTCGCTATGCCGTGGCCTACCAAGACTCCGCCGGCCTGCGGCGGCTGGGCCGGTATGGCGACCTCACCACCGATGGTGGCTGGGTGGCGGTGGACGGTCCGTCGGCCATCGTGACCTTCGCCGAGCCCGCAGAGAACCTGAAGCTCGCCATCTTCCGACAGGTGGGCCGCGCGAGCACCACGACAGAGGGGATGATGGACGTGAAAGCGCTCCAGGTGGTGTCGCCCAGCGGCGGCTGGACCTGGAGCGCGAGCGGATTCACCGATGACAATGACGACCTGGAGGGCCCGACCTTCGCCGACGCGTGCCCCCTGCCGACCACGACATAGGCGTCATCCCACCGGGCGCACCAGCCGAAAGCCCAGCGCCCACGACCGGTGGGCCGGCAGATCAGCGAACCGCGACGCGGGCCGGCCCAGGTTCGGCGCGCTCGTCCACGACCCGCCCCGCGCGCTCCGCCAGCTGGGGTCCGCGGGGTCGGCGGCGTCCACCTGCACCCGTCCGTCCACAACGGCGGGCCCCTCGTGCTGCCAGAGGTTGATGCACCGATCCCGCACGTTGCCCATCAGCCCGCGCACCCCGTAGATGCTGCAGTCCTCGGGGAACCGGTCCACCGTGTCGAGGGCGGCGGCCCCGCGGGAATGGCCGAGCACGTTCGCCCAGGTCGGCTCGAGGGTCTCGCCCCACACAAGCCGCCGGCCGTCCACCCCGCGGGCGGCCTTCTCCCACTCGAGCTCATTCGGAAGGCGCCAGCCGAGCCCGGTCTCATCGGCGAGCCAGGCGGCGTAGCGCTGGGCGGCGTGCCAGTCCACGAGGGTGATCGGGTGTCGCGGGTGCCACCGGAGTCCGTCTGCGCTGCTCGCCAGCCCGAACCCGTCCTCCCCTTCACGCAGCCCTACGACGGATGCATCGACCGGCGCCCGCGACTGCGATTCCCGGGGGGCCAGGGCCCGCGCCGCCCCGACGCCCTCCGACTCCGCGATCCCTCGGAGGAACACCAGATAGTCGGACACGGTGACCGGAACAGCCCGAACCACGAGCGCGTCCACCCACAGCCGGCGCAGCGGCAGCCCATCGGCGGCGTCCGGGTCTCCGCCGGCCCACGCCCAGCCGGCGGGCATGTACCGATCCTCGGCGTTCAAGCTCCCCTGGTGCGGTAGGTGGACCGGGGTCGGAGAGCGGTCGCCGGGGCCGACGCCGTCCCAGTGCTCACCCCGCCCCAGCGACGCCGGGTACCGCACGGTCTCGTACCCGTCGCGCTCGAGGGTGAGCAACCAGCTCCCGAACGGCAGCGGCACCTCCTCCAGGGGCGTCGTGCCAAGCACCCGGTCGCGCACCGGCACCCACCGTCGCTGCTGCCGCTCCATCCGCCACGCCGTGACCCGGGCGCCAGGCGGATCGGTCATCACGGTCACCGCCCCCATCCCCGAGAGCACGTGCGCGAACCGACCCCGGTCATGCCGCCGGAGGAACGCCTCGGCCCGGGCGGCGTCATTCGGTCGGTGCTGCCGCTCCGCCCGCTGGAGCTCGGCGGCGTGGAACCCGGCCAGCACATCGTGCACCGCGGTCAGGTCTGGCGCGATCTCCAGCGCACCCCGCACCTGC
>JBLFXJ010000533.1:0-4330 GCA_047609825.1 Myxococcota bacterium
AGCTACCACCTTCCGGGGCAGGAGCTGGCCACACTCGTGGGGCTGTCGCTGTGGAATCACGACATCGTCCGGGGGTTCGAGCAGGCCCCGCCGCCGGACGAGGTGCCGGTCCAGACCCTCCGAGAACGACCGGTCGACACCCGGATACCGGCGGTCTGGCCCCGCGACCCCGTGCTGGTGGCGCAGCTCGGCCGGCTGCCGTGGGACACGATGCTGGTCGGCCCGCGAGCAGACTGGCGCTTCGACCGGGCCACCGGTGAGCTGGCGTGCCCGGACGGGCGACCTCTCGCGCTGACCACGGTCCGCAAAACGACGGGCACCGGAGCCCGCGTTGGCATCATCTTCCGGCGTCCGAAGGGCGGATGCGAAGCGTGCACCCCGCGTCCCACCTGTCTGAAGTCCGAGCGGCCCGACGCCTCGAAGCACGCGGAGTTCAGCATCGACGCGGAGGTCGGAGCCATCCTACGCAAGCGCATCGCACGCATCCGCCACAAGACCGACGAGCCTCGAACGCCGCTGATGCCCATCCAGGCGGCGGCCGGACCTCTGGCGGTTCGAGACTCCCTCTTTCTCCCTGCACGGGCGCGTCACCTCCATCGCGAGCTCTTCGACGGGGCCACGCTCCACGTCGACGTCGACGCACCGCCGCCGCCGCCGGTCCTCACCCTCGTGGCCGCCGACACCGCGGACCCCCAGCGACGCCGCAAGACCTGGGAGGACAACGTCGCCCGGCATGCGCTGCCCGACGGTGCCCGGGTCACCGTGCGGCTCGCGGGCCGCGACCCGCTACGAGCATGGATGGGAGACCGGGAGCGCCAGAGATTCCACCTTGGAGGCCGAGCCTGATGGTTCCGGATCGAGTGGGGTCCCGTGGGAAGGCCTCGCCGACGGTCGGCACCCCGGCGGCCCGCAGCACCTGCATCCACATGCTCGTGCCCGACCGACCGGTGCCGCTGACCACGAGCATGCGCCCCCCGAGGCAGAGGTCAGCGCGCACGCCGACCCGTCGCAGGGGTCTGTGTATGCTGCGCGCCGGAGGCATCCACGTGTGGTTCGCGCTCGGCCTCGCGACGGCGTGGGCCGCCACCGTACCCGGGACCGGGTGGCAGCTCGACGCGTCGGCCACATGGCGGCCATCCGAGGTCGACCACCTGGCGGCGCTGGCCCGAGACCTGCCACCGGCGTTGACCGCGCTCACGCCCACGCTGATACGGGACTCCTCCCAGCCCGACGACGGCTTGCACCCCGGCGTAGAGCCGACCCGCCGCGGCCGCGAGCTGGTGCTGCACGGGCCGGGGGAGGCCGTCGACGCACGCGAGCTCGTGCACGCGCTGGCGCATCGACTGGATGCCGAGCACCACCTGTCCACCGACCCGGACTGGACCCGCATCTCCGGCTGGGGGCGGTATGGGCGCCGCCGCACGCCCCTCGAGCACGCCCGATCCGGGTTCGCGTCAGACGCCGGCCTCACCTCTGCCCTCGACGACCTGGCGAGCACGGTCGCGCTCGCGTTCACGCCGCCAGCCCCCGGTGATCCGGCCGTGCACCCGCGCTGCCGCATGCCCGCGAAGTGGCGCTTCGTAGAGGAATATATCGGCCCACCACTCCCGGGCGGGGACTGCGCTGGCCTGACCCACGCCGGCCTCGACCCCGCCGCCGTCACCCACCTCGACCTGGTGTTCATCCGCGCCTCCACCGGCCATGTGGCCTCCATCGCGGGCCACACGGCACTCCGGGTCGACCTCGCGCCGTCCGGTCAGCCCCCCCGGAGCGACGCCTACACCCTGTCCGCCGTGACCGGGGGCGAGGGGGGCGCGGGCTACGTGCTCCGCGGGCTGACGGGCGGGTGGCTGTCGGCGGTGTCGCGCCAGCCATATTCCACGCTCGCCCACACCTATGCCATCGAGGAGGGCCGGGATCTGGAGCGGCACCGGCTCCTGCTGGACGGGGATCAGCGGCTGGCTGTGTTGGAGCGTCTGCGCGAGCTTCGCGAGGGGTGGCAGCGCCCGTACCTGTTCTTCCGGCGGAACTGCACCCAGCTGCCGCGGGCGCTCGGAGAGGCCGCCCCGGGCCGTCCCCTGCGGCTGCCCACCTCGGCCCCGCCGGACGCCCTCCTCGCCGCGCTGTACCGGCGTGACCTGCTGACGCCGCAGCCGGTGGACGCCCTGCAGGACGTGGCCCTCCAGGTGCGGGCAGCGGCCGCCAGCGGGCTCCGTCGGCGGGAGGCCCGGGCCGCCGCAGTCCGTCTCCGCACGGTGAGCGGCGCGCCGTCGCGACGTGCCTTCGGCTACGCGGCCTGGGGAGACACCGCAGCCGCAGCTCCGGCCGAGGCGCTCGTCGCCCGTGACCGGGTGCTCGACTGGTCCGGCACCGTCGAGCGCGCGCGGCTGCTGACCCTGCCCCCGTCCCAGGCCGACGCCCAGACCGCCGTGTTCGACGCGCTCCGCGGCGCCCGGGGGGCAGTCCGCGACGCCGCCGCCGCCCACGCGATCGAGCTCGCCACCGTCTCCAACCCCCGAGCCGCCCTCCTCGACGCGGTCCAGCGGCCGCCCCCCACCGGCAGCGCCCACACCGGCCTGCGGGCGGTGTGGCTCGGGGGCGCGTGGGATGGCGCGTCCACCCCGTGGGTCGTGCTCGGCAGCCAGGTGTACCGGTCCCGGCTCGGCGAGGGTCGCCGGTTCGCCCTCGCGCCAGGTCTACAGGTCAGCTTCCTCGTTGGATCCCTCGGGCTGCGACCCGGTCCAGAGCCCGCGGTACGCACCGAGGGCCAGCTGTTCGAACTCGTCCGCGTCGCCGGAGACACGCCGTTCCTCCTCCCCGCCATCCATCTCCGCGTCGGTGACCTGTCCCTCGCCCGCGAGCCATCCGCCACGCCCCTCGCCGCAACTTGGGTGGAGCTCGGTCCCGGCGTCGAGCTGTGGCAGGCCGGTCTGCACCGGCACCACCTGCTCATCACGGCAGGGCTCGCCGCGCACACCACCACCGACCTCAGCCAGCCCTCCGGCACCGGCGGCACCGGGCTCGGCCTCCCGATCCGGACCGAGCTCGCCCTCGCCTCCCCCGGCCTCACCGAGCTCGTGCTGTCCGGCCTGTGGCGGCCCGTCTTCGCCACGGGGGGCCGCCGGACCGACCGTGGCGCCGACGCCAGACTGCGGCTGGGGCTCGGTGAGATCGCAGGTGCGGGGTGCAGCCTGGTCGCGCGTGGCCGTCTGTCGGCCACGACGCTCGGCGACTCCCTGGGCACGGAGGTCGGGGTGGACTGGGTCGTGGAGCGGTTCTGACGCGCGCTCTGCGGATCCGTCCGCAGCGCGCAGGATCTGGCCTCACCCGCCGGTGGGCGGGTACACCTGAACGACCTCTGGGTCGGGCTCAATACGGAGCGTCGGGTCCTCGAAGCCCATGCGTTGGAGCACGTACCGCATGGTCTCGGTGCGCGCGGTGTAGCGGTCATCCCCCCGCGCGATCACCCACGGCGCCCAGGCCGTGCTGGTGCGGGCGTACATCGCCTCCTTGTACTGGGTGAACGCGTCCCAGCGTTCCTGCGCCAGCCGGTCCACCGGGCTCAACTTCCACGACTTCCGAGGGTCGGCCTGGCGCTCAGCGAGCCGCGCAGACTGGGTCTCCCGCCGGATGGAGAACCACAGCTTCACCAGCACGATGCCATCATCGGCGAGCATCTTCTCGAACCGGGGCACCTGCTCCAGGTGGCGCTCGTACTGCTCCGTGGTGCAGAACCCCAGCCCCGGCTCCACCACCGCCCGGTTGTACCAGCTCCGATCGAACAGCACGATCTCGCCGCGGGTGGGCAGGTGCGAGGCGTAGCGCTGGAAATACCACTCGCCCTGCTCGCGCACAGACGGCTTGCCCAGCGCCACGCTCCGCGCCCACCGCGGGTCGAGATACCGCATGAACCGGAGGATCGCGCCGCCTTTTCCAGCGGTGTCGCGACCCTCGAACAGCACGACGAGCCGACGGCCGTCCGCCTTCATCTCGGTCTGCAGCTCCACCAGCGCGGCCTGCAGCCGGTCCAGCTCGATGAACTGCGCCGGGCTGAGGTTGGCCTCCATCGGGAGGCGGGACAGGTCGGCCAAGGTCACTCCATCACCGCCACCGTACCCGTCGCGCGCATCGATCGACACCCGGTTCGGCGTACTGGAACCGCTTGTGCCCCAATGCCGCACTCGGGACCTCAGACTCTGCCGCGGATGCTGGCGTGGCGTCCCGAGCTGCTGCGGGCCGTACTGGCGGCCCTGTCCAGCACACTGCGCGCCCACCTCCGGGAAGCGACCGGCCAGGCCGACGGCCAGTCTGGCATGGTGGCGTTCTTGCA
>JBLFXJ010000534.1:0-4324 GCA_047609825.1 Myxococcota bacterium
CGATACATCCGCTGCGATGTCCACCACGCGCCCCGAACGCCCGGACAGCATCGGCCGCTGGGGCTGCGACGACCTCCTGGGCCCCAGGCGCGGTTGCACCTGGAAGCTGGATAATCGCGCTCACATCAGGACTTTCAGTGACTTTCAGCAGCGCACCAGCAGCCGCTATGCGGCCAGCGCGGCCCAGCTTGGGGCGATGACCTCGGCCCAGCCACGGGCGTGCACGGAGGCGACCTCGGCGTCGGTGAGCAGGCCGTGGGCCTGGGCGTCGGCGGTTCCCGCAGCACCCAGGGCCGGGACCCCGTACCGGTCGGCCAGCTCGGCGAACACGGCACCCACCCGCAGCCGCACGGCACCGTCGGCGTCGTCATCCAGGAGCCAGCGCAAGGTGCGCCAGGCCAGCGCTGCGTGGCGGGACTCGTCGCGCACGAGGGTGTCGAGCACCTCCCGAACCGCCGGCACCGTGCATCCCGCGGCGCGCGCGGCGCACTCGATGGCGGCGAGGGATTCTCCCACGCAGCCCTCGCGTACCAGGGCCTCCGCGAGGTCGGCCCGGTCCAGGTTCACCGCGCCCGCTCCGGCGAGGTCCATCCGGCCGGCACCCAAGGGGCGGCCGGCGTAGGCGCTGGCCAGGGCGAAGCAGCGGCGGGCGTGCACCACCTCGTCGCGGGCGGCGGTGAGCGCGTCGTCCACCAGATCCGGCGGCGCCCCGTGATGCATCAGGTCGAGCACGAACCGGCTGAACGACGCCACCGAGGCGTGCTCGAGCAGCGCGGAGGTGAGCCAGTGGTCGGCGGCGTGGCTGCGCAGAGCATCGGATGCCGCCCCCACCACGGGCAGGGTGTCACCCCAGGCGTCGCCGTCAGCGGTCGCAGCGACCACGGACCGGCCATCGACCCGGAGCGGCCGCCCGCAGGTGTAGTCGGCCACCGAGAAGATGGCGGTGTAGTGGCACACGTCGAACACGTCGATGGCGCCAGGGCCGGCGTCGGTGAAGAACCCGCCGTAGTAGTCGTCCTCCCAGACCTGGTCGTGGCTCACGCCGTCGAAGGTGCACGTGATGCCGAGCCACTCGTCGAAGCCCCGGCAGCCGAGGATGTCGACCACCGCCTCGTCCACGCTCGGGCAGGATGCGCCGGGCAACACCTTCACGTGCCCGAGGTCGGACTTGCCCTCCCAGTAGGTGAAGGTGGCGTCGGGCAGGCAGAGCGGGTCCATCCCGCCGGTGCCGGTGCCCGTGCCGCCGGTCGCGGTGCCCGTGCCGCCGGTCGCGGTGCCGCCCGTCGCGGTCCCGCCCGTTGCGGTCCCGCCGGTCGCGGTCCCGCCGGTCGCAGTGCCGGTGCCGCCGGTCGCTGTGCCGCCCGTCGCAGTGCCCCCGGTCGCGGTGCCCGTGCCGCCCGTCGCGGTGCCACCGGTCGCCGTACCGCCCGTCGCCGTGCCCCCGGTCGCTGTGCCGCCGGTCGCAGTCCCGCCGGTCGCCGTTCCGGTGACGTCCGTGTCAACGCCGGAGTCCCCTCCCTTGTCGCCGCCGCAGCCGTGAAGTGCGAGCGCCGTTGCGGTGATCCATGCGAGGTGGTGGGTCAGGCGGGTCTCGAACATGTGCCCTCCGGTGCGTGTACATGGCGACCCTACACGCCCCTGCACAGAATCGGCCACAGCTCACTTTACGCCAGCATTGACGCAGCCCCGAGGAGTTGCCGACAAGCGCGCTTGCGGATCGTGCAGCACTGCCACATACTTCCTCCACAATCAGAGGTTTCCCATGCGCGCTCTGTCAACCTTCATCGTGCTCGGCCTGTCCTTCGCCGCCCACGCGGCCCCAGCGTTCCCGATCACCCTCACCGGCGGCTACTGCGGCCTCGGCCCATGCCTGCCCATCGTCGCCACCCTGTTCGAGGGCGGCACCTGCGAGGTGGACCTCCTCGGCCCCTGCGCGTGGCGCTACAACCGACGCCTGGCCATGCTCGAGGTCTCGTTCGACGACGGCACGATCTGGCAGGCCGAGCGTTCTGGCACCTGCTTCGTCGGCATCCTCGAGAGCCCCGTGCTGCCCTCGCCGGACGAGCTCAACATGTGCGCGGAGTTCTGAGGCGCGGCCGGCCGAGCGGTCGATACCGCCCGGCCGACCGGGCTACCAGGCCGAGACTGCAGTGACCATGCTGTCGGGCTGCGGGCTACCGCAGCAACCGGAGGTCAGGTCACCGTCGTCGATGGCTTCCAGGGTGATCTCGGAGCACGTGAGCGCGTCGAAGGTGGTCTGGCAGCCGTTGCTGGTCGCGTTCCCGTCGCAGATGCTGCCGAGCGTGTTGATCATGCCGACCCACGCGCCGTCGCACAGCACGTCGAACGCGCCCTGACACACGGTGTCCGACCCCGCGTAGGTCGTGATGCCGACATTGGCGACACAGGTGGGCGCTCCCGTACACGAGATCTGCTCGCCGAACGCCGTGAAGTTCTGCCCGATGCCATCCCACCCGTACGCATCGCGGGAGCAGGGGTTGTCACTCCAGCAGCCGCCTGCCGTGTCGACGTTCAGGGTGTCGAACGCGGCGCGCGCCCCGGATGGCACACAGCCGACGGCACCGACCGTCGACATGTCCACAACGTTGGAGAACCCGCACGAGTCGCCGTCCATCACCTGGACCCACTTGCTGCAGGCGCCATCGGGCAGGTCGGGCGAGTACGTGATCACGCCATCGCCATCGCTGTCGGGCACCGAGAACATGCGACGGGGCCCCGCGAGGCCGGTGACAGCGCCGGCGCAGGCACCGCCGGGCACCACATTGGCGCCCTCGCCGACGCCGCTCAGCAAGAACGTGACGGAGGCGCCCGGCGTGACATCCGCCACCGTGACCGTGGCCAGGCCGGGACATTCACCTTCGACGGACAGCGTGGGAACGGCGATGGCCGCCGCGGGAAACAGGAACATCGAGACGAGGATCGTTGGCTTCAGCATGGATGCCTCCGGGAGTGCACCCGAAGAATACCAGCTGCCGGGACGACTTGACAACATCTGGTCATGGCGCGAAAGGCGACCCCATTCGGAGACAAGCCGGCCTACGGGTGCTCGAAGTCCAGCGGAACCGACCACCCGTACGCAGCGAGGTCACGCAGATCGACCTCCAGCTGGTTGGCCAGCACCACCACGGCCACGTCATCGGCCTCCCAGTAGTACATGTAGGTCTGGTAGCCCTCGAACCCGCCGGTGTGGTCGTACAGCGAATCCACGCCGTCGGTCTCGACGAAGGCGCCGATGCCATGCTCCACGGGCGTGCCGTCGGTGAGCGTCACCGGCGTGGTCATCCGCCGCAGTGCGTCCTCGGACAGCACCTCGCCGCCGTACAGCGCCACCGCCCAGCGGGCCAGATCTGCCGGGGTGGACACACCCGCGCCGGCCGCCCAGCCCATCGACGGGTCCATGCTGCCGGTGAGGTTGGTGACACCGTCCGCCGCGTAGCAGTCCACGATGGCCGGGTTCGCGTCCCCGGTGAGCGCGATGGTGGTGTGGTCGAGGCCCAACGGCCCGGTGAGCAGCTCCGCCACCAGGTCGGAGTACGACTGGCCCGTGGCCGCCTCGAGCACGAGCCCGAGCAGCACGTGGTTGGTGTTCGAGTACTCCCACTGTGAGCCAGGCTCGAACCGGAGCTCCGGCTCCTGAGTACGACCGGGGCGCCGAGGAGTCCGGCGAGGAGCAGTGGTCGCATGCCCGATCCGTATCCCAATGGGTTCGAATCGCGGAGCGAGAGAGTGGGGTCAGCCTGCCGTCGAGCCCGCTGGCAGCTGCGCCTCGAACGCCGCCTCGACCCTCGCCACGGCGGCGTCGACATCGGCGGGCGCCGACTCTGGCGCGACCCCGTCGAGCAGGCCCTCGAGCGCCGGCAAGTAGATCCACCGCTCCGGGTACCGCCGCGACCGGAGCAGCGGGAGCAGGGCGGCGGCGAGCGGAGCCCGGCCGATCCGCGCGAGCACGCCCGCAAAGTGCACAAGGGTGCGCACCTTGAGGTGGTCGGAGAGCGGCCGCAGCACCGCCAGTGAGCGCAGCGCAGCGGTGGCCGCCGCCGCCGCGTCCTGTTCCCCGGCGCAGATCAACGCATCCAGCGCGTGGGCTGCGTATCGGAAGCTGGCGAGGAGCCCCGGGAGCAGTGGCCGCACCCGCTCGAAGTGGGCACGGGCCGCTGCGAGGTCGGCCGCCAACCACAACGCCCAAGCCCGGTTCAAGCCGCACAACACGACGGCGTACGGCTCACCGGGGAGCAGCGCCTCCAGGTGCTCTCCCGCCTCGTCGTAGCAGGCGTAGGCCTCGGCGGGCCGGCCCCGCGCCATC
>JBLFXJ010000535.1:0-4320 GCA_047609825.1 Myxococcota bacterium
CGACCAGGACTGCGACGGCATCGACATCCCCTGTGAGCGCTGGGTCTTCGGCGCCTACGAGGGCGTGCCCACGGTGTTCGACCCGGTCGTGTACTACGGGGGGGGCAGCTTCGCGTGCGAGGACGCCTGCCGGTTCCACGGCCTCGGCGCCATCGGATCCCGGTACGTGTGCAACCACTACGACGGCGGGTTCAGCGAGGGCTGTGGTCCAGAGAACCACGGCGAGTGGACCGAGGATCACTGCTCGGAGCAGATCCTGGACGGCGTCTACGTGCCCGGCCCGACCCCGTACTGTGGGGGCGAAGGCATCCTGCGCGACTTCGTGGACGGCTCGGGATCCGAGCCATGGACGTGGCACGCGGTCGAGTGTCAGTGCGGCTAGGAGCCGATCCTGGGATGGACGACCGCGCGCGAGCGGTTTAACCCCCGCCCTCGCGCGTCTGGCGATCGACCAGGCGCGTGCCCTGGTGGGGCGTTGGCCACCCCGCTCACTCGACTGTGGCGATTAGCACCGGCATGGCCTCGGCGCTGAAGCCCTCGGAGTATCAAGTATGAAGGCGAACTTCGCAAACTGGCGGGCGCTGATCCGGCCCCGCGCGATCGAGCGCAGCGACCGGTCCACCGACGAGTACGGCAAGTACGTGATCCGCCCCCTCGAGCGAGGCTTCGGCACCACGCTCGGCAACTCGCTCCGGCGGGTCCTGCTCTCGTCGCTGCACGGCGCCGCGATCACCTCCGTGCGGATCGACGACCTCGACCACGACGCCCAGTACATCGGCGGCATCGTCGAGGGCGTCACCGACATCGTCCTCAACCTGAAGGGCGTTCGCCTGCGGCTGCTCGAGGGCCAGGTGGCCACCGGCCGTATCGAGCGCAAGGGCATCCCCAACGACACCTCGCTGGTGTTGGCCGGCGACATCGTGTTCGACACGCCGTGCGAGGTCCTCAACCCCGACCACCCGATCTGCGCGCTCACCGAGGTGGGTGTGCTCAACGCCACCGTCACGGTGCGCATGGGCAGCGGCTACCTCGGCAGCGAGAACGTCATCCGTAGCGAAGAAATTCCGGTCGACGCGGTGTTCTCGCCGGTCCTCCGCGTGCGCTACAACGTCACCAACGCCCGCGTCGGACAGCGCACCGACTACGACAAGCTCACCCTCGAGATCTGGACCGACGGCTCCGTCGTGCCGGAGGATGCCCTCACCTACGCCGCCCAGATGATGGCCGAGCAGGTGCAGGTGTTCATCAACTTCGAGGAGGTCGAGGAGCCCCAGAAGGAAGAGGTCCAAGAGACCACGCCCGACTGGAACCCCTGGCTGTTCAAGCGGGTCGACGAGCTCGAGCTCACGGTGCGGTCGCAGAACTGCCTCCGCAACGCCGACATCGAGTACATCTCTCAGCTTGTCGAGAAGACCGAGAAGGAGATGCTCCGCACGAAGAACCTCGGGCGCAAGTCCCTCAACGAGATCAAGGACCTGCTCTCCGATCTCCAGCTCTCCCTGGGCATGCGCCTCGAGGGCTTCCCGCGCAACCGGATCGGCTGAGCCGAACCACCCGCAGCGATCGCACGGCCCCGGGAGACCTCGTCTCCCGGGGCCGTTTGCCGTTGCGGCCGGCGGCTAAGGACGGCTCGGGCCTTGGGCGCCCCGAACGTGGAGGCAGCCGATGTCCGACACCGAAGCCGCGGCCGACGCGATGCGGGCCTTCGCGCTCGCGCTGCCCGGCGCGCACGAAGACTTCCCCTGGGGCGAGCGCGCCTACAAGGTGGACGGCAAGGTGTTCGTGTTCTGCGGGAGCGCCGAGCGCCTGACCGAGAGCCTAGGGTTCAGCGTGAAGCTGAAGCAGACCGCGGTGGACGCTCTGGAGGAGCCTGCTGCCTCACCCACCGGGTATGGGCTCGGCCGCCACGGCTGGGTGAGCTTCACCTACCCCATCGGTGTGGTGCCGCAGCACACCTTGCTGCTCGCGCGGATCGAGGAATCCTATCGCTCCGTGGCCAAGAAGCGGCGCATCAAGGAGCTGGACTCTCGCTGACCATCTGGGCAGGAGCCGGCCACGCGCCGGACCGGTCCAGGCCCCACTCCACAACATCGGCGGCCCGCTGGAAGGCCACAGCGGCGAAGCCGTGGGCGAGCACCGCCTCGAAGGGCGGGATCTCGCGGGTGTAGTAGGTCCAGCAGTAGCGGCTCGTGCCCCAGTATTCCAGGAAGATCCCCAGCCCTGCGCCGGCAAGGTACAGGGCGACGTCCTGCCGGGTGCGGCCGGGCCAGACCAGCACCACGCCCATCAGCACGAACGCGAGCTGGGTGGCGAGCAGATCGGCCGTGGGCCAGGCGAAGCGAGCGAACAGCACCGTGAACGGCGGCAGCAGCACCCACCACAGCACGCGGAGGGTGCGCGGACCGAGCCCCGCGGTGTCGAGCAGGTGCTCCACCCCCTTCGACATGCGATCGATGGCCAGCGCCGCGACCGGCCACGCCGGGATGATCCACAGCGGGGGACGCTCGGCCGTGAAGTAGTGCCAGATCTCGGTGACGGTGCCCCAGGCCTCGATGAACAAACCCCCGCCGAGCCCCACGAACGCGCGGGTCAGGTCGCGGCGCGGCTCGATGGCCCAGCAGAGCACAGCGGTCATGTACAACCAGATGAAGAACAGCAGCCAGTCCATGCCGCGGGACAGGTCGATGTACCGGTTGTAGATGGCGCCGATCGCGACGTAGCCGACCA
The DNA here is from genome assembly GCA_047609825.1 of Myxococcota bacterium. Taxonomy (GTDB): domain Bacteria; phylum Myxococcota_A; class UBA796; order UBA796. Next base: position 2,728 of record JBLFXJ010000535.1, read on the forward strand.
CCAAAGCGGCGGCGGTCCACACGCTGCGACGGTCATACCGGGCGAGGAACCAGCGGGCCGTGTGCATCCGGGCCCGCTAACCCACGCTCCCGGTCCAGATCACTCCCACGCCTCGATGGCGCAGGCCCTCGACTCGCCCTGCTCGACCAGGCCAGCGCCGGCGAGCCATACGGTGTCGCCGTCGGCAGTCCAGCAGGCCTCGAACGGCCGCTCCTCCTCGCCGGCGTAGCGCACTCCGACCCCACGACCGCCGAAGGCCGACTGCACCACGGTGCCGACTCCTGGCAACACGTCGCCGTCGGGCTCCACCGCGAACCAGCCGGTCCAGGACCACGCGACGTCGCCCGACGCTGCGTACTGCTTGGGGAAGCCAGCGATCGGCGGGAGCTCCGCCTCGAGCGCCCGCGCGCTGCCGCTCACGTCGTACGCCAACGCCAGCTCGCCGATGGGCCCGCTGGCGTCCAGGTCGAACAGCGCCACCAGCCGGTCGATATCCCACGCGGCCTCACCGTAGCCCCCGGGATCGTGGCGGCCGCCGCCGATCAGCTCCCACGGCCCCCCCTCGCCCAGGGCCAGCTCGAGGGTGAAGCTGAGGTCCGCATCTCCTGGGCGACGCACATCGCCGCGCACGTACCAGCTGAGGGTGTCGGCGCCGATCCGGGTGCCGGCGGGCACCGCATCCCAGTGACGCCGGTCGGTCGCCCGATCTGCCGGCGGCTCGGCGGCCAGGGCCTCGCCGGATGCGATGAGGGTGGCCACCAACCACTCGTACTCGGCGGCGTGCACCACCGCGGCCTCGAGCACCGCCGAGTCGCCAACCCTGGCCCGCCGGACCAGGTCGGGCACCCCCATCCGTGCGTCGGTGGGGAGCGCGTCGATGAACAGCGCCTCCTCCACCAGCGGACCGTTGGTGATCGGGGCGCCGCACGCCGCCAACAACACCAGTAGGATCGGCCTCAAAACCGGTACCCAACAGCGAGCAGCAGCTCGCCATACCACGGAAAGCGACCGAGGTCGTCGAACTGGGTCGTGGCCATCAGCAGGTCGAGCTCCACGTCCAGCGACACCCGGCCGGGGTGGAGCCCGATCCAGGTGGACACGCCGGGCGCGAGCGCCGGCGTGGCCTGGGGCGTCCAGGTGCCGTCGGGAAACGAGCGGCGGAACAGCACGGCCTCGACCCGCCCACCCACCCCGGCCCGGATCCACCACGGCGGAGTGGCGTAGCCCACGCTGGCGCCGATGGACGAGCTCGACACGAACACCGGAACCTCGCCGAGCCCGGGCACCGTGACCGAGCCCCCGCCCGCACCGGTGAGGACGTCAGCGCCGAACCAGGTGCCGCGCTGGGGCAGCCAGCGCGCCTGCACGCCCGCTACAGCGTGGCCCGGGAGATACTGCTGGTCGACCGTGCCGCCAAAGCCTCGGGCGCCCGTGGCCAACCGCAGCGACAGCGCCGGTCGGGTGGCGCGCCGCTCCTGCCGGGCTAGCTCTCCCCGGGCGGCCGTGTCGTCGTAGGCGACTGCCGTGAAGTCACCGAGCGCGACCAGCACCGACTCCCCGACGTCCAGCTCGTAGCGCGCCTCGTCGACCCAG
>JBLFXJ010000536.1:0-4308 GCA_047609825.1 Myxococcota bacterium
GCCGAAGCCAGCTTCTGGCGTGAACGCCTGGGAGACGATGGCGCCGAACGCCGCGGGAACGGCGCTCGCGTTGACCACGAGGATGAACAGCCCGGCTAGCACATACAGCCCACACATCAAGGGCACGATGAGCCCGGCGGCAGCACCGATCCGCTTGATGCCGCCGATGATGACCAGACCGACCAGGAACGCGAGCACTACGCCATACACCACCGAGCCGACCGCGCTGTCGAGGACTGGAACGATGGCCTTCACCGCCGCATAGGACTGGTTGGCCTGGAACATGTTGCCGCCGCCGAGGCTGCCGCCGATGCACATCAAGGCGAACAACACCGACAGCACCCGACCCAGGGGCCCCAGGCCCCGCTCGGCGAGCCCCACCGACAGGTAGTGCATCGGCCCACCCGACACGCTGCCATCGGGGCGCACCACCCGGTACATCTGGCCCAGGGTGCACTCGACGAACTTCGATGACATGCCGAGCAGACCCGCGAGCACCATCCAGAAGATGGCGCCGGGACCGCCGGTGGTGATCGCGATGGCCACGCCGGCGATGTTGCCGAGGCCGACCGTGGCCGACAGGGCCGACGAGAGGGCCTGGAAGTGGCTGATCTCTCCGTCGTCGTCTTCGTCGTCGTACTGGCCAGACACCACCCGCAGCGCGTGCCCGAAGGCGCGAACGCCGATGAACTGCATCCGCAGCGTGAAGAACACCGCCCCCATCACCAACCATGCGACGACGGCGGGCACGCTCGTGCCCTCGATCAGCCCGAAGGTGATGTCGAAGAACATGACGGTGAACAACGGACCGACGACGTAGGCGCCAAACGCCGCGTCGATCTGTGCCACGATGGACTCCGCGGCCGCCCCCTGCTGCGCGAGAGCTACGCCCGGCAGGCCCAGCGCCAGTGTGGCTGCCGTCAGTCGCTGCAACGCCGCACGTATGTGACCCATGTTCCCTCCGGGGCCGCGGTCGTACCCTCCCGCTTGGACCGCCGCAAACGGGCAGCCTCTGCGGTTTCAGTACGGGAGCTGCCCGATGTCGATCGCATAGTCGAGCTGGTCCACGACGAACGAGACAGTGTCGTAGGTCGGTAGCCACTGACCATAGGTGCCAAAGTAGTACATGAAGGTCGGCCCATCCGGGCCATATCCGGCGTCGAAGTCCGGATGATAGCCGTACCCGGACACGCCACCATCCGTGAGCCCGAACACATCGCAGCCAACCCCGCGGTCGGCCGCGCCGTCGGTGAACACGACGGCGAACGCGAACGCACATCGCGTGCCGCCGAGATCCCGGCATGGCACCGCTGCCAGCGGATCAGGGCCAGACACCGAGGCCTCGGTCTCCCAGTTGCGCGAGGTCCATGAGTGCTCGCATACGATGCCGCCACTCGACGCCCCGCGCGCGGAGAACGTCTCCGTTCCGGCCCAGCTCGCCGGGGGGGTGACCGTTGCCGACCCCGTGAACTCGACCACCACCGCCGTGTCCGTGATCATGGTCGGCGTGGTGCCGGTGCCGGTGCCCGTACCCGAGCCAGTTCCGGTACCAGCCCCCGTCCCAGAGTCGCCACCGGTTCCGCCGCTCCCCGTGCCACCGCCCGTCCCACCACCGGTGGCGGTCGCGGTCGGTCCTGGGAGGACGCCGCCAGGAGCCGTACCGGCGTCGGTCGCACCCAGACCACTCCCTGTGCAGCCCACGCTGCCGAGCACAAGCAGTCCCAGCGGAGCCCACTTCATGTGGTGAAGCCGACGCGCCGCAGACCGCGCTCCGATCGGGTCCAGTCGCGCTCCACCTTCACGAAGAGCTCGAGGTAGACTCGACATTCCAACACCTCCTGCAGTTCCTTTCGGGCCAGCGTACCGATGCGCTTGAGCATCTCGCCACCCTTGCCGATGATGATGCCCTTCTGGCTCCCACGCTCAACCACGATGTCGGCGTAGATCCTCACGATCTTGCGTGTCTCGCGCTCGGATTCATCGAACCGGACCACGTCGACGAAGGTGGAGTAGGGGACCTCCTGTGCCGTGAGGTGGAAGATCTTCTCCCGAACCAGCTCGGCGACCACGAAGCGCTCCGTGACCTGGGCCCACTCGTCCTCGGGGAACAGCATTGGCCCCTCAGGCAGGTTCGCACGGACCTCCTTGAGGAGCGTTGGCACCGCGTCGCCGGTGAGCGCGCTGATGGGGACAGCCGCCGCGAGTGTGACCCGCTCGGTCACGGCGGCGATGACTGGCAGCACCAGGTGATGGGGCACCACGTCGATCTTGTTGGCGACGAAGATCACCGGACGACCGGAATCACGGATCATCCGCCCGATCTGCTCGTCGTTCGCGTCGAGTGGTGGGTCTCCAGCATCGATCCGGCGCGCCATGGAGGTCATGTCGCCGAGCCAGCAGACCACGTCGGCCTCGCCGATGGCCGCCCGGGAACGCGCGACCATCTGCTTGTTCAGCTCGGTCCAGGCCTCGTGCACTCCGGGTGTGTCGAGAAATACCGCCTGCATCGTATCGTCGGTGTGGATGCCAACGATCCGATCGCGGGTGGTCTGGGGCTTGGCCGACGTGATCGCGAGCTTGCTGCCCAGGATGCTGTTCAGCAGCGTGCTCTTGCCGGCATTCGGCGGTCCGAGCAATGCGACATAGCCGCAGCGCCGGGGCTTCTCGTCACTCACCGTCGACCTCCACCCGGAGCGTTCCCCGCGGAAGCCCGGGGTCTCCTACCACGCGCACCGATGCCAGTCCTCCTTCCGCCCTCAGGGTTCGGATGTGCTGGTTGAACGGCCCCCGGGTGACGGTCTCGTCGGCCCGCGCCACCCGCAACACGACCCGCGCCCCCCGCGGCACGGCGCGAACCGCGTTCCGCAGCCGTGGGAGCGCGGCACGGGCCTCGACCAGCTGACGGATTGCCGGATGCCGCGGCCCAGCGACCAGGCGCCCCAGACCGTCCCCCTGCTGGACCCCGATCCGGATCACCTCGGTGCCGCCAGCTTCCAGCACGTCGAGCATCGCTCGGCAGGTGGTGACCGCCTCCGCCAGCGTCAACGGCGCATACGTCCCATCCATGTGCGCCTCTCGCAGCAGCGCCTGATCTAGGACGACGACCGGGTGCAGCCGAGCCGTGTCGAACGCGCCGGCCGACCGGGCCGCATCGTTCACAGCGATGGCGTGGTCTGTCGCAGGCAGCCCGGGGGCGAGCACCACACCCGCCTCCAGCCCCAGCGCCCGGATGCCAGCGGCCTGTTCGAGCACCAGCGCGCCCGGGTACGCGCGGCCCGCCTCGCGCAACGCACCACGGTCCAGCGACAAGGCGTCCAGCTCGATGCGGGTGACCCCGGCCGCCGTGAGCCGCCGGGCGTCAGCGCGGGACAACAGGTCGGGCCGCACACGGACCATCAGCGGCAGTCCACCGCAGGCCTCGAGCAGGGCATCGGATGGCGGCTCGCCCCCGAAGAAGCCTACAACCAGCGCCTCACCCTCGCGGAGCCGGTCGCGGCGGACGGACTCCACCAGCGCCGCTACCGTCTCCGGCGCCACTGGGGCGGGGACGGGGTTGCACATCCGGCAGCGCGGTGGACGCGGACAACACCCGGTGACCACCGCGACGACACGGCGGCTCAGATGACCTCGGCGGAGATGCCGAGCCGGTGATCGTGCGTCCAAGCAGTGTCCTCGTGCGGGTGAGGACCGAAGGAATATCGAGCATATCTGCCCGGTCCGATGCCTGCGCGAGGGCGCCGCATGGGCGTGCGAGGACGGTTCGGAAGCTGCGTTGAGGTCATCTCAGTCGTCCCCCCCGAGTGCGACGATGGCAGCGCGGGCCGCATCGCGGCGGGCCGCCTTCTTTGTCAGGCCACAACCTTGCCCGAGCCGTGCGCCGTCCACCTCGACGGCCACCCGGAACGAAGGGGCATGCGGGTCTCCGTCCTGGCCGAGGTCGACATACCGCGGGGTGATCCCGTCTTGCCCCTGAACGCGCTCCTGCAGCGCATTGACCGGGTTGTCGCGCTCCTCGTCCACCTGGCCTGCAGCACCATCCACGCGCTTGGAGACGAGGTTGAGCACCACCGTCTGACTGCGCTCGAAACCAGCGTCTTCATGGATCGCGCCCAGCAGGGCCTCGACCGCGTTCGCCAGCAGGCGCTCGTTGTCCCGCCCGCCTTGCTTGCGTGCGCCCGCATCCAGCCGGAGGAGCGCCGGCACATCCAGGCTCCGAGCCACGTCGGCGAGGGCAGCCCGGCTCACGAGTCGCGCCCGGATCTTCGACAGATCGCCCTCCGACCGCTTCGGAACTCGCTGGAGCAGGTG
>JBLFXJ010000537.1:0-4288 GCA_047609825.1 Myxococcota bacterium
GATGCGGGCGAGCTGCAGCCGTTCTTCAGCTCCGGAACCCTGATCCCGACCCTCAGATGGACCAGTCAGCCGATCGTGCGCACCTTCGACTTCCGCTAGCGCCGCGGACGGGAGTCCACAGACCAGGCGCATCGGAAGTGTGCCAGTCTTCGGCCGGCCACAGTCGACCCACCTCCGCAAGAACCGGCCAGCAGCGACACAATCCCCACCTGCAGTCCGTGGTCAGCGCCGCCGCCCCGCCCCGCCACCCACCTCCAAAAATGGAGGACCCACCCCATCAACCGTCGGCCACTCCCGAAGCGAAGGGGCCGCGCCAGTGGGGGGGGCCCCAGACGCCGCCAGCAGGGGACTCCGCGGCCCGGGGACGCCGGCCCCAGGGCGCGGAGTCCGCGAAGCCGCGGATGGGGGGGCACCACGCCAGCAGGCACCGGCTCTCCCTCGAGCCGCCTGAGTCACGCTGTTCCGCTCCGCCTCAGCCTTCAACGCCTCAGCTCAACCGCCCGAACCCGCCATTCAGCCCGCCACCACCTCGGCCGAACCCCCGGCGCCACCTCAGCCCAACGCCTCAGCAGCGCCTCAGCTCAACGCATCAGCCGATCAAGGTCAGTGAGCACCCTTCTTCGGCCGCAAGACCTTCCCCAACTCGACATGCTCATTCCACGACGAAGCCGCGAACCCGTTGTCCACCTCGACCATCGAGATGCAGTCCGGAACCGGACACACGATCTGGCACAAGTTGCACCCGACGCACTCCGACTCATCAATGACCGGCACCCGCGTGTCGCCACTGGGGTTCGGATGGATGCACTGGTGCGCGCCGTCGTGGCACGCCACCATGCACAGGTTGCACCCGATGCAGGCGCTCGCGTCGATCTTCGCCACCGTCTCGTAGTTCAGGTCGAGGTGGCCCCACTCGCTGTACGCCGGGATCGCCTTGCCCACGAGCTGGTCGAGCCGGTCCATGCCTTGTGACGCCAGGTACAGGTCCAGGCCCTCGATCATGTCTTCGACGATGTTGTAGCCCTTGAGCATCACCTCCGTGCACACCTGCACGCTGGTGCTGCCGAGCGCGATGAACTCCGCCGCGTCGCGCCAGTCGGTGATGCCGCCGATGCCGCTGATCGGCAGCCGGAATCGCTGATCCCGGGCCAGCGCCGCCACCATGTGCAGCGCGATGGGCCGAACCGCCGCCCCGCAGTAGCCGCCGTTGGTCGACAGGCCACCCACCCGCGGCTCGGGCACCAGCCGGTCCAGGTCGACGCCGATGATGCTCTTGATCGTGTTGATCAAGCTCACACCATCCGCCCCGCCCGTCTGCGCCGCCAGCCCGTGGGGCACGATGTCGCCCACGTTCGGCGTGAGCTTCACCAGCACCGGCACCGTGGCGAACTCCTTCGCCCAGCTCGTGATGCGCGCGTTGACCGCAGGCTCCTGGCCCACCGCCGAGCCCATCCCGCGCTCACACATCCCGTGCGGGCAGCCGAAGTTCAGCTCGAGGCCATCCGCGCCCGCGTCTTCCGAGCGCTTGATGATCTCCCGCCACTCGTCGCGGGTCTCCACCATCAGCGACACGATGATCGCGTGCTTCGGGTACTTCTTCTTCGTCTCGTAGATCTCGCGGAAATTGACCTCGAGGGGCCGGTCGGTGATCAGCTCGATGTTGTTGAAGCCAACGCCCGCGGCGCCCTTCCATCGGATGGCGCCGAACCGGCTCGACACGTTCTGGATCGGCGTGCCGAGGGTCTTCCACACCGCTCCGCCCCAGCCCGCGTCGAACGCGCGCTGGATCTGTGCGCCCGAGTTCGCGGGCGGCGCCGACGCCAGCCAGAACGGGTTCGGGGAGATGATGCCTGCGGTGTTGCTGGTGAGGTCGGCCATCAGGCACCTCCGGTCAGATGTGCATGAATGGCCTCGGCGGCGTCGCGGCCTTCGGCCACCCCGTTCACCACTTCCTTGCCGCCGTTGCGACAATCTCCGCCGGCCCACACGCCGGCGCCTCCAGTAGCGCCCACCGCGTCGGTCACGATGCGCCCCCGCTCCACGGCCACGCCGTCCAGGCCGGCCACCAGGTCGCCCAGCTTGGCCTGACCCACCGCGAGCAGAACCAGGTCTGCGGCGATGATGTGCTCCGAGCCTGCGATGGGGTTCTTCGCGGCGTCCATCCGGATGCAGCGCACGCCGGTGACCGAGTCGGCGCCCTCGTAGCCCACGGGCTGGGTCTGCCAGACCACCCGCACGCCCTCCTGCTTGGCCACCATCCACTCGTGGGCGTAGCCGCTCATCTTGGCTTCGGTGCCGCGGTACACCATCGTCACGTTCTCGATGCCGAGCCCGACGAGCTCCCGCACCGCATCCACCGCCGTGTTGCCGCCGCCGATGACCAGCGCGTTGCGCACGCCCGACAGATCCACCCCCGACAGCTTCATCCGCTCGATGAACGCCACCGCGCCCTCGATGCCGTCGAGGTCGCCTCCGGGCAGGTCGAGCACGCTGTCGGGGCCGAGCCCGAACCCGAGGAACAGCGCATCATGCCGGTCCTGCAGGGCCTCCCAGCTCACGTCGCCGGGCACCGACACGCCCAGCTGCACGTCGATGCCGCCGATGGCGAGCACCCATGCCACCTCGTCGACCGACCGGTCGGCCTTCATCTTGTACGGGGCGACACCGGTGGTGTTCAGGCCCCCCACCACGTCGCGCTTGTCGTAGATGGTGACGGCATGGCCGAACCGGCGCAGGCGATGGGCCGCCGCGAGGCCCGCCGGACCCGCGCCCACGATGCCGATGCTCCTGCCCGTGTCGGGGCCGGCTTCGAAGAACTGCCACCCGGCCTCGAAGGCCATGTCGGTGGAGTAGCGCTGCAGCTTACCGATCTGGATGGGGGGAACTCCCATCTCGTTGTACACGCAGTCGCCGACGCACAGCACCTCGACCGGGCACACCCGCGCGCAGCTCATGCCGAGCACGTTGCTGTCGAAGATGGTGCCGGCCGAGCCCTGCACGTTGCCAGTGGCGATCTTCCGGATGAACTGCGGAATGTCGATGCCTGTGGGGCACGCCTTGATGCAGGGGGCGTCGTAGCAGAAGAGGCATCGATTGGCCTCCACCGCGGCCTGGGCGGACGTGTACGCGGGCTTGAAGTCCGCGAAGACGCCTTCGGCCCGGTCGTCGGGCAGCTGGCTCATGGGCTCTCCATTCGGGGCGACGAGTGTACACGGTCAGCGGCGCTCGTGGCACACCCTGCCGTCACCAGCCCTGCGCACCCGCCACGAACATCGCCAGGAGGAGCAGCGCGATCAGGCTCCACCCAAGCCACCGCGCGCGCACGCGGCGCACCACCAGGTCGTCCCGCTGCCGCGCGCCGGCCACCTCTGCCTCGCCCACAGCGTCGGTTGGAACGAAACGCCCGTGGGAGGCCACCTGGGCGAACCGGCTCAGCAGCGCCCGCATCAAGATCGCATCGAGCGCCGACCCGTCCCGCACCCCAGCGTGCCAGAGCACGGCCGGGGTCACAGCGATCTCCCAGAACTCACGGTGGCGGAGGAGCACCGTTGGGTGGGGCGCCATCTCGGTGATCAGCGTCACCTCGATCCGACCCAGCCACCGGCGCACCTGTCGCGCAGAGCCCCGGGAGGGGAGGGGACCGGGGGTCGCGAGGGATTCCAGATCATGCCACATGCGCGCCGCCGCCTCGGCGCCCGTGCCGCGCACCAGCCCGACGTAGTGGGGCAGCACCGAGCCCACGATCCACGCTTCGGCCCGCTCCACCGCGTCGGCGACGTCCAGCAGGAACTCCTCCGGCAGATCGCCGTGGCGCACACGGGACTGGCGGCGGTCCAGCTGGCTGCGCTTGACCGGGTCCGACAGCACCGCCCACGCGTCCGCGATGGCGCGGAACCGCTCGGGCGCCTCGGGGGAGGGGTTCCGATCCGGGTGCCACTCGCGGGCGAGCGTGCGCCACGCCCGCTTGAGGTCGTCGGCGGAGGCGTCGGGCGACACCCCCAGCACGTCGTAGGGATCGGCCATGCGCCCGCATAGCCGACTGGAGCGCTGCCGGGTCTGTCGGGCCCCCGTGCGCACGCCCTCTCGCCGCTGTAGAGAACGGGCGAGCCTCGGGAGGCGAGCATGAGCGTGCGCATCGAGAAGGACACCATGGGCGAGGTCGAGGTCGACGACGCCCGGTACTGGGGCGCCCAGACGCAGCGGAGCCTGGAGAACTTCCCCATCGGCGGGCAGCGGATGCCCATCGAGATCGTGCGGGCGTTCGCGGTGCTGAAGAAGGCCGCCGCGA
>JBLFXJ010000538.1:0-4274 GCA_047609825.1 Myxococcota bacterium
GCAGTGCTCTCATGGTCTATCGAGTAGCTGGTCTCGACGGTCTGATTGGCGAACTCCAGGTCCTCTTGACCGAGGGTGATCGGTGCGTCCGAGAATGGGGTTACATCATAGAGTATGGTGTGTTTGTCGAATGTGCGTGAGACTGCCGCGGTCCCATCCTCGTCCATCAGGAAATGCCCTCGCAGATGATCTCCCAGGATGCTGAAGGTGCCGCCATCCTCGTACTGGACCAGAACGAGCGCGGCGGGCGGCGAGGGGTCGGAGCCTCGCTTGATCCACCTCACGAACTTCGTGGGTTCCAGCTCGTCCAGCACCGAACAGTGTCGGAGGGTGATGGCGTTGTCGAACTCCATGCCCATGACCCAGTCGTTGTCGTCCTCGCCTTCGGGCCGGGGCAGAACATCCCATGCAACCGAAATGACGACGGCCACGGGAACTTCGTCTGGAGGGACTCTGTCGTCAGACGCACAAGCCGTTGTCAGGACCAGGATCAGCGCGGCGATGGAACGGTTTGAGAGTGTCATTGGGCGGTTCTCTCCTCGACGAGCGTAGCAGCTCCGATGCTCGCCCGCTGGTGGAGCGCAGCGGGGCCATCCCGGGCTCCGATCCGCCGGTTGAGACCCGCGCGCGGGCGCAGCGAGGCGTGTGGCCTCGCACCTGCCAGCGCAGGCGATGAACGCCCGGACGGGGTCGGTGCTCGGTACTCACGGGTGTGAGGCAGCGTCGTCCATGAGGCCACCTACCCGAGCTGGAGCGCCGTGGTCGTGTCGCCGAGGTGGTCCGCGGGCACGTCGAGGGCGTGGAGCACCCCGAGCAGGAGCTCGTGCACTGTGCGGTCCCTCCACGCCCGGTGGGTGCCCATGGCGAGGCGTCCGCCTGCGGTCCCAGCGAGCAGCACCGGAAGCTGCCGCATGCCGTGGGTGTCGCCGTCGCCGAGCTCGGACACGAACAGCACCGCACTGTTGTCGAGGAGTGAGCGCCCGTCTCCGCCGTCGAGGGCCGCCATGGCAGACACCAGTTCCACGAACCGCTCCACCTCCCACCGGCCGATGGTCTCGCCCCACGCGAGGCGCTGGGCGTCCTGGCCGTGGTGGGACACGGCGTGGTGGGTCTCGGGGACGCCGAGGAAGCCGAAGTCGGCATAGGACGAGCCGGGGCCGAGCATCAGCGTGGCGATGCGCGTGAGGTCGCACCGGAGGGCGGTCAGCAGCAGGTCGGTCATCGCTCGGGCGGCTTCGTCGAACGGCGGTGCGGCACCGGGTCGTTGCGCGGAGTCGCACGCGGCGCCGAGCCCTTCGAGACGGCGCTCGAGCTCCCGGAGGCCGGTGAGGTAGCCGTCGAGCTGGACCCGGTCGGCGGCGGAGGCCCGCGCCGCGAGTGCGGCGGTGTGCTCGAGATGGTCGTCGATGACGGACCGCTGCTGGTCCCGGCGCCGGGCGGCCTCCGCGGCAGAGGCGCGCGGGTCGGACCCGGCGAACAGCAGGTCGAACGCCACGCGGGGGTCGGTGAGGTTGGGCAGTGGGCGAGTGGGGGAGGCCCAGCTCAGGGCGGTCTCGTACACGCAGGTCGTCGGCGGACAGCCGCCCTGCGGCGCGTCGACCGCGAGCTGGAGCGACGGGAGCGGCGTGCCCATCCCGAGGGAGGCCGCGGCGACCTGGTCGGCGGACACGCCCGCGCGCGGCACGGCGGCGTCCGTGTCGATGGTCACCCCGGTGAGCAGCGACGCGGTGCCGGCGCTGTGGCGGTACTTCCGCTCTACATCCCCGGCGCGGTTGGCGAGCCCGCTGTGCACCGCCACGTGCGCGCGGACCGGGGCCAGGGGGGCGAGGATGGGCGACAGCGTGTAGTCGGGCCCGCTGTCCTGAGGGACGAAGGCGTGCATCGGCATGCCGTTGGGCACGAAGAACACGACCAGGCGCCGGGGTGCCGCCGCCGCGGCCCTGGCGAGGGAGGGCAGCCACGGCAGGGCGAGCGCGCTCGCCGCGCCTCGGAGCAGGGTGCGGCGGGAGGGCCTCACGGTGTCGGGCCCGGGGCGCGGGTGCGAAACGCCGGGAGGGTGGCCGTGGCCTCGACCAGCGCCTCGAACCGGTGGTCGGCGTCGACGAAGGCGGACTCCAGCTCGGCGAGGCGCTCGGCGTCGGCGGCCTCGGGAGGGCGGCCGAAGGCGTAGGTGAACACGCGCTGCACGACGCACGGCACGAACCGGGGGTCGTCGGCGACCCACGCCGCCACACCCGGCGCCCCGGTGAGCACCGTCCCGTCGGGGAGCGAGGCAGGGGTGGGGGGCCCACTCCGCAGTCCGTCCGCGTCGAAGTGGGCCAGCGCCTCCCCGAGCGGGTCCATGTTCGCGTGGCAGCCGGCGCACGCCCCATCGGTGCGATCGCCGTCCACCGGCACGTCGGTGGGCGGGGGCGGGGGCGCGGCGCACAGGAGCGTGTCGAGGATGCGCCGGCCGCGTTGTACATCAGAGGCCGGTCCGGCGGCTAGCCACGCCGCGTCTCCGAGGAGCCCATCGAGCAGATCCGTCAGCGGACGGTCCGCCCGAAGGACGGCGTCGAGGTGGGCGTGCACCGCCTCGGGATGGGGCGAGTCCGCCAGATCGAGCCACTGCACGCCGAAGTCGACCACGAGGCCGTCGGCGCGGGGCGCCGCCAACATCCGATCGAGGGTGGCGGCCAGCACCGCGGGCTGGTGCAGGCGGTCGGCGCCGTCGAGGAGGGCGGCGTCCGGTGCGCTCGCCCACAGCAAGTACGCCAGCCGGGTGGCGAGCTCGGGCCCGGTGAGGGGTGCGGCCCGGGTGCCCGGCTCATGCTCCAGGCGGAAGAGCAGCTCGGGTGCCGTGAGAAGGTGGAGGACCGGGACGACGAGGGCGTCGTGGAACCCGGCTCCGGCGGCCTCGGCGTCCGCAACCTGCGCGACCAGGGACGACAGCTCCTCCGGGGACACCGGGCGACGAAGGGCCACGGGCGCGAGCCGGGTGAGCACCTGCACGGCGCACGCATTGGACGGCACACAGTCCACTGACGGCCCGGGCGCGTCTCGGGTGCCGACCGCCTCGCGGGCCGCCGCCTCGGCGCCCTGGAACAGCAACGCCGCGTGGAGCGCCGAGGGGGGTGCGCCGCCGCCCAGGTTGTCGAACCCATGGCGCCGGTCGTCCGCTGGCCAGGTGTCCGCGGCGGGCGTTCCGGCTGTCCCCAGCAGATCCTGGACCGTGCGGTCGTATTGGAGCCGGGAGAGCCGGCGGAGGCCAACCCGGGGTAGATCGGCCTCGCGCGGGGGCTCGACGGGCGGGACCGGTGCGCACGCCAGCAGCGCCGCGAGCAGCGCCGGCAGCGCGCGGCTCAGTCCTCGCGCCGACGGGCGGCGAGCGCCACGAGCCCGAGGGCGAGCCACCCGGCGTTGGCTGCGCCGCCAGCAGCACAGCCGCAGCCGCTGTCCTTGTCGCCGGCGGAATCGCTGGTGTCGGGCGTGGTGGTCCCGGTCGGACCCGTGCCGCCGGTGCCACCCGTCCCGCCGGTACCGCCCGTCCCACCGGTGCCGGCCGTCCCGCCGGTGCCACCCGTTCCGCCTGTCCCGCCTGTCCCGCCTGTCCCGCCGGTGCCGCCCGTCCCGCCGGTGCCGGTGCCCGTCGGCGGGTCGGTCGTGCCGCTGCTCCCAGTGTCCCCGCCGCTGTCGGTCGGGAGGGTCGTCGTGCTGTCGTAGCCACCGCCCCGGCCGGTCTCGTAGGCGCTGGTGGTCTCGGCGGTGGCCATCGTCGGCTGGAAGGTGACTGCGAGCAACGTGACGAAGCCGGTCGTCAGCAGGCTGTATAGGGCGAAACGGGGCATCGGCATCTCCGGTGGGGGAATGCCGGACGCTACCACATGGCACGCAGGGTCCTGTTCGCTGCCGGTTCGTTCGCGGTGATCCTACGCTCTCGTCACGCGGACCGCGCAGCCCGCTGCAGGGCGTTCCTGGGACCCGATCCGCCGGTTCGGGCCCTCGCGAGGGAGCAGCGAGGCGAGTGGCCCCTCGCAGGCGCACGTGTGCGTCGAGGCTCGAGCCACCACCCCCGCGCAGCGCTGTCGCGTCCCCTCACGGCCCGACGCATGCCGCCGACCTGGGAGGCCCGCGGGCGGAGATGTACGCCTGACGTGTGCCCTCCCAAGGGCCCCTCGCTCCGAGTCCGCGGTCGTCGTGGTGAACCGTCCTGACGGCGGTTACCGGCGCGGCGATGCACACTGAACGACAGGCGTTGATCGCCGCGCGCCGCGTCGTGGTCAAGGTCGGCACGG
>JBLFXJ010000539.1:0-4267 GCA_047609825.1 Myxococcota bacterium
GGTTTCGCCAGCTACAGCAGTCGAGCAGCGGGTCGGTGGGGTGGGCTCGGAGCTCGTCGAGCCACGCCGCGGCGTCGGGGAAGTCGGTCTGCAGGCGGGCCAGCGCCTGGGCGGTGAGCACGGCGAACTCGGTGTCGGATGTGCCGCCGCTGGCCACCGAGATCGTGGCGTCGCCGTACCGCCACAGCCGGCGGGGATCCTCGAACTCCGACCGGTGTGCCATGGCGTCGGGCCCGAGCACCGCGCCGAAGTCCGTGCCGGGGGGCACCAGTCCCGCCCCGATGAGGGTCTGGTCGCCGAGGTCGACCAGGTCGGCACACACGGTCGGCATGGACAGCCCGAGCGCCGCCTGCTCGTCGGCTAGCCACGCCTCCACCTCGCACGCCGTGAGGGGGGCGGTGGGGGACGAGGTGGTGGACGGAGTGTGGGTGTCGGTGCCCGGAGGGGTCGCGGCCGAGGTGGGCGCGGCGCTGTCAGCGGTCTTGTCGCCTGCACAGCCGAGCACGAGGAGGACGAGTGCTGTGGAGCAGCGGGTCATGGGGTCTCCGTCGATACGGCGGGTCATAGCCTCGCGGGCCGACGAGGTCAGGGTAGATTCGACCGTGCACGGAGGGTGCCTTGTCAGCAGGAATCGGCCTCGTGGTGCTCCTCGCGGCCTCCCCCGCAGCTCACGCGGGCAAGGTACCGGTGACGGTGAACATCGGCCTCGGCCCTATGGTCTCGTGGCTCGGGAATCCGGCGAACGGACCGATGGCCCGGTCTTATGGTGCGTCGATCATGGCCGAGGCCTGGGTGGACAAGAAGACCCTGCATTCGAAGAAGGTGATGCGGCGGGTGCCCAGCCAGTTCAGGGGCATGGTGAAGAACATGGACGACGCCCACATCACGCCGCTGCCGCTGATGCTGGTGCCCGACCTGGTGGGCATCGGGCCGCTCCCGCCGAAGGACGCCACGGGCACGAGCGTGGTGCCGGTGAGCTGGTCGCCGATCAGCATCTCCCTGATCCACGCCACAAAGGGCCCACACGTGGTTCTGGACGTGCAACCTCGGGTGTCGTGGCTGCGCATGGCGGATGCGGACGAGCGCGCGAGCTCGGTGTGGCTCGGAGCGGCGCTCCAGCCGGAGGTGCAGACGAGCCTGGAGGGACGGGTGGGATTCGCGGTGGGCGGGCACGGCGGTGCGGGCTGGGTGCCGGCGCTGAAGAAGGACCTGGACGGGTATGCGATGCCGTGGCTGCACCTGGATGGGTATGCGCGGCTACAGGTGCGGGTGCCCATCGAGATCTCGATGTGATGGAGGGCGCGTGAAGAAGTCGAAACGCTAGGTATTGCGCCTGAGACGTCGGCCTCACTCCACTCTGAGGTCCAGCGTCGCCGTCGGACAGCGCTCCCGCGGGACCGCCACCACCCGCATCGCACCGACCGCGCCCTCGGGCACGGTCACCGCCCATTCCGCGACCCCGTGCTCGTCCGCCCGTCGGGCGCCCAGCCGGATCGGTCCGGCGACCGGGATCGCTGGACAGCGCGACCGGGGCGTGCTGCCCTCCCGTCCCGCCACCAGGTCCACCGTCTCGCCGGGCAACGCGTCTGTCACCGTGAACCGCACCCGCTCGCTGGGCGCCACTTCCGCCGGACCCTCCAGCGCAGGAGCCACATTCGGCGCAACCCGCATCCGGAGGAACCGCGGGCGATACAGCTGGCCACCATGGGGCCCGAACAGCGGGCCCACGCCGCCGAACGGGTTGGTCACGTAGCTGAGCACCACCTCGTCCGGCGCCTCGCTGTACTCGGGATGGGCCCGAAAGGCGTAGGACCACAGGTCGTCAACCCGGTCGGCCTCGGGCACATGGAACACGCACCGCGACGGCGTCCAGGGTCCGGTGAGCTCGGGCGCGGTGGACATCCGCAGGTCGCCGCTGAACGCATCCGTCAGCGTGAACACCCACCGCTCGATGGCCGGCACCCACACCACATGGGACTCGGTCGTGCCGTCCGCGAGCAGGGTCGCCGCGGACTCCGGATCGGCCGACCACCCCTCGCCATCCCACCAGATCACGTCCTCCGGAACGAGCGCTGTCAACGCATCCGTGGGCGCTCGGGCGAGCACGGTGCGCCGCGGCCCGGTGCGGTCGTCGAACCCGAACAGGTACAGCCAGGGCTCGTCCACCACGGCCGCGGTGATCGGCAGGCCGGCTTCGTCACCGAGCGGCACATGGGTCACCTCCCAGGTCCAGTCCGCGGGGTCGAGCAGGGGGTCGGGCACCCGGAGCATCGAGAACCCATCCTGCCGGAACAGGCTCACCACGTTCATCGCGAGCACAACCAGCGCGCCGTCGTGCACGAACCCATTCGTGGTCCAGTAGTAGTCCCCGGCTGACGGAGCTCGGTGGGCGAAGAATCCGGTGGGATCGTCACTTCGGTAGAATGTCGGCGCGCTCTCCGGGCGCGTGGGGTCGTGCAGCGCGATGGACCCGTTCTCGAACCGCCAGCCTCCGTCCCGCGCATCCCCGGTCGACGTGCCCCAGAAGGTGTCGCCGAACAGCCACACCGAGCGGTCCGGCGCGATGGGCACCGAGTGGGCGATGTCGGACCCGAGCCAGCCCTCGTCTTCGATGGAGAACGCACGGTCGAGGACGGGATCCCGCGCGATGGACACCACGGCCACCGGGTCGGCCGGGGCGGAGGGGCAGGCCAGGGCGGTGCCGGCGAGGAGGGAGAGCAGCATCGGGTGGACCTCTGACGCAGTGTACCGAGACGCGCCAGATCGGGTCGAATAGCGGGGTCAGGGTTGCGTCAGAGGCGGTCTCGGAGGGTGCATGGTGTGGTTGTGGGCGGTGGTCGCGTTGGCGGAGGGTCCGGCGGAAGATGAGAGCGAACCGTCCGAAGAGACCATCACCCTCCCGTCCGCCGATCTCGCCCCGCTGCCCTCGGCGTTGGACCTGGCTTCGGGCCCCTCGAGCAGCGATGTGGCCGCGCCGGAGGGGGTAGACCCGGGACCTCCGGCGGCGCCCGTGTGGGCGGCGCGCACGTCGGTCCGACCGAGGTTCCAGGTGATGTTCGCGGACATCGGGCTCGACCAGCTCCACCCGCTCACCCTCGGTCTCGAGGTCGCTCGCCGCACCTGGCTCACCGGACCCACGCCGAGCTGGGCGGGAGAACTCCACTTCGAGGGTGACCTGCCGCTGGGCCAGGCGGCGGGCAGCTACGACGCCGCCCTCGGGCTGCGCGGTGAGCGGAGGCTCGGTCCCATCGGGCTGCAGCTTGGCCCCGAGCTCATCGGCAGCCGCACCGTGTGGCCATACCCACGTACGGTCCAGCTCATTTCGGTCCCGGGCCAGCCCGTCTGGTTCTCCCCTCTGCGGCCGGCGATCGGCGTCGGCCTGCGCGCAGCCGTTGTCGTGAACCTCGGCCCCGTGGGCCTGTACGTCGGCGGCCAGCCCGTGTGGTGGCTCGCCGGTGACCGCCGCCAGGCGTCCTCGATGCCCGTCGCCGGCGTAGGGGATGAGCAGCGCGCAGAGGCCGGGGTGGGCGTCACGGTCGGCAAGGTGGGCCTCCGGGCCCGGTGGAGCCGCGCGTGGACTCAGGCCATGCCGATCGACCGTGTGGGTCTGGGCTTGTCATTCCGGTTGTTCTAGGAGATCCCGATGTTGTTGCTCGTCGCTGGACTCGCCCTCGCCGGCCCCCGCCCCCCCACCGTCGACACCGACGAGGTGATGGCGTGGGACGACGCCACCCAGGCCGTGCTCGCCGGCCCCAGCGGGTGCTGGGACTTCACGGGCGAGGTGCAGCTGACGGCCTCCACCCACGTGGCGCCGAGCCTGTTCGGTGGCGCCGCGCCCGAGCGCCACGCGTTCTCGGGCCCGTTCGAGGGCCGCCTCGATGAGCAGGCGTGGACCCGGTTCGAGTACCGGGTGCAGCCCGCCGACGATGACGACCCGGAGATCTCCGTGCCGATCTTCCCGTTGATCGGCACGATCGACCCGCGCATCGTGAACCGCGAGCGCTTGGGCGAGCCGGAGGAGACCGACGATTCCATCACGTTCGGCGACACCGGCGACGCCACGATCAGCTTTACCAGCATGAAGCCCCTCGGCCTGCTCTCCGACGCCCTGGACGAGTGGGCCGGCAGCGTCGCCACCTCGGTGGCCCAGTGGGACGTGGACCGGGACGGCGTGGTGCTCTTGCGGGACGTGCCGATCCGCGACGAGGCCCGTGCCCCCAGCGCCGAGCTGGCCGTGTTCTTCCCGGACGGAGGCCTGCAGCCTACC
>JBLFXJ010000540.1:0-4262 GCA_047609825.1 Myxococcota bacterium
ACCGGGTGGTCGGGCGAGGTGAGCGGGTCGAGGTCGTCGAACACGAACCACACCGGCTCGGCGAGCTCCCGCACCCACCGCACGACCAGCATCGCGAGCTCGGTGTTCTTGTACGGCGTGTCGAGCTGGGCGGTGCTGTGTACGGTGCCCGGTGGGGCGATGACCATCTCGATGGTGTCGCGCACGATCTCGATGGGGGACAGCCGGCCTGCGTCGGTCACGCTGCACACGCGCTCGGGCTGCGCGAGGTGGCGCACGAAGTCGGCCGTGCGGGTTCGGCCGGTGCCCCGCTTGCCACGCACCACCAGCGTGGTGGGGTTGAACGGCTCGCGCAGGCGGCGGATCTCGGTGCGCAGCGGGATGCGGTCGATCACGGGCACGGCGAACGGCACCCCGCGGGCCTCCACCGGGTCGGCCTCGCTCGCCTTCGCTGCGGGGCCGGGCAGGCTGCTGCGGGCGTCGGTGAACGCCTTGGCGGAGGGGATGCGACCCGCGAGGAACGCAGCATTGTCGAGCCAGATCGCCAGCGGGCAGCTGCCGTCGGGCAGGTAGCCGTCCTTGCTCAGCCGCGCGAGGTCAGCGAAGAGCTGCGCGGTGGTGCGGGGGATGACATCGAGGGCGCCGATGTACAAGGGATTGACGCCGGCGAGCAGCGCCGTCCGGTCGAGGTTGGCGGTGACAGCGATGCTCACCAGGGCGCGCACGCTGTCGATATGTAGCAGCATTCCCTACAGCCCCACTCGGTCGGTGAAGTCGTTGTCGAACAGGCCATCCGGGTCGAGGGTCGCCCGGGCCCAGCGCCAGTCGTCCACCGACTTCTGCGGCCAGAGCGAGAGTATCGAGGTGCACAGGTGGCGGTTGACCTGGCCCCAGTGCGGCCGGCCGTCGAGCGCCACCAGGGCGTCGAGCAGGCGGGTGAACACCCACTTCGTGCCGGGAGCGTGCATCAGCATCGGCACCTCCACGGTGGTGAACACCCGGTCGACGAAGGTGCCGTCGGCCCGCCAGCCGGACTGGGCGGCGAGCAGCGCGCGGGTGGACCGCACGAACCGCACGCCCACGGGAGAGGTGAGGTAGTACCCCCGAGACTTGCCGTCGGCGGCCACCTGGGCCACCGCCTCGAGCGCATCCTTGGTGCGCTCAACCGGGAACGCGACCTCGATGGACGGCGGAGCCACGTAGCGCCCGGCGCCGAGCCGGAGGGTCTGGTGGGCGATGCTGGTGAGGTCGCCGGTCTGGGCGCGGAGGGCGAGGCCGACAAGGTTCTGGATGCCGAAGATGGTGCGCGCCATCGTGGCCGTGGCGAGGAGCTTGCTCGGCCCCTGGGACTTGCCGTTGCGGAGCTGGGCCGGCAGGGAGCGCACGTCGAACGGCCGGTCCGGCAGGCCCACGAACCGTCGGGTGCGCCGGAGCGCGCCTCGGTCCGCGTCCAGCCCATAGGCGTTCACGTTGTACTCCACCCGGTCGAGCGCCACCGGGTCCTCCCCGTTCACCGCGCGGCGGTGCAGCGCCTCGATTCGCGTGGGCGCGCCGTTGACATTGAGCTCGTCGGTCCACCGCAGTCGCTCGCCGGTCTCGGCCAGCCCATACACCGGCGGCACGCGCAGGGTGAGGCCGAACACCACCCCCATGCTGCCCAGGCTCACGACCAGGGCGTCGAACAGGCGGTCTTGGTCCGTCGTCGACAAGGTGAGGATCTCCCAGCGCTCTGCCGGGTCTACAGTGGCCATGTAGGCGCGGAAGTTCGCCACCCGGGTGGGGCCGCCGCTGCGCTCCACCCGGAGCACGCGGGTGCGGATCTGTCCCTGGGCGTCGCGGGCGCCCACCACCACGTCCATCGACACAACCTGGTCGGCCATCGGACCCAGGGCCGAGCCGGAGCCGTGGGTGCCGGTGCAGATCGCGCCGAACAGGGACTGGCCGTCGAAGCTGCCGGCGTTCTCCAGGGAGCGGCCCCAGGCTTCGAGGGTGCGGTTCGCGTCGCGCACCGGCAGGCCGGCGGGCACCCGGACCAGCGCGCCGCCGTGGTCCATGAAGTGGGGCTGGAGCGTGTCGGGGCCCATGCCGGGCAGGGCGATGGCGGTGTCGTCCAGGTTGGTGAGGTCGAGGCGCACGTCGGCGGGTCGGGCCACGTCGCTCGCGCTGTGCCCGCCGCCGGTGACCCGGAGCTTGCGGATGCCGAGGCCGGCGACGACCGCGCGGAGGCCGGCGAGGGTGGTCGGGGCCTCCTGGTCGAGCCGGCGGGGGGCGACCAGGCCGGGGTGGCCGGTGGCGCCGATGTAGCTCCACCAGGCGCGGGGCTCGGGGGGCTGGCGGGAGAACCGCCTCGCCTGCTCGGCCTCGGAGACCACCAGCTTGCGGAGGATGTTCAGGTCGCGGGGGAAGCCGTCCGCGCCCGTGGCGAAGTCTTCGGGGTGGGGGGCGGCGACCATCCGGGCCCAGGCCACCAGGCGCTCGGCGTTGTCGTTGTCGCGGAGTCGCTTGGTGCGGGCGCGCACCTCGGACAGGTCGAGGGGGCCGGCCTCCAGGTTCGCGGGCGCTTCCTGGCCGCTGGCCAGCTCGAGCACCACCCCGGGCGACTGCTCATGGACGGGGAGTTCGAACACCTGCTCGAGCTCGGCGGTCACGTCCACGCCGTCCGCCTCACGGAGCGCTTCGAACGCCTCGAAGGCCTCGTGCAGCAGGGTCTCCTCGTCGGCGGTGAGCTCTCGGTCGCCGTCGAGATCGGCCATCAGGGCGAGGGCCTGTCGACGGAGGTCCTGGGTCGGGTCGATGGCCTCGAGTCCGCCGAGCGCGCTCTCGAGGGTGCCGACGGCCTCGGTGCGGTCCGGCGGGGTCGGGTGGATGGCGTCGTGCAGGCGGGAGCGGAGCGGGGTGCCGCCCACATCGGCGAGGGCGATGAGCACCGCGCGCGCCGGGTCGAGCCGGGGGCCGGCGAGGGTGGCGAGATCGCGGAACGGGCCTTCGTCCACGTGCACCGCGAACTGGCCCGCGGGGTCGATCCGCACGCGGCCTGGGTAGCGCTCGGCGAGGTCCCGCTCGAGGGTGCCGAACAGGGCGTCGCGGCGGCGGGCGCCAGGCGTGGTCTCGAGGCGGATCCACAGCGCGCGGTCCCAGCCGTCAGCGGCGGCGGCGGGGGACAGGGCAGCGCCGCCCACGCTGTCGAGCGGGGTGATGGCGAGCTGCACCGGCGCGTGGAGCGGGTGCACACCAGCCTCGGCGAAGCTCGCCAGGCGCTCGGCGATGAGGGTGGTGGCGGCGTGCACGACGGCCTGGGCGTCTGCTCCACACAGCACGACGAAAGTCGCGGAATCTGCGGGCAGGGCGTCCGCCGGGGTGAGGAGCTGGAGGGCGGCGGCGCTGCCGGTGTGGGTGTGGCCGTCGGGCTCGTGCAGTGCGGCGGTGGCGAGGCGGGATGCGGCGGCGCCGGCGGCTTCGGGGCCACTGCCGGCCAGTCGCTCGCGAACGGCCTCGGCCACGGGAGCGGTCACGCCGCCCGCCCAGGCGTGGGGGTAGCGACCGCCGGCTCCGCCCGGGTCGCCCAGGGTCCAGGTGCGCACCCAGGCGGAGTCCTGGCCCGGCACCCAGCTGGCGTCGGCGCGGTCGGACTCGGCGGTGAGGGCGGCAAAAGAGCCGGTCTTAGCGAACAGATCGCTGGCGCCGGGGTGTCGGCTGACGAGGGTGGCCTGTCGGTCTGGGACGAGGCGAAGGCGGGCCTCGGTGAGCAGCACCCGGCCCAGGTGCAGCGCCAGGTCAGCGTCGGCGTCGACCCACCGCAGCTCGAGGCCGATGCCGGCCGCGTCGGGCACCAGCGCTCGCACGGCGATGAGCTGGGCGCCCAGATCGCCGACCCCGAGGGGGCCTCGGGCGGCACCGAATCCGGCGCCGACGGCGAGGGCCTCGTCCAGGGTGCGACCGCCATCTCCCGGCAGACCGGGCAGCAGCGCGCCCACCGTGGCCAGGGCGGTCACCACGGCGTCGACGCGGGTGGCGACCGAACCGGAGAGCTCGGTGGGCGTGACGGCGAGGGTCTGTGGCAGGCCCGCCAGGTCGACCAGGGCGAGGCGGTCGGTGGAGGCGTGCAGGTCGAGCGCCACAAGGGCGTCGGCGTCGGCATGGGCACCGGACCGGAGTCGCCACCCGGTCCGAACGGCCCAGTTGCCCACGGCGAGCAGCTCGGCCTCGGTGGACGGGTGGGCGGTCCACACCGGACCGAGCCTCTCGGAGCCCGCGTCCACCAGTCCCCAGACCCAGAGCACGCC
>JBLFXJ010000541.1:0-4256 GCA_047609825.1 Myxococcota bacterium
GGAGCTTGATCGCGGGGTCCACCACCAGGCCGTTGAGGTAGGTCGCCCGACCGTAGGCGCCAGCCCGACGGAAGCACTCGGCGGCCTCGGAGGCGAACACCGGGTCGAGCACGGCCGCCTCCTGGAGCACCTCACCGGCGCACAGGGGCAGATCGGCGTCGAGACAGGCCCGGGCGAGCGCCACCCGCGCATCGGTGCTCTCCGGGAACCGCAGCCGCGCCCCCTCCAGCACCCACCGCGCGCCGGTGACCGCACCGGCGCGCCGCAGCGCATCGCCCAGCGTCACCCACAGGGTGGCGTCGGCGCCGATGGCGGGCAGCACCCGCCGGGCCTCCCGGGCCGCTGTGCTGTGCAGCCCCAGCTCCACCATCAGCAGCAGGTGCTGACGGCCGAGGCCCACGTGGGCCGGGAACCGCTCGCGGCCGGCGACCAGCGCATCCCACGCCGCCTGTGGCTGATCGAGCGCCTGGGCCGCCTTGCCCCGGAGCAGCCACGCGCCGGGCACGGCCTCGGCCGACGGTCCGGCCGCGTCGAGCGCCCGGATCGCACCCGCAGGATCGTTCGAAGACAGGCGCGCCTGGGCGAGGTGGAGGTTGAGCAGCGGGTCGACCTCCGGGTCGGCCAGCGCCGCGGCGAGATCCACCGCGGCTTCGGCGTGCTGCCCAAGGTGGAGCGCCACCATGCCGCGCAGGGTGAGGTAGCGGGTGCGGTCAGGGTCGTCCGCGTCGGGCTCGGGCACCTCGTCGAGGATCGCCGCCGCCCGGTCGTGCAGGCCATCCGCCACGAGGCGGGACGCGATGGCGAGCCGGTCCACACCGTCGGCGCCGCCTGCCGCAGAGGCGCCACCGGCCGCCGCGAGACACGCACCCACGAGCAGCAGTCGAAGCCACCGCATCAGCGCTCCAGGTCGAAACGGAGGGTCTGCTCGACGCGCACGGCCACCGGCGCGCCCTGGTACTCGGCGGGAGAGAACCGCCACCCCTCGACGCTGCGCACTGCGGCGTCGTCGAACACGCCGGGTGGGTCGGACGCGAGCACCCGCACGTCGCGCACCTCGCCGCTCGCGGTCACGAGGATCGACAACGTGACCGCGCCCGTGATGCCCTTGGCCCGGGCGTTCGGCGGGTACGGCGCCGCGGCCCGCCGCACCGGCACCGGGGCCTCGTCCACGCTGTCGGCGGTCATCACCACGTCGCGCCCGCCTCCGACGATGGCGTCGGCCGTACCGCCGAGGTCCACCTCACCGCCGCCGAACAGCCCGAGATCGAGGCCCGACAGCCCCGCGGCCAGGAGCGGCGCAGGCGGTGGCGGCGTGGTGCTCTGCTTCGGCGGCGGCTTGGGCGGCCGACTGCGCTTCGGCGGCGGCGGCTTGGACGGCGGCGCCACGTCGAACTGGGCGGCCGCGCGAGCCGGCGCCGGCTTCGGTCCACGGTCCAGAGCGTTCATCGCGAGCATCAGCCCGAACACCCCCATGGTGCCACCGACGGACGAGACCACTCCAACCAGCCCGCGGACCACCGCCACCTCAGGCTCCCTCGGCGTCGGTGATCACACCCACGTCGTCGGCACCCGCCAGCCGGCACTGGTCCACCACTTCGATCAGCGACTCCGCCATCACCCGGCGGTCGGCCACCACGAGCACCGCGCCGTCCTGCGCCTCGCGCAGGTGGTCGCGCACCCGGGACTGCACCATCCACGGCTTGATCGGTGAATCGTCGATGAACACCTCGCCGGCGCGGGTCAGCACCACCCGCAGGGCCTTGCTGTTCGCCTTGGTCCCGCTGGATGCGCTCGGGCGCTCGAGGTCGAGCTGGGTGTCCTTGACGAAGGTCGTGGTGACCATGAAGAAGATCAGGAGGATGAACACCACGTCGATGAGCGGTGATATATCCAGGTCTGACGGGCCCTTCTTGGCGCGTCGCAGCAGACGTCCCATCAGCCCTCCCGCACGGTGGCGAGGCGCTCGGTCAGCCGCCCCAGCTCGTCTTCCAGCGCCTCTTGCTTGCCATCGAGCAGCCGCCCGACCAGCAGAGCGGGGATCGCCACCGCGAGCCCCATCTGTGTGCTCACAAGAGCCTCCGAGATCCCGCCTGCGACGCCGCCGGTGGAGCTGTGGAGCGACAGCGTGGTGAGCGCGTTGAAGGTCTCGATCATCCCGGTCACCGTGCCGAGCAGCCCGATCAGGGGGGCGATGGCGGCGATGGTGAGGATGAGCACCCGGTGGCGGTCCGCCTTCTCCCGGATCGGTGCCAGCGCCTCATCGAGCCGGCTCGGCGTGCGCCGGTCCGCCGACACCGCGCGGGCCGCAGCCAGGGCCGAACCCAGCACGCCGCCGCCCACCCGGGTGCTGGTGGCGAGCACCTCGACCGGCGCCGCCATGCCACGGCGCAGCGTCCACGCGCGCTCGCCGATCGCGAACCACAGCACCACGGTGCACGCTACGAGCCACGGCATCACGAAGCCGCCGGCGTGCCAGGTGTCCACGACCGCGTCGAGCAGACCGCTCACTTGGCCGCCTCTTCCAGCTCGCGGGGCCCCAGCTCGGCACCCACGCGGTTGATCACCGTGAGAGCGGCGAGCTCGAGCCGGTCGAGCACACCCTGGGCCATCCGGTCGAGCAGGTTGCCGATGAGCAGCATCGGGATGGCGACGATCAGACCGAGCTGGGTGGTGATGAGCGCTTCGGAGATGCCTCCGGAGAGCATCCGCGGGTCGCCGGTGCCGAACTCCGTGATGATCTCGAAGGTGCCGATCATGCCGGTGACGGTGCCGAGCAGACCCAGCAGCGGCGCCACCGCAGCGATGACGAGGATGGCCCTTCCGAACCGCTCGATGGCGGGGGTCTCGGCGAGGATCGCCTCCGCGGCCACATCATCCAGTGCTGTGCGGGGCCGCGCGGAGCCGAGCAGGCTGCGAACCACCCGCGCGGTGGGGTTGCTCCCAGAGGAGACGGCCGCCCGCGCCTCACCCAGCTCGCCCGCATCCAAGCGCGCTGCGATGCGGGCCACCAGGGCGCCGCCTCGACCCGCCACCATCAGGCCCAGCATGCGGAAGGCCGCGAGCAGCGAGCCAGCGACGCCCAGCGCGACGATCACCAGGCCGACCACACCGGCCGCCTCGAGCCACGCCGACCAGGTCTGCTCCGCAGCCTCCTCGATCCGTCGCTCGGTGCCCTCGTGGAGGAACACACCCAGCGTGTCGGGGTGCCGGCCCGCGGCGAGCGCGCGCGCCGCCCCCGCCGGGCCATCGCGCAGCTGCAGGCGCCCGTCGCCAACGGGCACCAGCGTGCCCGCACCTCGTGAGGACACGCCATAGGTCGCGATCTGGCCTACCCGGATCAGCTCGCCCTGCACCTCGGTGCCGTCGACCAGGAAGAACGCGCCCGCCTCTGTGCGCACGGCCCCGCCTTCGGCGAGCCGTCGCCCGGCCTCGTCGAACGCCGCCCGCAACCCCACCGCCTGGTCGGCCGGCACCGGCTCGCCCTCGGGCACGTCGAACCCGGCGAGGGTGGCGTCGGCCTGGAACAGGGTGGACTCGAGCAGGTCGCGCTGGTCGTCGAGCGAGGCCTGCTCCCGCTCGGCGTCGAGCAGCAGCGCCTCGACGCGCTCGCGCTCGGCGCGTGCCGACACCAGCCGACTCTGCAGCCGGCGGATGTCACCCTCGGCCGCGGCGGTGCGGGTGCCCGCGTCGCGGCCCACCTGCTCGATGCGCTCGTGCAGCGCCGCCTTCTCCGCTCGGAGGTAGGCGAACTCCCGCTGGGTGGCCTCCTCGAGGTCGGTGGCGGAGGCGGAGGCGGAGCCCAGCATGGCCAGGAGCAGGATGATCATCGGGTCTCCAGCGCATTGGGCAGCTCGAAGTAGCCAACTCGGATCTGCTTTCCGACGGAGTCGAACAGCGACGCGATCTGCTGGGTCGGCGTGCGCCCGGTCAGCATCGTGGTGCGCCACCCGCCGCCGTCGCGCTCCGCGAAGCCGTACTGGCCGTCCGGGGTGCGCACGTACAGGGCCACCATGCCCAGGCGCACAACGTCGGCGAGCACCTCGGCGCCTTCCACCGACACGGTCTGCCGATCGAGGGCGTTCTCCCGAGTGAGTCGCAGCTCGTCCTCAGCGAGCTGCCACAGGCGGGACGCCACCCGGGCCGGCGGGAGCGCACCCGTGTCGAGCTGGGTGCGCAGCGCGTCCACCGCCGCGAGGCGCTCGGCCACCCGGTAGGGCAGGCCCGCCTCGATGGCCGCCCGCAGGGTGTCCAGGCCG